>DDWO01000010.1:0-65410 GCA_002345705.1 Acholeplasmataceae bacterium UBA2284 | reverse complement strand
GCCTTTGTCTCGCAACAAAAGTTTATCCAAAAAACTGAGGATTTCATTCAAAGAAATATTGTCAGAGCATCGACAACTAAACGGGCACAAAGTAGAAGAAAGATGCTAGAAAAAATAGAAAGAGTAGTCGCACCAAAGCATGATAAGAACTATCATTTCAATTTTCCATTCGCATCAGCTACAGGTAAAGACGTACTCACCACAATAGACCTTGAAATTGGCTATCAGGAGCCTTTGTTAGAAGCTTTGAGTATAGCAATCCTTAAGGAAGAAAAAGTGGCTATAACGGGAAAAAACGGGATTGGTAAATCCACATTTTTGAAAACTGTTCTAGATATTATCCCAAAGCTTGGTGGAGAATATAAATGGATCGATACAGCCAAGATTGCCTATTTTGAGCAAGACTCTATTTTTGATGACGGGCTCACTCCATTTCAGGTTGTCCATATTAAGTATCCACATTTCACTAAAAAGGAAGTCATGTCTCTATTAGGAAACCATGGGATTGATTATGAAATGGCGACCCGTGATATCAATACACTTTCTGGTGGAGAACAAACGAAAGTTAGACTGGCACTACTAAGACACCAAAAGGGAAACGTGTTAATCTTTGATGAACCAACCAATCACTTAGATGTGAATGCAAAGGAAGCATTGAAGGAAGCGATGATTAAATACCAAGGCACCTTAATTTTGGTATCGCATGAAAAGGAATTCTATTCGGATATTTGTGACTACGAGATTACCTTGTTTGTCACTTAAAATAAACATGGGGGACTAGAATGAAAAAGATATTGTTATTGTTGGGAATATTCCTAACCTCTATAATGTTGATGAGTTGTTCAGGATCTAAGTATTACACCTATGAAAAAGGGCTATATGAACTCTATTTTATGTCTGGAAACTTTAGTTCATCGAGCTTTGAGTATTTTACTATCGAGCTATTCGAGAATGGTAAAATAATTATCAAGATTAAAGGTAAATACACAATGTATGCTGATGAGTTTAAAGCAGTAGGAAAATTTAGTATAGAGGATGAAAAAATCACAGTAAACATTAATATCGATGGTGAAGAATTCACTGAAGTTTATGACTATAAAAATGGAGAAATCCACATGTGGAATGTTAAAGATCCAGAAAACAATATTTCATTTTCAGCTAAATTTCGAAGATATCCATTGTCATCGTAAAATTTTTGTTTCAATCATTATTTATATGACACAAAAAATATAAAAAGAAAAGAGGATTATAATGAAAAAAATGTTGTTATTGGTGGGGGTAATCCTAACTGCAGTTATGCTTTATGGCTGTACACCAAGCTACGAGGAGGAAGCTGGATTATACGAGCTTTATGAAATGACTGGAGATGTTAATCTTGGAAATTTCCAATATTACACAATTGAGTTATTTGAAGATGGTTCGCTGGCTGTCAAGTCAAAGGGATCACAGGTTGGTGCTGAGGTTTATGAGGAAGTAGCATCCTACAGAATTAAGGGTGATAAAATCACGATTACAACCAAGGTTGGTTTTTCAAATATCAAGGAAGTATATGACTATGTTGATGGAGAGATTCATATGAACAATGTAGAACTTGCTGAATACGATATTACCTTTTCAGCTAAATTTAGAAGAGCTGAGTAAACCGCAAAAAAAACATCATATATAAAATGGTATAGAGCTGATTGGTGATATATCATTTTTTATTTTTTATGATAAAATATAACAAAGAAGACGTATTGGAGGGGACCATGACTCTTAAAAAAATGAATCTAATCTTTTACTTTGCAATCATCATGTATATCGTTTCAGTGATTAGTGTGAATCAAGCTTTTCCATCAGAATTTTTAGTTATAACTAAAGAAATATCATATTATTTAACTATTATAGCTGCATTTTTTTATACTCTATTATCATTTTACTTGAAGATAAAACAAAATAAGAACATCAATAAAAAAGTTCTTCTTAGTGAAATATGGAGACCAATTCTTTTAGTACTTTTTGTCGGATCTTTTTTATTGATTCAAAATAAACTTTATGATGATAATCAATATATACCTTACGATTGTACTTATATGGATCACACTGGAAATGTTATTTATAAGACTGTAATGAGTCACACATGTGAAAAACCAACTGTAGTCTCAAATGAGGATAATCAAGTTGTTCTTATCTTTCATGAGTTTAAAAGTGGAGAGACTCCTTATCAAATATATAATGCTACTCGATTTGAGGATGATGAACCATTGAATACAAGTATTGAGATACGTACAGAGATTATACTTTCTTATGACTCAGATAAAAATTTGATTATGTATCAAGCTGATATGGTTATTGCTTCGATATTTTTGTTTGAAAATCAGTATTATCATACATATATTAATGAAAGGTTTCAAGTAAGCCAAGTCTTTAATGAGTCGGGCATGACTTCAACACAAATCTTTTCAAAAACACCTAATCAATATTTTATTGAAAATTATAAAAGATTGAATTTGCCTGACTTCAATAGTGAAGATCTCTCTGAATACATGAAAGTCATTTATGATTTGCAAGTCAGTGTTCTACCTGATTACACACTTTGGTTCATCCTTGAAAAATCCACATTTTATCCAGGATCATCAGAAACCATAAGAAATGATGTCGTTGGTAGTGGAAGCTATCATCAAGATGGTTATCAACTTGAAATTAAATATACAGAATTAAATGGAACTTATGAGCGCAATTTAAATATTATTCGAAATCAAGATCAACTTGAAATTTTCAGAGAAATAGATCCCATTGTAAGAAAAGAAAATCAGTATGCCTTTACCGATGAGAGTTTTAGATTGAATACAAAGAAAATTTATACTATGGGTAAGGAGTATTTATATCGTTTCAAGTATTATGAAAGAGATGGTATTGAAGGGATGCTCGCATCCGATCATCAATATAATACACACTATAATATTATTAGGGATACCTATGGTACACAAGTCATTGGTTTAACCAGAAAAAACAATACTTTTTCTATTTTGCAATACTATGATTATTTCAGACAATTTGATTATTATGATATGTCAGGATTTAATTTTAATGATTCACTTTTCTTGATGAAGCATCCTATGATTGAATATATGGAAGTCAATCTGCCCAATGATTAATAAAAATGGCGAGCCTTAGTGCTCGCCATTTGTTTGAACTGAATCATCAAAATTATTAATTTCTTCAACCAAAACATCATAAACTTCAGATTCTTTAATCTTTTTAATAATTTTTCCACGTCTAAATAAGATTGCTTCACCCTTACCACCAGCAATACCGATATCTGCATGTGTCGCTTCACCAGGACCGTTAACTGCACAGCCCATGATTGCTACATTGATTGTTTTATTAATCTTTAATAGATACTCTTCGATTCTCTTTGCGATATCGATCATATCGTATTGAATTCTTCCACAGGTTGGACATGAAATTAAGTTAGGTACCTTATCCTTTAAGCCTAGGTTCTTTAAAATTTCTTTCGCTGCTTGAATTTCTAATACTGGATTATCAGTTAAGGATACACGGATAGTATTTCCGATGCCTTCAGCTAGTAAAATACCTATACCCATCGCACTCTTAATAGCACCAGAAAATGCAGTTCCTGCTTCAGTTACACCTAAATGCAAAGGATAAGGGAATGTTTTAGCAGCTAAACGATACGCTTCAATCATTAGCTTCATATCGGTAGCCTTAAGGGATAACGCGATATCATAAAATCCCATGGATTCCAAAATTTCTACGTGATGTCTAGCAGTTTCTACCATATTTTCAGCAGTAGGAGCCATACGATTAGGTAGTGATCCAGAATTTACACCAATACGAATTGGAATATTTTTCTTCTTGCATGCTTCAACAACTTCCATCACATGCTCGCGCTTTGGAATATTTCCTGGGTTTAATCTAATCTTATCGACACCCTGATTGATAGCTTCTAGAGCGAGTCTATAATCAAAATGGATATCAGCAACAAGTGGTATATTGATTTGTTTTTTAATCTCACCTAAGGACTGTGCATCCACCATATCTAAAACAGCAACTCTAATAATCTCACAACCAGCTTCTTCAAGAGCTTTAATTTGTTTAACGGTTGCTTCAACATCCTTTGTATGCGTATTGGTCATACTTTGTATGTAGACCTTATTATTTCCACCAAGCTGGTAGGGTCCTACCTGAACTGGTCTGGATTGTTCTCTAATTAACATTTTTTATCACCTATATAGATTATATAGTAGAATAAGTTAAAATGGTAGTTGAAATGCTTGATTGAATCCTTATTTTTGCATATTTAGTTCACAATAAAAAAATAATATTTTAAATGATTGAAATAATGTTATTGTTTTGTTATAATGTATTCGTACGTTTGGAGGGAATATCATGCGAGACCTAGTCAAATTGGTTTGTACAGAATGTGGCGAAGAAAACTATCATACTACCAAGAATAAAAAAGCTCATCCAGAGCGCTTGGAAATGAAGAAGTACTGCCCACGTGAAAGAAAAGCTACAACCCATAAAGAAAAGAAATAAGCTATTCTTGGAATAGTTTTTTTTCTATAAGAAAATATGAATACATTTAAAGAAAAAAATGATTTTGCCCACAGCTATTTAATCTGTAGATTCGATTCCTGCCTTTTAATCGATCCTTCGCATGACTATGAGGATATTATGGCAGCGCTAATGGGTAGAACACTACTTGGAATCTTATTAACACATGCACATCAGGATCATATCCATTTAATTGGAGAATTTGATGTTCCTATTTACATGCATACGGATGACGCGCATCTCTTATTTGAAGATCAGTACAATGGATATGCACCAAAGGCACATCCTTATAAAAGAAAAAACTTGAATTTTATCTATGTAAAGCACTTAGATAAAATACCCCTTGCAGATCACTTTGTCACTGTTTATCATACGCCAGGTCATACAAAAGGTGGTTTATGCTTCCTATATGAACAAAGACTTTTTACAGGAGACACACTATTTAAGGAATCTGTTGGTAGACATGATTTATATTCAGGTAATTTAGTAGAGCTTAGAAAAAGTATTTTAATGCTTTGCAGTCTGCCAGGCAACATCAAAATATATCCCGGGCATGATGAGATATCAACCATCCGCTATGAAACGAAGAATAATCCCTTTTATTTGAAGTGGGTAAAGCAATCACAAAAATAAGACACTTAAGTGTCTTTTATTTTTTTATGGAAAATAGCACATAATACTTGACAGTGCCAATCAATTATAATACAATAAAGTTGGCACAAAACCCAAATGAGTGCTAAATGAGGTGTACGAATGATTACCAGCAGACAAAAACTGATACTGAAAGCCATCATTGAAACTTATGTCAAGGATGCCCAACCAGTAGGATCAAAAGCACTCACCCAGATGCCTTATCTGAATTTTTCTAGTGCAACATTACGTTATGACATGGCACAGCTTGAAGAGTTGGGTTATTTGGAAAAAACGCACACATCAAGTGGACGTGTTCCCTCTGAAATGGGCTATCGTTATTATGTCGAGCATTTAGTAACGAGAGACACTGATGTTATCGATAAGTTCCCATTGATTGATGAAATATTTTTCAAGAATAAGCTTGGTAGAGAACAAGCAGTTGAAGAAGCAATTCATTTATTATCAGAGCTTACAAACTACACTGCGATGGCAGTTGGTCCAACACATCAAATGTCTACAATTAAGAAAATTGATTTTATTCCTCTTGGAGAGCATGATGCAGTCATCTTAATTGTTACCGATCAAGGACATGTTCAACACCAAAATATTACAATTCCTGACAACATGAAAATCAATGATTTAAAGGAAGTCATTAAGACATTAGATGATTTATTAAGAGATCGATTGATTACAGAAGCTAAGGATATTTTAGAGGCAGAATTTGCGAAAACTGAAATCGAGTCATTTATTGAGTATCAAACACAGCTTGTCCACTCATTTATTCACGCATTTTCTAAATTTGCTGAAGAAAACTTTTATTTATCTGGTGTTACCAATGTCTTTGAACAGCCTGAGTTTCATAATGTAAGGCATATCAAAAACTTTGTTGAAATGCTAGATCGAAGAGAGTTAGTTAAATTAATTGGTGATCACGAAGGATTAAGTATAAGGTTTGGCAGTGACTTACAGCTCATACCGATGGAAAATTGCACCATGATTTCAATTCCGTACCGAATTAGCGATTTAGAGCACGGCACAATTGCCGTCTTAGGACCGACTAGAATGGATTACAGCAAGGTCATCCCTTTAGTGGAATACATCGCAAGCAATATAGGCAAATTATATAAAAAGTAAAGGATGATAACAATGGACGAAAAAAAAGAAACAAAACTCATGGAAGATGAAATCATTCATGATGACCATGAATTAAAAAAAGAGAAAAAGAATAAGCATAAAGAAACAATTGAAAAGCTTGAAAATGAAGTTAAGGATTTAAAGGATAAGCTGTTAAGAAATGCAGCAGAGCTTGAAAACTTTAAGAAAAGAGTTCATGCTGAGCGTATCCAAGAAAGAAAATATGCATCAAAAAATTTAATTGGTGATATTTTAAATCCATTAGACCAAATGAATAAGGTTGTCAATATGCCAACTGAAGATCCGATGCTAAAAAATTTCTTAATCGGATTTAAGATGATTAACGACTCATTATATAATGTGTTGATTGCTGATGGTTTAAAGGAAATTGATGCATTGAACCAACCATTCAATCCAAATTTTCATTACGCTATTGAAAAGGAAAGCAATAAGGAAAAACCAAACGGTATTAACCTAGAAGTAATTCAAAAAGGATATACATATAAAGATCAACTACTAAGACCAGCAATGGTAAAAATCAACGAATGGAGTGAAGAAGAAAATGGCAAAGACGAATAAAATTATTGGTATCGACTTAGGAACTACCAACTCATGCGTTTCCGTAATGGAAGGTGGAGAAGTCAAAGTTATTACAAATGCTGAAGGTGGAAGAACAACACCATCAGTCGTATCATTTAAAGGCGATGAAATTACAGTAGGTGACGTTGCTAAACGTCAAGTAATTACTAATCCAAACACAGTAAGCTCAATTAAACGTCATATGGGTGATTTAAATTACCGTGTGGATATTAATGGAAAGAAATATACTCCACAAGAAATTTCAGCGATGATTCTACAAAATTTAAAGAAAACAGCTGAGGATTATCTAGGAGCTACAGTCACTCAAGCAGTTATTACTGTACCAGCATATTTTAACGATGCTCAAAGACAAGCAACTAAGGATGCAGGTAAAATTGCAGGCCTAGATGTTAAGCGTATCATCAATGAACCAACTGCAGCTGCATTAGCTTATGGTATTGATAAGACAGATAAGGAACAAACAGTTCTAGTCTTCGACTTAGGTGGAGGAACATTTGACGTATCTATCCTAAGACTAGCAGATGGTACATTTGAAGTTATTTCAACATCTGGTGACAATAAGCTTGGTGGAGATGATTTTGATGATCTAATCATTAAATACTTAGTTGAAGAATTTAAAAAAGAAAATAAAGTCGACTTATCCTTAGATAAGATGGCTCTTCAGAGATTAAAGGATGCTGCTGAAAAGGCTAAAAAAGAACTTTCAGGAGTAACCTCCTCACAAATCTCTCTACCATTTATTTCCATGGGAGTTGCAGGTCCACTTCATTTAGAAATGACCTTAACACGTGCGAAATTTAATGAGTTAACTGCAGGTTTAATTGAACGTTGCGTTGGACCAGTAAGAAGAGCATTATCTGATGCGAAAATGACACATAAAGATATTGACCAAGTTCTTTTAGTTGGTGGTTCTACACGTACTCCAGCTGTACAAGAAATGGTGAAGAGAGAATTAAATAAAGAGCCTAATAAGAGCGTAAACCCTGATGAAGTTGTAGCAATGGGTGCTGCTATTCAAGGTGGAGTACTTGCTGGTGATGTCAAAGACGTTCTATTACTTGACGTTACACCACTATCACTTGGTATTGAAACATTAGGTGGAGTATTTACAAAATTAATCGAAAGAAATACTACAATCCCAACATCGAAGTCACAGGTATTCTCAACTGCAGCTGATAATCAGCCAGCAGTAGATATTCATGTCCTTCAAGGGGAAAGAAGCATGGCTGCTGATAATAAGACTTTAGGAAGATTCCAATTAGGAAGCATTCCACCAGCACCACGTGGCGTTCCTCAAATCGAAGTATCATTTGATATTGATGCGAATGGTATCGTATCGGTAAAAGCGAAGGATTTAGGTACAAATAAGGAACAAAAGATTACTATTAGCGGAACTGGATCATTATCTAAGGAAGATATTGAACGTATGGTTAAGGAAGCTGAAGAACAAGCAGAAGCAGATAAGAAGAAACGCGAAGAAGCGGATACTAGAAATGAAGCTTCAAACTTAATTTTCCAAACCAATAAAGCAATTGAAGATTTAAAGGATGAAGTTGATCCATCTACTAAGACTAAACTCCAGGGTTTAATTAAAGATCTTGAAGATGCATTAAACGGTACTGATATTGACTTAATCAAATCAAGAAAAGAAGCGCTTGAAAAGGATGCTCAAGAAATTGCTGTCAAGGCATATCAAAAGGCACAAGAAAAACATCAAGCTGAGCATGGTGAAAAAGAAGATCAAAACCACAAAGATAGTGACAACACTGTCGATGCAGAATTCGAAGAAAAATAAAAATAATTAAGTAGGACTCCTGTCCTACTTTAAACTATGGAGTTGATGTTATGGCAGATAAAAGAGATTACTATGACGTCCTTGGGATTTCCAAGGGTGCGTCAGATGATGAAATAAAAAAAGCGTATCGTGGCTTAGCGAAGAAATATCATCCTGATGTTTCTAAGGAGCAAGATGCAGAAAAAAAATTCAAGGAAGTACAAGAGGCTTATGATACACTAAGCGACCCACAAAAGAGAGCTGGTTATGACCAATATGGTCATCAAGGTAATCCTTTTGGTGGTGCTGGTGGACAGGGCTTTGGTGGCTTTGGTGATATGGGAGGATTCTCCGATATTTTCAGCCAGTTTTTTGGTGGTGGAGGAAGAACTCGTTCCCAACAAAACTATAATGGACCACAACGTGGTGATGATTTAGAGCGCACAATGACCATCGATTTTATGGACGCTGTTTTGGGCTCTAAAAAAACCATCAATGTTGAAGTCGATGAAGAATGTCATGTTTGTCACGGCTCAGGTGCTGAATCCAGTAAGGATATCGAAGCCTGTGATCGCTGTCATGGAGATGGATTTATTAATGTAGAGCAACGCACGATGTTTGGTGCGATGCGTACACAACAGGTTTGTCCAAAATGCGGTGGTGCGGGTAAAATCATTAAAAAACGTTGTAATACATGTAATGGTAAGGGTAGAGTTAAAAATCAGAAAACTGTGGATGTTAATATTCCAGCAGGTGTCGATAATAACATGTCCTTAAAGGTTGCAGGCTATGGTTCAGGAGGAACTAAAGGTGGAGAAAAAGGAGATTTATTCCTTAACTTCAGAGTTAGACCTCATAAGGTTTTTCAAAGACAAGGTGATGATATCATTCTTGAGGTTCCAATTACATTTACGCAAGCAGTATTAGGAGCCACTGTTGAAATACCAACCATTTATGGTGACGTTGATTTAAAGATTCCAGCGGGTATTGAGCATGGAACAATTCTTAGAATGCGTGAAAAGGGTGTTGCAAACGTTCGATCTAAACGTAAGGGTGATCAACAGGTTGTGATTCAAGTGAAAACACCTAAGAATATATCCAATGCCGAAAAGAAGCTTTATGAAGATCTAGAAAGATTAGAAAAAAAGGATAAAGAATCAAATTGGGAAAAATTCAAAAATATGTTTAAAAACTAATTTGATGAAAGAAGATAAAAAAAACCAGATTTTTTTCTGGTTTTTTTCTTTATTATTTTTTAGGTGGTAATGGGAAGAAAATTGAAGTTTTTTTCGCATAGGCTTGAAAAGCTTCATTATTTTTATATTTCTTTTCTAGTAATGGAACACCTGAAACATAAAGGAGTAAATAAGTAATAAATATAGGTCCTATAATTCCATAAAGACTAGTTAATGATAGTGTCGACATGGAAACAATCCATACACTCCACCACATTAAGGCTTCACCAAAATAATTTGGATGTCTCGTATATTTCCATAATCCTGTACTTAAAATCTTTCCCTTATTTTCAGGATTTTTCTTGAAGTTTTTTAACTGAAGGTCACCAACTGCTTCAAAATAGAATCCAATGATCCAAAGGAACACGCCAGCTCCTAAAATGATATAACCAGTTAAGTTCAATGTAACGTTTTCAAGATTTACGAGTTGAATTGGAAGAGATATTACATAAAGAAATGACATTTGAAGCATAAAGACGATGAAATACGCCTTAAGTCCTACATTTGTTTTCCATTTTTTTCTCATCTCAACATATCTAAAATCTTCAGGTTTCGACCAGTTTCTCAAACCAATATAGAAGAATAATCTAAAACCCCATAAAATAACTAGAAGTGTTACCGCTAAGGCTTGGATTGAATAATCACCTGTAAATAGAAGTGAAGTCACTGCAACAACGACAAATCCTAACCCCCATGCCATATCGGCAATTCCATTATTTTTTTTGAGCTGAGCAATAACGAAAAACATATTAAAAAATACGAACAATGCAACCGCATTGACTAAAAATAACATTATTTTTTATCCTCATTTCTGATGTAGGCAATGGCAACTGTTCCTATACCAGCACTCATCGCTACAACTGTCGAAATATCCATCACATAGCTAGGCTTCTTACCTATTAATGCAGTATATATTTCTTCATAATCCTTAGCTCTATCCCAAGCATTCGCATGAACGATTGCATAGGATTCAATACCATAGGTGTCTTGAACTTCTTTAACATGCTTAAATATCTTTTTATTGCTGGATTTAATGCTTAAGCCTTTATCAAAGATAATGCCTTTTCCATCACTATCGATAGAAATAACTGGCTTTAAATTCATGATTTTTCCTGCAATTCCTGTAACCTTAGACACTCTACCAGAGCGAACCATATACTTTAATGTCTTAACGCTAACAAGTATTTTGGTTTGTTCTCTTAATTTTTCAACTTCAGCAATCACTTCCTCATAGGATTTTCCACTTTGGATGAGCTCTGCAGTTTTCAAAACAAGTAAACCTTCAGCACCGGAATTCTGTTTGGTGTTAATCACGTGAATCTTTTGATCATTAAACTTAGAAGCGGCTTCAACAAATGCTTGATAGGTTCCACTCATTTCCTTAGAAACAGTTAAAACAACCACTTCCTTATAATAGGTTGTTAAAAATGAGAAGAAGTTTTCTAAGCTTTTCGCATTTGGCTGACTTGACGTTGGATAAACCTTTAAGGAATCCATCATCTTATAGAATCTTTCACTTCTAATCGTGACCTTATCATAATAGGTTGTATCATTGATGAGTAGGCTAATAGGAAATTGGTGAATTTGGTAATTATCAATCATTTCATCAGGTAAATCTGCGATGGAGTCAGTGACGATAGCAATTGGATATTTACGATGATTAGCAGCTTCAAATTGACGCTTCATATCATCTACCTTTTGTTCACTAATATTTGACATACTTGCAATATATGCAAATACTTCATCAGGATGGTCGGTATGAATATGAACTCTTGCAGTTCTTTCACTACCTGCAACAACCAGTGAATCTCCAAGCTTTTCTAATTCGGATCTCATTTGTTCTAAATTTAGATTTTTACCTCTAAGTAATGCTTCTGTACAATATCTATGAAGTGAATCCTCTAAATGCTCTACATGAAGCTCATTAATCTTTTCAACTTCAGCATGTATTTCAACATCTTCACCCTTTTGTGCTTTAATGAAGCCTTCAATAAAGTGAACAAAGCCTTTAGCTCCAGCATCAACAACTTTGTTTTCCTTGAGGACTGCTAGCTTTTCAGGTGTTCTAGCAAGCTCCTCTTTCGCTGATTCAAAGGCATGATTAAGAAGCTCTAAGAAGGAGGATGCAGCATGCTTAAATTCACGGAGTGCATTTGCCCATGTACGCATAACAGTTATCATTGTACCCTCAACAGGCTTTGAAATAGATTGATAGGCATAATCAGCAGCACTAGATGCATTTTCAATAAATGTATCGGTATCGATAACATCGTTTTTAAAGCCCTTTGAGAATCCATGGATATATTGTGCGAAAATAATACCAGAGTTACCTCTAGCACCAACAATCGCTGCATCAGCGATGGATTGAATAGTTTCTTCACTTGTCTCACCTAAAACTGATTTTTCAATAATGCTTGTCATCATGGATGCAAGATTACTTCCTGTATCTCCATCGGGTACTGGAAACACATTGATGGCATTCAAACTGTTTTTTTCTTGAATGACATTTTTAGCACCAATTATAAATGATTTGTAGATTAATTCATTTGTTAACACGGATGTAGTCATCATTCACCTCTTAAAATATGAGTTTATAAGCTAAATAGGACAATGTGCTTGTTGAAGCACCAAGGAATGTCCCCCAAATTAAATCGATAATTGTTATTTGAATTGGCCAACCCTTTAATGTAGCTAGATTTGTTAGATCATAGGTTGCATAGGTGATGAATCCAAACAATGCACCAAGCAGAAGTGCTTTTACCCATGAACCTGAATCTACAGCTGGCATTAAGACAAAGATGACTAGCCCTCCAATAAATAAAAGATAGAATAAAATCGCTGCAACCCAATTGACATCTGGTCTTAATAACTCACCTATATATCTCTGATAAATATTTTTGGCAATAATCCCCAACCAGAGTAAATCAATAGCAAAAAAGATAATAAATGAAATGCCATAAAGCTTTAGAAAAAGTAGCATAATAAACCTCCCTTATTTAGACTCATTATATCATTATTACTTTAGTTTTTCCATTTTGCTAACTTATCAATATTGAAAATAAGTATATTTTTATTTATTTCTTATATAAAAGTCTCTATGTTTCATAATCATGAGCAACCATGTTATAATTAATTTAGAAAAATACCTTTTTGGAGGACTTTTATGATTCTAATTAGACATAATAATGAAGGAAATTTAAAGCCATATTTTTATTTTGCATTAGAGGAGTATGTATTAACCAAATTACTTAAAAATGACGAGACATTTTTCTTTACTTGGGAAATCCATGGTGTTGTCATTGGGAAAAATCAAGTTATTGAAAATGAAGTGAATTTAGATTTTCTAAAAGAAAATAGTATTGATGTGTACCGCAGACCTACCGGAGGTGGTTGTGTTTATGCCGATCACAGAAATACAATGTTTTCAATTGTTACAAAAAGAACAAACAAAGAATTCACATTTAAAACCTATTTATCAAAAATTATTGATTCAATGAAATTGCTTGATATAAATATCGAGTTTTCTGGTCGAAATGATTTATTATTCGATGGTAAAAAAATATCTGGAAATGCATTTTTGCAAAATAAGTATGGCATGCTGATGCATGGGACTTTCCTTTATGATTGTGATTTAGAGACGATGGTTAGAGCAATCTCTCCAAGTGATGAAAAATTAGTATCTAAGGGTATAGATTCTGTAAGATCTAGAGTGACCAATTTAAAGCCTTATTTAAAAGGACTCACTCAAGAGCAGCTGATTAAGCATTTCGAGAATACATTGACCAATCAAACCTATGTTTTAAGCAAACAAGAAATCAAAGAAATCCATGAATTATCTAAAAAATTTCAGACTAAGGAATGGATTTACAAAAAACAACCAGCATATACAAAAATACTTAAAAAAAGAATTCCAGGCGGTTTATTTGAAATCAAGCTTGATTTAGCAGAAGGCGTTATTAAAAATTTAGCGATTCAAGGTGATTTTTTCGATAAAAAACAATTACTGGATTTTGAAGAGAAATTTATCGATTTACCCTATGATAAAGAAAGTATAACCCGTGTATTAAGCGAAAATTCAATAGAAGATTATATATTAGATTCCAAGACAGAAGACTTCAGAAACCTGTTATTTGAAGGCATTTTAGGAGAATAACATCAAACATGCTTGATATTTGATAAATATCATCCAAAAGCATACGAAAAGTTGACTAGTATTTTAAATATTTGTTAAAATAGAATAGAAGGCGAAAGGTGGTATTGCCATGAAAGAAAAGAAAAATAAGAATCAATCTATCGAAAATGAAGAATTTATTGAAGATGAATTGACTGAAGAACCTAAAGGCAAGAAAGTCAAAGCTGAAAAGATTAAAGAACCCGTTGAAAAAAAATCTAAAAAGATTAAAAACCGTTCTAAATACACATCTAAATATTTCAAGAAATTTCAGGGACGTGCAGAGGATTCCTATGAGGATATGCTTCATGAAGACTATAAGCATGTCATCAATCGTGCACACCAACTCTCTTCAATTAAAGAATCAGACTATGAATCCTTAATAGTGATTACCGTCCCAGATGCATTTGATCATAAAGGAAAGGTTTCATATCGCTTGGATAAAAAACCTGATGGTACCTATACACTACTTTATGACCAAGCACTTGTTACTGTTTTATTCTTTGGATTAGACTCTTTATTTTACCATCAAGCAAATGTCGACCATAGAAATGGACATATAGCATTCGATGTTGCTGGAGAATTCAATTATTTTGATGTAGTCCACATGGAAACCTCGATAAAATATGATAATAATGATCATCCAAAATATATCATGTTAGATCTTGAGGTTGGCTTAGCTGATGGAACAATCGTCCCATTCCACCTAAGAAACCACCATATACATTCTGAATATGAATTAAATGCTTTACTCACAGAAACAGAATCGAAAATACTAGAAATTTTAAAGAGTAAAGTGCGTACAAGCCGTAAACTTTAAGAACCCCACTGGGGTTTTTTAAAATGTATTCAATTGATTGACTTTTATCAAATTATTATGTATAATACTTTCGTTGAGGTGATATTATGAAATATTCAATCCATGAGTTAAAAGAGAAAACCTCAATTGATCTTGTCATTGATTATTCGAAAATGATTAAAGATTCAGTAGAGGTACTATCTATTGAGCCAGCAAAAGTTAAAGCGGATATATTTTTCAAACATGATGAGCTCACCATGAACATTCATGTCGATGTCAATATGGAGCTAGCTTGCTCTAAGACATTAAAGCCAGTACCCTATGAAATGAGCTTCGATGAAGTCATTATCTTTGGGAATACTGAAGAAGCAGATTTTCCATTCGAAGATCCGCTAGAGCTTGAAGACATAATCTTCGGATATATACTATCCGAGAAACCTTATACCATCTATCATCCAGATGCTAATGACGCTTCTTTTGAACCAGAGAAAAGCCCACATCCTGCATTTGCTGATTTAGATAAGATAGTGAAAAAATAGGAGGTGAACAGATGGCTGTTCCATTTCGTAGAACGGGTAAAACTGCAAAGAGAAAGAGAAGAACTCACTTCAAACTTACTGCTCCTGCATTAGTTGTTTGCCCACAGACTGGTGAATTCACATTACCACACCGTGTTACACCAAACAGTGGTTATTACAAAGGACAACAGGTTTTAACCAAGAAGGAATCCAAGAAGGATTAAGGAAGGGTGCCAACAGGCACCTTTTTCTTTCTTTAAAATGAAAATATATAAATTTATCATATATAATAGAGATGAACTATAAAAAAGGATTGATAACATATGAAGCATGAAACAGTACTGAAAGAAGAAGCAATCAGCTATTTGAATATTAAGCCTAACGGTATCTATGTCGATGGTACACTTGGCGGTGCTGGGCACTCAAAATTAATTTTAGATCATCTAAAAGATGGTTTTTTATATGCATTTGATCAGGATGATTTCGCGATTTCATTCGCAAATGAAGTTCTAAAGGACTATAAAAACTATAAAATTATAAAAAGTAATTTCAAAAACCTAAAACAAAAATTAGCTGAAAATGGAATCTATAAAATCGATGGACTTTTATTAGATTTAGGACTATCCTCTTTTCAAATTGATGATGAAACAAGAGGGTTCACTTATTTAAAGGATACCTCACTAGATATGCGCATGGATCAACACCAAGAAATAACTGCTGAATTTATCCTAAATACCTATGAAGCAAGTGAGCTTGCTCGTATATTTTTTGTCTACGGCGAAGAGAAAAATTCGTTTAAAATCGCGAAAAGAATTGTCGAAAGAAGACCTTTGAAAACGACAATGGATTTGGTTAAAATTTGTGACTCAGTGAATTATAAAGAAAAAGGACATTCATCAAAAAGAGTCTTTCAAGCGCTTCGTATAGCCGTTAATGATGAACTCACTGTGCTTGAAACTGTATTAAAGGATGCTGTTGATTTATTAAATCCAGAGGGAAGATTGGTTGTTATAACCTTCCATTCCTTGGAGGATAGAATCGTTAAGCATTTCTTTAGAGATGAGAGCTCAACAGACATTCCAAAAAACCTACCAATTATCAATAAGGATCTATCTGATTTTGAGGTTGTTACAAGAAAACCAGTTTATCCAACAGAGGAAGAAATAAACCGAAACTCTAGAAGTAAATCTGCTAAACTCAGAGCATTGAAAAGGAGATAAAAATCATGAGAATTGCACTGATTGCACATGACAAGAAAAAGGATGAGCTTAAGGATTTTGTTGCAAAGCATGTTGATTTTTTTAGAATGCATGATCTTTACGCTACAGGGACAACAGGCTCGATATTAATTGCTCATACAGGTTTAAAAATTAGCTTAAAAAAATCTGGTCCTCTTGGAGGAGACCAGGAAATTGGATCAATGATCGCAAATGGTAAGATTGATATGGTATTTTTCTTTAGAGATCCCCTATCAGCACAGCCACATGAACCAGATGTTTCTGCATTACTTAGATTAAGCGATGTCTATAAGGTTCCTTTAGCAACCAATATTGAAACCGCTAAGCTTTTTATGAAATTTGAAAAAAAATAAAGCACAATGAATGTGCTTATTTTTTCTTGTTTTGAGCTGAAATGATAATTCTAATGTATTCAAGATCTAAATGCTTGAATGCTTGGTGATTCGATAGAAAGTCAAAGATATCAGGACTATTAACTTCAGTGATTTCATTAGTGTCCTTATTCATGATATGAATATGACTATCTGCTGAGTGCATTGGATTACCCATGGATAGATCATAATACTTCGTATCATTGATATAAATTTCTACGACAATCTTTTGATCAATTAAGAATTCAAGATTATTATAAATAGTTGACACATTATAAAAACCACGAGAAGCTAATGCTTTCTGTATTTCTTTGAATGTAAGATGTTGATTTTCTAAGATTTCAATCATCGCTTTTCTGCTCTTTGTTAAGCGCATCTTATCTAATCTGATTTTATGATAATAACGTTCTTTTAAGTCCATATGTTCGCTCTCCTTTGGGAAACCGGAATTGTTATTTTGATACATGTTAATTATATCAGTATTTATAAATGATTTAAAGAATAACGCTCAAATCCTTTCATTATGTAAGGTTTAATCGTATTTTTACCCATCTTAAAGTTTTTTCAATACCCTCTAGTTTCATATCATTTAAAAAATGATATAATAAAAGGTGGTGATAGCATGCATTTAGTCTTCGGTGGATCATTTAATCCACCCACAATCGCACATCAAAATATAATAAAAAAACTACTGTCTACCTATAAAGGTGCGCGGGTTCTATTACTTCCAGTAGGTGATGATTATAAGAAGCCTGAGCTAATTCCATTTTCTCACAGATACTTAATGCTTGAATTATTAGTGAAAAAAATAAACAATGCTACAGTTTTAGATATAGAATCAAGAAGAGAATATAAGGGAACATTGGCAAGCCTAAGGGAAATCAATAAAATGCATGACGACTTGTACTTTGTCATTGGTTCCGATCAATTAAAGGATTTTAAAACTTGGATAAATTATGAAGAATTATTAGAGTCCTACCCATTTATTGTCATGACAAGAGAAGGCTCCATTTCAAAGGAAGAATTTGAGGAAATGTTTAAGAATGTTAAGCATCATTTCACTTACCTTGAATTTAATGAAAACATTTCATCGTCAGCAATACGAAAAAGCTTGAAAAAACATTCTGGACATTTGACCCCTGAGGTCTATCAATATATTTTAAAAAATCATCTCTATGAGGAGCAAAATCATGTTTAAGTATGGGTTAATCAAAGTTGCTGCAGCAACACCAAAAATTAGTGTTGGTGATATCCAGCATAACAAGAAAGAAATTCTTTCCATTCTTAAAGAAACAAAATCCAGTGTTATTGTTTTTCCTGAGCTTTCAATCACAGGGTATACAGCAAGTGATCTCTTTTACCAGGAAGCATTTATTTCTGAAGCAAAGCAAGCATTGAAGGAAATCATGGATGAAACCACCTATAAGGGAATCTTTATTATTGGTGCTCCTCTAGATTTATATGGTATTTTATACAATTGTGCTGTTGTGATTAAACAAAAGAAAGTGATTGGGGTTATTCCTAAGCATTATCTACCTAACTATCATGAATTTTATGAGAAGAGATGGTTCCATACTGGCTATAAAACAACCATGAAGAATATTAAGCTCTTTGGAGAACAAGTTCCATTTGGCTATTTAATCTTTGAAGATGCTGATCAAAATATTAGAATCGGTGTTGAGGTTTGTCAGGATTTATGGGCTGCATATAGTCCTTCAGACGATATGAGTCTTGCAGGAGCAAATATGTTTTTCAATCTGTCTGCATCTCCAGAAAGAGTTGGGAAGCTAGCGGTGAGAAGAAATTTAGTTTTAGATCACTCAAGAAAGCAAATGGCAGCTTATATTTATACAAGCTCTGGTCATTTTGAATCGAGCTCAGAGGTTGTTTTTTCAGGTCATAAGCTCATTGCAAATCAAGGGTCAATGGTTGCAGAGGATGCAACATTTTCAATGGATTCCTCTGTTTTAACTGCCGACATTGATATTTCAGCAATTAATTATCAAAAAAGACAGGATTCAACCTATCGTGATATGCATATGATGATTCAAAATCAATATCAATTCGTACCAGTTAAATTCGAGGAATCTGAAACATTTGAATTTGAGCATAAAATCTCACAAAAACCATTTATTCCTGAACTAAATATTAATGAAGAAATCGAATTAGCAAATAACCTTCAGGTTTTCGCGTTAATTAAAAGACTTGAATCACTACCTGAATCATCAAATAAAATTGTAATTGGTGTCTCTGGTGGACTAGATTCTGCTTTAGCATTACTTGTAAGTCATCAAGCGATGAAAAAGCTAGGTAGAGACACAAAGGATATTATTGCAGTCACTATGCCAGCTCAAGCAACATCGAAGCAATCTAAATCAGCAGCAATTAAATTGATGGATGGTTTAGATGTTACAAAGCTTGAAATTCCGATAGCAAAATCGGTGGATCTTCATTTGAAGTCTATATCGCACATCGAAAAGGATGTGACCTATGAAAATGCTCAAGCAAGAATGAGAACTATGGTTTTAATGGATTTAGCAAATAAATATGGTGGATTTGTATTAGGCACAGGCGATTTATCTGAGATTGCTTTAGGATGGATGACCTATAACGGTGATCAAATGAGTATGTATGCAGTCAATGCTGGATTACCAAAGACTTGGGTTCAACTACTCATTGGATACCATGCAAATAACTTATATACAAACATTGGAGAAACCTTAAATAAAATATTACAAGCACCAATAACACCTGAGTTATTAGAAAATCAAGATACGGAAAAATCAATTGGAAGATATGACGTCAATGATTTCATTTTATTCCATCATCTTGAACATGGTGCAGATGAAGAAAAGATTGAATTCTTAATAAGAAACGCATTCGAATTTTCAAAGGAAGAGGCTAAGCACTACGTTACACGCTTCTTCAAGCGTTTTTATTCGCAGCAATTTAAGCGTCAAACATTACCTGAAGGACCAAAAATCCTAGGTATATCATTATCACCGAGGGGTCAATACAGGATGCCTAGTGATGTAAAAAGAAAGTGATTTTAGATGAAGAAAAAGAAGGTCATTATAGGGTTAAGCGGAGGAGTAGACAGTAGCGTTGCTGCATATTTACTTCTAAAAGACGGCTACGATGTTGAAGCCGTTTTTATGCGTAATTGGGATAGTGCTACCAATCATGATTATAAGGGAAATCCAACTACCTATGATGAAATCTGTGAACAAGAAAAGGATTTCCAGGATGCTCAATTAGTTGCTGATAAACTAGGAATTAAGCTACACAAGGTTGATTTCATCGAGGATTACTGGGATCGCGTATTTTCTTATTTTCTAGACGAATATAAAAAAAATAGAACTCCAAATCCAGATGTCCTATGCAATAATGAAATTAAGTTTAAGGCATTTGTCGATTACGCTAAAAAGTTTAATCCAGATTATATAGCCATGGGACATTATGCGAGAATTGACTTAACAGGAGATTACCCAAAGCTCCTTAGAGCCCTAGATTCAAATAAGGATCAAACCTATTTTCTATCACAGCTTAAGGAAGATCAGCTTAAAAATGTCATGTTTCCAATTGGAAATATCGATAAAAAAGAAGTTAGAAAAATCGCATTAGAGCAAGACTTAGCTACAGCTACCAAAAAGGATTCAACCGGTATTTGCTTTATCGGTGAACGCCATTTTAATCAGTTTCTATCGAATTACCTTCCAGCACAACCAGGAAAAATGAAAAGATTAGATGGTACCATCCTAAAGGATCATCATGGTTTAATGAACTATACAATCGGACAAAGAAAAGGTCTTGGTATTGGTGGATCAAAGGATGAACTTGGTGCATGGTATGTTGTAGGAAAGGATTTAAAAACGAATACACTTTATGTCGAACCAGATTTTGATCACCCTCACCTATACAGTGATTCTGCATTAATTACAGATGTCATATGGAGAGGTCCAAAGATTGACGGTAAGATGACTGCTAAATTTAGATATCGTCAAAAGGATAATGATGTAATCGTTCAATGGATTGATGATGAAACCATTTTAGTCAGCTATCCTCAAACGATTCGTGCGATTACTCCAGGACAGGTATGTGCATTTTATCAAGGTGAAGTCTGTTTAGGTTCTGGTTTTATTTCTGAAGCTTATATGGATAAAAAGACTAGACTTTATAGTTAAAAGGAACTTCGGTTCCTTTTTTTTATATCGATACATGGTATAATTTAAGTAACTATTAAATCAAAGGAGAAGCTATGGAAACCATCATCGGTAAAGTCAAAAACTATGTATTTCATAATGAAGAAAATAGCTACTCAATCGCAAGGATAACCAATGAATCTGATGAAATTATTACAATCGTTGGCTATTTTCCAATTGTCAGCGAAGATATAATGTATGAATTTACTGGATCTTGGGTAAAGCATAATAGCTATGGTGACCAATTCAAAATTGAATCCTTTAAGAAATGTGAAGAGCAAAGTGCATCTGGACTTATTTCCTATCTTTCCAGTTCATTTTTTCATGGGATTGGTCCAAAAACAGCTGAAAAAATAGTCAATCATTTTGGGAATGACTCAATCAGAATTATTTTAAATGATAAAAAGGTTTTAAAGGAAGTTGGATTAACTGCGATACGCATTGAAAAGTTCTATCAGCAATTAATTGAAAACCAAACCAATGAGCACATCCTAGTTGCATTATATGGCTATAACCTATCTGGTAAGCTAGCGATGAAGCTACTTGGAAAATATCAAATGCTTACACTAGAAAAACTAGAAGAAAATCCTTATCGTTTAATTGACGATATTGAGGGTATAGGCTTTATTAAGGCTGATGAGATAGCAAGCAAGCTATCCATTCCAAAAGATGATTTAAGAAGAATTAAAGCGGCTATTATTTACGCAATGCAATATATCGCCTATCAAAATGGTGATGTTTATTTAACTAAAGAACAAGTAGAAAATTATGCAGCATCTGTACTTGGAGATGGCTTAGATTTAACAACTGCAATCGATCACTTAATCGAAGAGAAAAGAATTATTATTGAAGAGGATAGATTCTATTTATCACTATCCTATTTCACAGAAATTTCATTAGCTGAAAAGGTAATTGAACTTACAGAGTCTAGTGCAGTTATATATGATATGAACTATCTAACAACACTTTTAGATGCTGTTGAAATTCAGAAGAACATGCAATATACCCAAGTTCAAAAAGAAGCCATTTTAAAGGCCCTATCAAGCCCTATATCGATTATTACTGGCGGACCAGGTACAGGGAAAACAACAATTATTGATGGCCTACTAGAGGTTTATAGAATATACAATAAGCTCAATTATAAAAACCCATTAATCTATGAAAAAATAGCGTTAATGGCACCAACTGGTAGGGCTGCTAAACGCATGAAGGAACTTCTAGATATGGATGCGAAAACCATTCATAGACATTTAGGCTATAGCTATGATGGATTATTTACCTATGATGAAAGTCATTTGATGCCACAGGATTTAATCATTATCGATGAGGCATCGATGATTGATTTATTTCTCGCTAAAAAATTATTTTCTGCAATAAAACCTGGTGCTCAGGTCATTATTGTAGGAGATGTAGACCAGCTACCATCTGTAGGTCCAGGACAGGTCTTAGCTGATTTCATTGATTCAAAAATGATTACAACCGTTAGGTTAAAGGAAATCCACAGACAAGCTAAGGACTCTAAGATAATTAGTCTTGCTAGAGCAGTCAACGATCAAGATTTAACATCTGAGGATTTAAACAGTGATCAAGACGTATATCTATACCGTGCAAATGCAGACAAAATCAAGGAAGTTATTATTAAGCAGGTTCAAGGAGCACTCAGTGAAGGCTATTCAATGATTGATGATATTCAAATACTCGCTCCAATGTACAAGGGAGATTTAGGAATTGATAACTTCAATAAGATTTTACAGGAAGAGTTTAATAAAAATCGATCTATTTCCATTAAGTATGGCGATAAAACCTATTATATAGGGGATAAGGTCATCCAGCTTGTTAATGATCCAGAAAGATTAATTATGAATGGCGATATCGGTATAGTTAAAGATATCAGGGTCAACAGCCAAGATGAACAATATATGGTAGTTACATTTGATGATAATGATGTCATGTATGACAAGAGTGACCTAGATGAATTAAATCTTGCATACGCAATTAGTATTCATAAATCTCAAGGATCTGAATATAAGATAGTGATGATCCCAATGGTTAGAAGCTATATGCATATGCTAAAAAAAGAATTGATTTATACAGCAATTACTAGAGCGAAAAGATTTTTAATTTTGCTTGGTGATATGAATTTGCTTGTTTATGCAGCAAACCATATTTCAGAGAAAAGACAAACCACATTAGCGCTTCGTTTGAACCACACAATAGATAATGAATTTGAAAGTGAAGATCCCTTGGAGGAGTTATCTCCATATGATTTCATGTAAAGGAGGATTATTATGATTCATGTAGCTGATGCTAGAAAATATTATGGAAGATCCAGAGGTATACATCAAGTCACACTCGATGTTAAAGAGGGTGAGATTTTTGGCTTTGTTGGACCCAATGGTTCAGGTAAAACAACATTAATAAGGATTCTTTTAGGCTTACTTGAGCTTCAGGATGGACATGCTTATATCATGGATAAGGAAGTGAAGTTAGGAAGTCATTTAATCAATCAAGATATAGGATATATGCCAAGTGAATCCTACTTTTTCAATGAAATGAAGGTTTCTGGTGTTCTAGATTTCTTTCAAGTCATGCGAAAGGTAAATCCAGAGTATTTAAAGCTATTAATTGAAAATCTCGACATTGATCTAACTAAGAAATTTGGTGCATTATCCTTCGGAAATAAAAAGAAAATTGGTATTGTTGTCGCATTAATGCATCAACCAAAATTGCTGATTTTAGATGAACCAACCTCAGGACTCGATCCACTCATTCAATCTAGATTTTTAGATCTTTTATTAGAAGCTAAGAAAAATGGCACGACTATTCTTTTATCATCACATGTCTTAAGTGAAATTGAAAAGGTTTGTGATAGAGTCGCACTGATTAAGGAAGGTGTAATTCTATTTACTAAATCCATGGAAGATATTAGAAAAGATGAGCATAAGAGATTAATGGTGACACCAAATTATCAAAACCTTGTTTTAGAGGGGTTAAGCTATATCAATGATTTCAATGGTTCATCTCATTATACCTATCATGGGGATGTCAATCTATTAATCAACTACTTAGGCAAATATAAATTTAAGGATGTCGTTTTAAGAAATATTGGATTAGAAGAGCTTTTCGCAGTCTATTATATTAAGGAGGATTTGTCATGAACATATTCTCTAGAAAATTATTTAAATTAGAATTTAAAAGAAGCTTCAAAAGCTTAATGATATGGTCAGTATCCCTAGCTTTATCTCTACTTTTAGTCATTATGATTTATCCTATGGCTAAGGACATGTTTGAGGCCTTAGAGCAAATGATTGAATACCTAGAATCGATTGATAGTGGATTTGTAGGTATGCTTGATTTATTTGGTGGTATTCCTGATAGTGGTATCGAATATTTCGCCACTGAAGGAGCAATGTTTCTTCAGCTTTTGGGTGGTATATTTGCAGCCCTTGTCGGATTTGGTATCATCAACAGAGACGAAAAAGAAAAGACAGTAGAAGTAATTTATACACTTCCTATTTCTAGACAAAAGCTTTTATTCACTAAGATGATGGTTGTTGCAGTCAATTTATTTATTTTTATGGCAATTCAAGTTTTAATGGTCGATTTAGGGTTTTTGATTGTTGCTCCAGGTGAGGATATTTCAGCGATTTGGATGTTTGGACTTTTTGACTATATTATGTTTTTAATGCTTGCATATTTAAGCATGTTCTTAGCTTTAATATTGAAGCCAAGTCAATCCAGCTTTATCGCAGTCGCGATTCCATTTCCCTTATATATCATCACTACAATTGCCTATGCAACAGATAATGCATTCTTAAAGTCATTAAAGTATATTTCACCATTTACCTTTGTTGAACCAGTTGGCTGGTTAAAGGAACAAGTCAATTTTGAATTAACCAATTTTATCATCTTTGTATCACTAACTTTGGTTTCTATTGTATTTAGTTTTATTCTTTTTAAGAAAAGACAAATAATTTAGATATCTTGCACAAATGTTGATACATCCTGCATATAATTCATGCTATAATTTTTCTTGATGAATAATGAAAGCTGGTTGTCAACATGAACGAAATACTCCAATTTTTAAACGGTGAAATGAACCGTCCACTTCCCTATGGAACACTAAGTCAAGGCTGGTTTCACTACCTATCCTTAGTTTTAGTTATTATAGGATCTATCATTTCCATCACACGTATGAAAAATATGAGTGATGCTAAATTGAAAAAGGTTTTACTTATTTTTGCAGGATTATTAATCCTATTTGAAATATACAAACAACTTATTTTTTCTTATCAAGCAAACTGGGATTATCAATGGTATATCTTTCCATTCCAGTTTTGTTCAACACCAATGTATGTTGCACTTGTTGCTGGATTGACTAAAAATAAAAAGGTTTTTGAAGCTCTAAAAATATTCTTAGCGACATTTGGATTATTTGCAGGTTTAGCAGTGATGCTCTACCCAATGACAGTCTTTGTCTCAACAATAGGAATTAATATTCAAACCATGGTGCATCATGGTGGAATGGCTATCATTGGATTAGGTTTAATCGCTAATCATATCAAGCTAGAATCTAAATCCATTTTTAAGGCATCCGCTGTTTTCTCTATTTTAGTTGGAATTGCACTATTGATGAACACAATCTTTAATGCATGGATTCATGATGGAACATTCAATATGTTTTTCATCAACCCACGTTTTGAAAACGGATTACCTATATTAGGACTTTTCCAGCCATTAGTTCCAGCACCTATCTTTATTTTGATTTATATATTTGGATTTTCATTATGTGCCTATATCATGTTGCTTGGTGGTATCTTCTTTAAGAATCTAGGACTCAAAAAAGAAGCAGTGTTAGAAAACGCGTAAAAAAATAACTGGGAGAAGTCAAATTCTCCCAGTTTTTATTTGTTATTGGATGGTTGAACCACTCTTAACAACCTTTGATGTGAATACACCAGTTTTAAATATTCTACAATTTCTTCCAATCATTGTATCCCCTGGAATAATTGTATTTTTTTCAACAACGGTTATCCCAGTTTTTAATAAATCAGGCTTTTCAATATTTGGAGTGTAGTCATCACCATATCCTAAATAAGCATTTCTACCAACAGTTACTTTCTTATCTAAAATACATCTATTGATGGTTACATCCGTGCTAATAATTACGTTATTTAAAACTACAGAATCCTTAATGACAGAACCTTTGCCCACACGAACACCTGGACTTAAAACTGAATTAATAACACTACCTTCAATCACACAACCATTGGAGACAAGTGAATTATGTATTACAGCTTCACTACCTACCTTAACAGGTGGGAGATCCTCACTTTTCGTATAAACCTTCCAGGTTGGATCATATAAGTCAAGCTCTGTATAATCCTTTGTCATCGCGAGATTTGTATCTAGATAGGAGTCATAGGTTCCGACATCCATCCAATAATCGCCAAATTGGTATGCAAATACCTCTTTAGAGGTTGTTTTAATTAAATGAGGGATAATGTGCTTCCCGAAATCTAAATCGTCTTGCTTAATGTCAAGAAGTACCTTCTTTAGCAAATCAAAATTGAATAAATAAATGCCCATAGAAGCTAAATTTGACTTTGACTTCTTTGGTTTTTCTTCAAATTCAATAATTTCGCCATCCTTATTGATGCTCATAATTCCAAATCGACTGACCTCAGATTCAGGAACTGGCTGAGTAGCTATCGTAAGCGTCGCATTTTTTTCTTTATGAAGAGCAATCATTTTGCGATAGTCCATTTTATAAATATGGTCACCAGAAAGTATTAAGACATACTTAGGTTCTCTTCTTGCTATGAATTCTAAATTTTTTAATACAGCATCCGCTGTACCTAAGTACCAGTAATTATGTGGCTGCAGCAATGTCACACCAGAATCTCTTCTGTCCAAATCCCAAGGCTTTCCACTTCCAATATGTTCATTTAATGAGAGTGGAAGATACTGAGTTAAGATGCCAATATCGTATATATTGGATTGTGTACAGTTTGACAATGTGAAATCAATAATTCTAAATTTTCCTGCAAAGGGCATTGCTGGTTTACTACGTCTTTGAGATAGGATATCTAATCTACTACCTTTACCGCCTGCTAGAATCAATGCTAAGGTTTCCATGTTTTACACTCCTAATATGATTTGGTAAATCGATTCGTATGCTAAAGCCATTTTTTCAAGACTGAAATCTTGCTTCATCGCTTGTTTGACAAGCTTATTCCAAATTCTTGGATTTTCGTTATATACCTTGATTGCTTCAAATAGCTTTTCCTTAAACTCATATGCATCATAGTTTGAAAAGCTGAATCCTGTTCCTTCACCAGTATATTGATTATAGGGGATGACTGTATCCTTTAATCCTCCGGTTTCTCTTACAACCGGCAAGGCTCCATAGCGCATCGCGATTAGCTGTCCCAATCCACATGGCTCAAACCTTGATGGCATTAAAAAGATGTCAGATGCTGCATAAAGCTTATGTGCTAGCTCTTCATTAAACCCAATATAATGTGCGACCCGATTTGGGTACTTAGCAGATAAATATCTAAAGTAATCCTGATATGAATCATTTCCCGATCCCATCAATATAAATCTCGCATCACTATATTCAACAACCTCTTCGAGTGTTGATGTCATCAAGTTAATTCCCTTTTGTGTAGCAAGTCTTCCAATATAGGTAACTAGTGGAACCTTTAAGTCAACATCTAAATTGAAATGATGCAAGATGTCTTCCTTATTTTTATTTTTATTTATTTTCGTTTTAATATCGTTAAATTGAGAGATAATCATATGGTCTGTTTCTGGATTGAAGACATGTTCATCAATACCATTTAAGATACCGATAAAATCAGTTTTTCTACGCTCTAATGCTCCATCTAATGTAAAGCCGTATTCCCCAGTTAAGACTTCATTTCTATAGGTTGGACTGACTGTGTTTATTTTTGTTGCTCTTTCAATTCCTGCCTTTAGGAAGTTCACGCGATCAAAGTGTATGTATGTGTAATTGAAGTTGGTATTGAAAAATCTACTGACATAGGTATCAAATGAACCCTGATACTCTAAATTATGAATCGTTAATAAGGTATGGATAGAAAAATATTGATCATTTTTATGTCTGTAATGTTCATCTAATAGATATGGAACGATACCTGTTTGCCAATCATTTAGATGTAAGATGTTCGGATAGAAGTTAAAAACCTTTAAGCCTTCAAGAATTGCATAGGAGAAGCAGGCAAATCTTTCAGCATCATCGTTATATCCATAAAGATTATCTCTTTCAAAGTAATGCATATTTTGAACAAATATATAAGAAATTTCCTGATAGATTAACTCGTAGTATTGAACGATTGTTTCAATACCACCCATTCCAATTGTTGCTGCACCCAAATACTTCATATCCTTATGATGTTTACCAATGTTTTTGTAGTATGGGGTTATTATTCTAACCTCATGACCAATTTGAGTCAGAGATTTAGGCAAAAAAAGGGCCATGTCTGCTAAACCGCCGGTTTTACTGAAAGGAAATGCTTCTGAACTACAGAATAAGATTTTCATGCATCCTCACCTCTATTTATAGACCTTAAACCCTGTTTGTTATCTCTATTATACATGATGGTACCGGTTTTATCAATCCAACGATGATGTAAAAAAAACGCAAAATTTAAATCGTTATTTGATGTAATCAAAGAAGATTATGATATACTCTAAGTAGTTAAACAAAGAAGGTGATGATTTTGACCAAAGAAAAATCATGTGGGGCAGTCATCTTTAGAAAACACCAAAACAGATTTCAATTTGTATTAGTACAGCAGCGTCATGGCTTAAGATTCGGCTTTCCAAAGGGACATGTCGAATATAACGAGTCTGAAAAAATGACAGCAGTTCGTGAAGTCAAAGAGGAAACAGGGCTTGATGTAGAAATATATGGACACATCAAGGAAAAAACAAAATACTATCCAAAAGAAGGCGTCATTAAAAGCGTTGTTTACTTTCTAGCTAAGGCTAAAACAATTGAATTGAAGCCTCAAGAAGAAGAAATAGCAGATGCAGTCTGGGTTGATGCCTCTGAAGTTCTATCTAAACTATCTTATAAATCCGATAAAAAAATGTTTTTATCACTCTCAAAAAAAGCCAATATTATTATCTGAGGTTTGAATGGAAAAATCACTACTTACATATCTATACCAACAAATCATTCCAATCTATCGTCATTTTGATCAAGCACATCAAATGGATCATGTCGAAACCATCATTATCAATTCCTTAGAAATAGCGAAGGATTATGATGTGAATATGGACATGGTTTACGTGATTGCATGTTTTCACGATATCGGTATAAAATTCGGTCGAAGCGATCACCATTTAACTGGTGGTCTGTTTTTGTATGAAGATGAAGAATTAAAAAAGTATTTTACAAAGGAAGAGCGAACGATAATGAAAGAGGCTGTTGAGGATCACCGTGCATCAAATGAACATGAGCCAAGATCAATCTATGGAAAAATTATTGCTGAAGCAGATCGAGATATTGATCCAGATATCGTTATTTTAAGAACTGTACAATACAGTCTAAAGCATTATCCAAAACTAGAATTTGAGGGGCACTATCAAAGAGCTTACGATCATATTAAAGAAAAATATGGACCAAGTGGCTATTTGAAGCTATGGCTAGAAACTAAAAAAAATAGAGAAGGTCTTAACCAAATTCACCAACTTTTAAAAAATGAAAATGAAATCAAATCACTTATTTTTCATCATTATCAGAATAATAAAAATAAAGTATAATTAGGGGTTAAAAAACATATAAATATATGTTACAATAAACGTATCAGACACGATTAATTTAAGAGGAGAAAAAAATGATTATTGGAACAGTCAAAGAAGTAAAGAACAAAGAGTACCGTGTGGGCTTGACGCCAAGTGCAGTGAAAGAATATGTAAGTCACGGGCATCAAGTTATTGTTGAATCCATGGCAGGGATTAGTTCTGGTTTTAGTGATAAGGACTATGAAAATGCAGGAGCCAAGATTTTGAAAACCGCGGCAGAGGTTTGGGCAAAATCAGAAATGATTGTCAAGGTTAAAGAACCTTTAGAATCAGAATTTGAGTTTTTAAGAGAAGGCTTAATTTTATACACTTACCTTCATTTAGCAGCAAACGAAGCGCTCACTAGACGATTGATTGAAACTAAAACTCAATCGATTGCTTATGAAACCATCACCCTTGCTGATGGTTCACTTCCTTGCTTAAAGCCAATGAGTGAGGTTGCTGGAAGACTTGGTGCTATTGAAGGCGCTAAGTATTTAGAAAAACCATTTGGTGGCTCAGGAGTCCTTGTTTCAGGTGTTCCTGGAGTTGAACCAGCTAAGGCTTGTATTATTGGAGCAGGTGTGGTTGGAGAAAATGCTTTAAAGATGCTTGTTGGTCTTGGAGCAGATGTAACTATCCTTGATATCAATTTAAAGAAATTAACTTACTTAGATGATATTTATGGCAATAGAATTAAGACTTTATATAGTAGTGCTGATAACATCGAAAGAACTGTTATTAATTCTGATTTAGTTGTAAGTGCAATTCTATTACCAGGAGCAAAAGCACCTAAGCTAATTAAACAGTCCTTCTACAAGAAGATGAGACCAGGTAGTGTCATCGTTGACGTAGCAATTGACCAAGGTGGATCAACTGAACATGCAAGAGCAACCTATCATGACAATCCAATTTACGAAGTGGACGGAGTGATTCATTATAGTGTAGCAAATATGCCTGGTGCTGTTCCTAGAACATCAACAATCGCACTAAATAATGCTACATTAAAATATGGACTTATGATTGCTGATCTAGGATTAGATACTGCAATTAATCAATCCAATCCGTTAAAAATGGGTGTCAATGTTTGGTACGGTCAATGCACTTGCGAAGGTGTATGTGAAGCATTTAATTTAGATTATTTACAAATGTAATTCAAACTTTAGGGGTAAAGAATATCTTTACCCTTTTTTTTCTTTTCATTTATATTTCTTTTTAGTATAATGGCATTAAGAGTGAAACTCTAACATAAAATAAGCACAAGGAGTAACTATGATATCAAACTACGAATCACTAGCTATTTGGGGAGTCATTATTTACGTTTTAATTTTGAGTGCATTATTATTACTTGGTAACATTATTCGAAGAAAAATTCCTATATTAAGGAAATCTTTATTACCAACCTCTGTAATAGCTGGCTTGGTTGGATTGATTATTAAAGAAGCTATTGTGCGTCCAATGACTGGATTATCATGGTTTATGGATGGAAGTGAAATTGATAAGTTCAATTCATTTTTAAATCTTGTAACCTATCATACGATTGCATTAGGATTTATTGCAATGGGATTAAAGGTGAATGAGAAGTTTAAAATCAAAACACAACGTGCACATAGCTATTATAATGGTATGGTTATTGTGTCCTCATATTTACTTCAAGGGATTATCGGAATTAGTATTACTGCTATTTTAGCCTTCACTATTTTCCCAGTCTTTAAGACAGGTCCTGGGTTAGCCACTGGTTTACTTGTTCCATTTGGATTTGGACAGGGTCCAGGACAAGCGAATAACTTTGGTATCGTCTATGAAAACTTCCAAAATGCTCAAGGTGTTGTCACAGGTTTTGTCGGTGGACAGTCTTATGGCTTAGCGATTGCATCCATGGGATTTATATGGGCATGTATTGGTGGGGTCATTTATTTAAACAAGGTTTATAATAAAAAGGTTACTGGAGAAGAATCAAAAATTCACTTAACCAGTATTCAAGAAGTTGAATCACCAGATGAAATTCCTGTTGCTGAATCTATTGATAAGCTAACCGTTCAAATTAGTTTGATTCTACTTGTTTATGGAGTAACCTTCCTAACAATGTTTGGATTATCTAAGCTTGCAGCATTGAATGAAGGAATTTATCGCATGGTCAATTCACTCATCTGGGGCTTTAACTTTATCTTTGGTATGGTTATTGCTTTATTGATGAAAAAGCTATTTAATTATTTAAGATCAAAAAATATTATGACAAGACAATACCCAAACAATTATATGCTAAACCGTATTGCTGGGGTCGTCTTTGATTTCATGGTAGTCGCATCAATTATTTCGATTAATGTTCAAGATCTTGCATCTGCTCAGGTTTGGATTACATTCCTTATTATTACAGCAGTAGCAGGGGCAGCAACTATGTTCTTTATTCATAAGATTACAAAAAGAGTATATAAAGAATACACTTTACAAGCATTTGCTGGTATGTATGGTACGATGACAGGTACAGCATCGACTGGTATTGCATTACTAAGAGAAGTCGATCCTCAATATGAAACACCTGCAGCAACAGATTTAGTAACAGGAACGACAACTGCGATCCTCTTTGGGTTCCCAATTCTACTTTTAGCTAGTTTTGCTCCAAATGGTATTATGCAAGCCCTAATTACATTAGGAATATGTATTGTGCTCTTTATTTCATTCGTATTCATTTTACTTAAGAAAAATCCGAAGGCTTAACTTATATATTTAGGACCAATTGATTATCAAATTGGTCCTTTTTTTATTTAATGGAAGCGTTATCATTTTTACTGTACAAATCATTATATCTATGATATAATATAAATGCGGAAAAAGATGGGCTAAAAAAATGAATAATTCATTAGATACATCAAATTCAAATACATAATTAATTAAAAAAGCAGTCAACGATTTTGATGAGTTATTCAAAAGCTATTTTCATCTTTTCAGATGATTTATTGACCTTGATTGTATTCGAGAATTATGATCTATTATAAGTGAATCAGCTACATCGTAATAAAAAAAATCATTTCGAATTAAAGGGGAAAACAATGAACGTATTATTTTGCTTAACACCTAAAGAGAAGGTAGCATATATCTTTAGTGATTACACCATTAGACAAGCGCTTGAAAAGATGCAAGTCTATCGCTACAATTCTATTCCTATTTTAAACAAGAATGGAGATTATATTGGTACATTGAGTGAAGGTGACCTACTTTGGTATATTAAAGATCACCAGATGAATTTTGATAAAACAGAGACTACACCGGTTTCAGCAGTACCTAGAAATAAGGATAACGTATCAGTACCTATTCATACCAATATGGAAGATATTATAGAAGTAGCTACAAAACAGAACTTTGTACCTGTGCTTGATGATTTTGGTGCATTTATCGGAATCATTACTAGAAAAGATATATTCAATTATATGGTCAAGCAAATGGCACCAAATAATGGAAATACAAATGGTAATCATCATCAAATACACTAGCATATCGCTGGTGTTTTTTTTATAAAAAAAAGACGATTGCTCGTCTCTTAGATATGAAATCTTCTTTTAAATTCTTCACGACTAGATTTAGATGGCAGAATGATAATTCCAAATAATGTAAATGTTGAGAATGCAAAGCATACTAGACTCGGCCATTGAACAGTCGTTAGGTTCAATACATTCAATAAACCAGGGATTAACCCGAAAATGGTAATAAAAATTAAACTTGAGAAGTAGTCAAACCATTTTTTCTTATTGACAAGAATCAAAAGTGTAATAAAGAAGGTATTACTCATAATAGCAAATGGGAATACATAATCTAATGCCCAATCGACATCGCGGATAGCTAGTCCTATTAAAATTAAGCTGCCTACTGTAATAATCACACTTTTCGTTATTCGATGCGTCCATATTGTAGGAACGGCTAAAACTAGAAACATCACAACGATATAAATATTGGTAATACCAACGATGAGTGACCAAGTTAATGGTAGACCGTCTGCAAAATCAATATATAATGAAACTAAAACTGATACTAGATTTAAAAATATAAAGAGTCTATAGAAAAATCTTGATCTTGATCTCTTTTTTGTTTCTGGGAATTTATAGGTGGATTCTACCTCACCTATTTTTTCTAATTCACCATTACAAAGTATACAATGCTCTAATGTATTATCGTAATGTACATGACATGTTTTACAATATTTCATCGTAACCCTCCTTATAATTGGTGTCTAAAACAAGGTCTAGACCATCTTTCACCATGAAGGATATCATATGATTCATAATAGATAAGTCTTTAAGTGGTGTGCTTAGGATCACATTGATGTGTTCATCAAGTGATACTAAAGTCATAGCAAGTCCATAGCCAGCATTGACAAAGTCAATGTCAGTGACCTTACCCTTGAAGCCAGATGGAAGATCGACCTTTCCTAAATTGGATATAGAACAAGATGAAATACTTTCACCTAATATTTTATAGCCGACTTTAAATGCGATTTGCTTTAAAACTAAAGGAAGTGCACGAATCAATGGGTTTTTCTCAAATCCTACAAGAGAACTGATTCTAGATTGTAACTTATCTCGATCGAGCTGATCCTTATATTGTTCCTTGGTAAGCTCTAGCATATTTTCAAATGTCCAGTCAGTTCTTTCACTGTCATAGGTAGCCTTTATATATAAGGAGAAGTTTCTTAAGGTGACGGAATCAAAATAAGGTCTTAAATTCACAGGAACGAAGATTTTAAGTGGCTTTTTATTCCCAACAAAATCAACAGTTTCCTTATATACGCTCCATGCATTGAGTGCAGTAAAATATTGTGTAATTGTACATTGATATTTCGTCTTAACTAAATCAATTAATTGTTTTGAATTCACTCTAGCCTTTAAGAATAAGACCCAGTGCTGATTAAATCTTTCACCTTCAAGGTGATATGCATGCTCTTCCTTAAGATTTCTTCTAGAAGATTTATCATAGTTTGTAATGAAGTTGTCTTCACTTTCCTTCTTTGAGGAAGGCATTTCTGAAAGTATCTTTCCTTCGTGTTCAATTTTGAAGCCACGAATTTTGAAATAATGGAAAACAATTGACTTAATGAAATGAAGAGCACCAGTGCCGTCAGATAGCGAATGGAACGTTTCTAATGTTATTTTATTTTGAAAATAATAGACCTTGAATAAATAGCCTTGATTATTATTACTCTTGAAATATCTGCAAAGCTCTGATGGTTCAGGTTGAACTTCAAAATGTCGTTCATTTGATGCGAAGTAATTCCAAAAAAGTCCATTTTTTAGCTGGACTGCGAAAGTTTCGAATCGTTTGAGAACCTTATTTACTGCTTCCTCTAGTATGTCTTTATCTACAACTTCATCTATATAAAACGATAGTCTAAAGACGTTACTGCGGTCATCTTTTGAGACTGCTGGGAATATCTTTGCGGCATTATCTAATTTGTACCAATATCTTTTCTTTTTCAATAGATCACGACCTTAAGAGACACACGATGTTTTGAAATGTCTACAATTTATTATACATCAAAAGGGCTTATATTAAAAACGATAAAAATTTAAAAAATCAATAATGCTTCGAATTCGAAACATATTGCTTGCTATGATTAAATGAATGAAGTAGAATAAGCATGTATGGAGGTATAGTATGAAAAAATTAAATGGAATTCACCACGTGACTGCAATCACGAGTAGTGCAGAAAAAATATATGATTTTTTCACAAATATATTGGGTTTAAGATTAGTCAAAAAGACCATTAATCAGGATGACATTAACACCTATCATCTCTTTTTTGCTGATGATAAAGGTAGTGCAGGAACAGATATGACATTCTTCGATTTCAATGGTGCATCAGAAGTGATAAAAGGAACAAATGAAATATCAAAAACATCCTTTAGAGTACCGACTGACGAAGCGATTTATTACTGGAAAAAAAGATTTGAAAAATACCAGGTTACTCATTTTGAAGTTAAGGATATGTTTGGAAGAAAGACATTGGAATTTAGAGATTTTGATGACGCAGAATATGTGCTTTTTTCAGATGAATTTGTTGATGGTATAGCTTCAGGTACTCCATGGCAAAAGGGACCTGTTCCAAATGAGTTTGGTATCACTGGATTAGGACCTATATTCTTTAGAGTGAATAATAAAGAACTCATCGATAAAGTCTTGACAGAGTTTCTTTTATTTGATCAAATAGCAGTTGAAAATCAGTTTACTTTATACGAAACCGGCTTAGGTGGAAATGGTGCTGGAGTCATTGTTGAATATAGGGCAGATTTAGCAAATGGTAGACAAGGTTTTGGTGGTATCCATCATGTCGCATTTAGAGTCGATGAAAAAGCAGATTTAGATGACTGGATTCAAGTCTTAAACAAGTTAAGAGTGCCTCATTCAGGCCATGTAGACCGTTTTTACTTCAAATCCCTATATACAAGACTATATCCAGGAATGCTCTTTGAATTCGCAACTGAAGGTCCAGGATTTATTGATGATGAAGAGGATTACGAAACACTAGGTGAAACATTGGCTCTACCTCCGAAATTTAGAGGTATGCGTGATAAAATAGAAAAACTTGTAAGACATATTGAGACGAAGCGTAGTGATAAAGTGTATAATAAAGAGTACATAGATTAGGTAGGTGATTATATGAGCCATAACAAAGAATATTTAAAGTTAACCACGGTATTATTTCGGTCGATGCAAAATGTTGAAGCGGTCATTAAAAATGACATTTCATCCTATCAATTAAATACTTCAGAATTTGGTGTTTTGGAACTCTTATATAACCGAGGAAAACAACCCATTCAATCGATAGCAAATCGAATGCTAATGGCGAATTCTAGTATGACTTATGTTATTGATAAACTTGAGGATAAAAAGATGATTTCTAGGACTCAAGATGAGGTCGATAAAAGAAGCACAATGATTGATTTGACAAAGGAAGGACAGCTATTTTTTAGTTCTATTTTCCCTAGTCATGTTCAAACTTTATCTAATATATATCAGTGCTTATCACCAGAAGAGTTAACAGCTTTGATTGAGAGCTTAAAGAAAATCGGATATAGAGCAATGGAAATGAGTGGTGCAAAAAAATGAAGCATATATACCAGCCAGGAACCAGTGAAATAACCCTGTTATTATTACATGGAACAGGCGGAAATGAATTTGATTTATTAGATCTTGCTAAGCATATAGATCCAACTGCAAATGTGTTAAGTGTGAGAGGAAATGTGTTAGAATATGGGATGCCACGGTTTTTTAAGAGATTAGCTATGGGTGTTTTTGACATGGATAGCTTGATTGAAGAAACTGAGAATCTCTATAAATTCATAGATGATTCAGCAAATCAATACAATTTTGACCGATCTAAAGTGATTGCTTTAGGATATTCAAATGGTGCCAATATCGCTGCAAGTGTTCTTCTTCATTACGATAAGCCTTTTTATGCAGCTATGCTATTCCATCCAATGGTTCCGATAAGAAATTTAGAAAAAACAAATTTAAAGAATACTTCTATATTTATTGGAGCAGGAAAAAATGATCAAATGGTTCCAGATGGAGAAATAGAAGAGTTAAATGCAATGTTTGACCGGTCTGAAGCTAAAACAACAGTATTTTGGACAGATCATGGACATCAATTAAACAAGGAAGAAATTGACCAAGCAAAGATTTGGTATGAAAAACTATAGGTCAGCAACTGCTGACTTTTTTTTTATTTTGTGCTATGATGAGTAAAAAGAAGGTGATTTTGTGTTTGATATAACTGAAGCGGAAATAAAAGGAATCGTAGAAACAATCGTCATATCTAAAGACCCTTTAGTTTTTAGCATGATACCAGCTAGAGAAAAAAAGAAATATATTATTCTTTGTATGATTATTCACTATTTTGAGAAAGATAAAAAATACTCGGAAAAGGAAGTCAATGAGATTTTAAGGCCAATGTTTGAGGACTTCGTTATGATGAGAAGATATTTAGTTGACTATAACTTTTTAGATCGAACAACCGATGGAAAATCGTACTGGCTAGTTGCTAACCTTGAAGAGTATAAACAATTTGATATAAGAAATTTATAGAAAACAAAGGAAGCTTCGTCAGCTTCCTTTGTTCTTTCTCATTGGTTTGAGTTGATTGATGAATCTCAAAATGCGTAATCTTTTTACTCGATTTTGCTTAACCAACCATTTCACTGTATCATAAAGTGTTTCATCTAGTGATCTAGGATGATAATTTAAATCGATTCTAGCCTTTTCATGGGAAAAGAAAGAATTACTTTTCAGTGTATATAGCGAATAGGATGAATAGATAGGTGGTAGTTTTCTTATTTTATAAAACAATTCAGCAAGTGGTGCGGTCAGCTTTGCAAACCACATTGGAAGTACGTGAATCTTTCTTTTTCTACCACTAAGTGCGCGTAATTGATCGAATAATATGTCTAAATCAATTCGATGACCTGATAGTATATAACAGCCACCAATTGTTCCAGATGCAGTTGATTGAATGATTCCACTTGCCACATCTCTTACATCAACAAAATCATAAGCTCCATTAATTCTTGATGTTAAAAAACCATTTAAATAATCTTCAATCATCATCGTCATATGGGCATGACCATAGTCATTAGGACCAATTATTCCAGAGGGATGAACGATTATTGCGTTCAGTCCTTTTTCAATTAAGTCTAGGATGTATTGAGAAGCTTTAGCCTTTGATTTTGCGTATGCCCCAACGACTAGATCAGGATTAAAATGGCTAACTTCAGTGATCATTTGACTTCCTTCAAGCTCAGGTATGGCATGGACTGAGCTTACATAAATTAGTTTGGATACGTCATATTTTAAGCATAAATCAGCTATATTTTTAGTTCCTTGCACGTTAACACTTTCAAGGATGGGATGTTTTTTTGCTGATATGGATACAATACCCGCAGTATGAATAACAACGACATCCTGCATTGTATATGATGTATGACTTAAATCAAAAAGAGGTTCAAGTGTTTCAATCTTTCTAATATCTCCATAATAAACATCAGCCTTAAGCGATATAAGCAGTTTATTAGAATCTGTTGGAAGAATCAATGCTCGTACGTCATGATTTTGATTTTTTAGCATCCGAACAATAGTATTTCCTAAGTGTCCGTTACCACCTGTTACGATAAAAAGCTTAGACATGTTTATCATCTCCTTACACCTTTAAAATATACTTATTCATTAGAAACTGCAAATAAAAAAGACAACTCTAATAATTATGTTAAAAATAACATGAATTGGCTGTCTTATTTTTTTACTCTAAAGTTGATTGAATAATAATTTCTAAGGCTCTGGTTATGATATTTAAGTCAAGTGAAAANNTTTGTTTATTAAATGTTTGATCAGGAATATATGGCACATGAATGAATCCAGCTTGTATATGATCAAGACTTCGATCCTTAAGCTCATGTAGTATACTATACATTAAATGATTGCAAACATACGTCCCTGCACTATTAGAAATGCCAGCAGGAATAAACTCTTTTTTCAATGATTCTAACATTTTTTTTATTGGTAAAGTTGAGAAATATGCACTTTCACCAAAAACTGAAATTGGATTGTCTATCGGCTTTATTCCGCGATTATCAGGAACATTTGAGTCATCGATATTAATAGCAACTCGCTCAATAGATATCTCTTTTCTTCCTCCAGCTTGACCTACTAAAATAACGACATCAGGTTCAATTTTATGTATGCTTTCAATGACTAATTTTGAGCTGGTATAAAACTCTGTTGGAACCTCCAAAATAAAAAGTTCACAATCTATATGACTTCTATTGATATTTTTAATTGCTTCATATGAAGGATTGATGAGTTCTCCTCCAAATGGTTCAAAGCCAGTGATTAGTACTTTTTTCATAGATTTCAACACCTCTTTACTAACATTTTATCACTAAATAGCGAGTGATTTCTAGAAATTAAACAGAAATGATGATCATAACCAAATAGAACACAAGTGTTCTAAATATTGAGTCTTTTCGTATTGTTTGATATAATGAATTCAATAGATGAAAAAAGAAACGGTGAATGATTTGACTTTCAATTTAAAGGAAGAATTTTATAAGATATACGGTTATATGACAAACGATATAAAGACCTATTTTTCGCCTGGTCGAGTAAACTTAATTGGAGAACACATTGATTATAATGGTGGTCTTGTTTTTCCTGCAGCCATTAATCTAGGAACCTATGGAGTTGTTATTCCTAGAAATGATTTAACATTCCGTTTTTTCTCTTTAAACTTTGTTGAAGATGGAATCATTGAAATAGGAATTAATCAACTTGCCTATGATAAAATGCATCATTGGGCAAATTATACAAAGGGAATTATCAAAGAGTTGAAATCAAGAAATTACTCCATTCAACATGGCTTTGATCTACTGGTTTTTGGAACACTTCCTACAGCATCTGGATTATCGAGCAGTGCATCACTTGAATTGCTTACTGCGTGGATTTGTAACGATATGTATCAGCTCAATCTATCTCGAGAATATTTAGCTTTACTCTCCCAGCATGTGGAAAACAACTATATGGGAATGCACTGTGGAATTATGGACCAGTTGGTGATTGCCAAGGGTATAAAAAATAGAGCTTTATTGATGAATACTGCTACATTGGAAACTATAGATGTCAAAGCGAATTTCGAGGGATACACTTGGGTCATTATGAATACAAACTATCCAAGAAAAACAACAGATTCTAAGTACAATGAACGTCGAAGTGAATGCGAGAAAGCATTATCAATTATTAGAAAACACAAAGATGTTAAATACCTTTGTGAATTGAATGAAAAAGAACTGTTAGAAATAAAACCATACTTTCAAGATGAAATCATATATAATCGAGCAAAGCATGCTGTAACTGAACAAATGAGAACAATTCAATCTCAATACGCTATGGAAAATAATGATCCTATCATGTTTGCTAGTTTAATGAATCAATCACATGAATCACTTAAAAATGATTATGAAGTGACAGGGCTTCACTTAGATACAATCGTTTCTTTAGCACGTCAGTATGGTGCGATTGGTGCCAGAGTCACTGGCGCTGGATTTGGTGGATGTGCAATTGCACTTTTGCCTAATCACATGCTTGAAAGCTTTGATCAACAGGTCAAACTAAAATATTTAAATCTTACAGGACTCAATGCAGAATTTTATCATGTAACTTTTGAAAACGGGGTAGACATCTATGCTAATTAGTAAATCATCAATAATCACTTCTAAGGGAGAAATATTATTCGTAACTTTAGAAAACAATCAAGGATTTAAGCTTGTACTTTGTTCCTATGGAGCATCTATATATCAGGTTATACACACAAATAATGATGGAGTAGAACAATTGCTTAATTTGGCACCAGAGCATATTGAGGATTTTTTAGTGTCACCAGCCTATTTTGGAAAAACCGTTGGTAGAGTAAGTGGACGTTTATTCGGTCCTGATTTTAAAATACTTGATCAATCCTACCCTCTAAAGCTTGCCAAAGGAGAAACGTCAATGCTTCATGGTGGGAAAAAAGGGTTCTCCTTTCAAAATTTTGAATTTCTAAGTGAAAGCATTACAAATGATTCTGCTCGTGTTGTATTCTACTATGAAAGTCCTGATCAAGAGGAAGGATTTCCAGGTAATTTAAAGGCTTATGTAACCTATGAGCTCAATAATGAAAATCAAATCGTAATCGATTACGATGCCATATCCGATCAAGATACGCTTTTAAACATGACCAATCACATTTATTTTAATCTATCAGATTCCTTTGAAACCATTGATTCTCATGAACTGATGATCAATTCAAATCAATATATTGAATTAGATGGAGAATTTCGTTTTAAAAGGGTTAATGATGTGGAAGGCTCACTATTCGACTTTAGAGCTAAAAAATCGCCATCTGAGCTAAGTAATGCGCTAAAATCAACCAAACAAAAGGGTATTGACACCATCTTTTTACTGCAAAAAGGATCGAATTACGCTGCAAGACTTGAACATCCACAATCAAATATTGGTTTAGACGTATATACAACCTATCCAAGTGTCGTGATCTATACCTATCAATACTCAACAAATAAGAAACTAATTGGGATCGATGATGATGGCGCATATAGAGGTATTACCTTTGAAGGTGAATATGCACCTGAGGGTGCTACCCCAAATGAGGTCAATCCTTCTATTTTAAGAGGAAATAAACCATATCAAGAACGTATTGTATTTCAATTTTACAGAAAGGATAAATGATTACCAAATCATTTGTAAACCTATGGAAAAAGAATTGATTCAACTCATAGATTATGCGATTTTGCATCAACTTATGGATGAAAGTAAAATCAAGCAAGCGATTGCTATGCTATCTAAATTGATGCATATCGATATTTTTCCTTATGAAAAAAATGAAATACAAGAAGAAATTGAGCATGTTTTAAATCGTATCATCGATTATGCTGCAGCAAATCAATTGATTCCAGAAAACAACATCGATGAAAGAGATGCCTTTGAGGCAAGTATTTTTGATTGTGTTATGCCTACACCAAAGGATGTCAAAGAAAAATTTGATCAGCTTTTTATAGAATCTCCTTCAAAGGCTACGAATTACCTTTATAAGCTTTCAAAGGATGTAAATTATATTAAGACGAAAAGATTAGAGAAAAACATCCATTGGACATATCAGGGACTTTATGGAAAACTAGAGTTAACCATCAATTTATCAAAGCCTGAAAAGGATCCAAAAGAAATTGCTTTATTAAAAAATCAAATTACTCATGATCAGCAAGGTATACCTTTATGTGTCATTTGCAAGGAAAATGAGCGAAATTATCATAATGCGAGAATGAATTTAAGAATTGTACCATTGACTTTAGGAAATGAAAAGTGGCATTTTCAATATTCGCCATATCTTTATTATCCAGAGCATTGTATTATTTTACATGATATCCATAGACCGATGAAGATATGTCATCAAACATTCAGCTATCTATTAGACTTTGTTGATTTGTTTCCATCCTATTTCATTGGATCGAATGCAGATTTACCAATAGTTGGTGGCTCTATACTCAATCATGATCATTTCCAAGGTGGTAAGCACAATTTTCCAATTGAACAAGCTAAGGAAATTAGAGATTTTGGAAAAATACATAACGTTCATGTCAGTCACCTGTTTTGGCCGCTATCAACTATTAGACTTAAATCCAATGATCGAGGATCACTATATAAAGTAGCAACCAAGTTTTATGATGAGTGGTTAACATACGAGAATAAAGAGCTTAACATCATCAATTCAACAAATGGTGTATCTCATCAAACGATTACTCCTATATTAAGAAAATTGGATGACTTATATGAAATGGATATTATTTTAAGAAATAATCGAACATCTAGTGAATATCCGGATGGCATTTTTCATCCACACAAGGAAGTACACCATATCAAAAAAGAAAACATTGGATTAATTGAAGCGATGGGACTCGCTATATTACCAGGAAGATTAAGATCTGAATTAAAGCTAATTGAGAGTTTTTTGAAAAATGAAATTGATTTACCTGATACAATAGAAAAGCATAGAGATTGGATTATAGATATTCAATCTAGAGGAATAAAGGATATCAATCAAAAATATCTTTTAGATGAAGTAGCGAAAAAATTTGAAAAAGTTATTGAACATTCAGGTGTTTTTAAGCAAGACAGAAATGGACTCATAGGGATTCATCAATTTATATTACACGTGATTAGAAATATTTCTTCTGAATCTTAAAGTTTACTTATAGTAAGGATGTGTTTGAATGAAAGTTGTCGAACTGAGTAAAACTGAATACAAGGGATATGAGCTAGAGTATGAGTATATGACTCGATTTCACTATGCAGTTGTCATCAAAAAGAAGAAAGATATTGTAATAACTATTAAGAAAAAGAAAATGAAGAAGACTGAAAAAACATTTAAGGATCGTCTTTTCGAAGATTATATTGAAGATCCAAAGGCCTATGCAATATTTGATAAGAAGAAGATGATTGGTGTTATTGAAGGATCTCTAGAGTCTTGGAGTAAAAGATATAGAATATGGAATTTTGTAGTCGATAAAAGATATCGTAAGGAAGGCTATGGAAAAGAACTATTTGCTCATGTTGTAGCAATCGCCAAAAAGGAAGGTGCGAGAGCATTAATCCTTGAAGTACAGTCGTGTAACGAACCTGCGATTAGTTTTTATATGAAGCAAGGTTTACATTTTGTTGGTATGGACACAATGAGCTATACCAATAACGATATTGAATCAAAGGAAGTTAGACTAGAATTTGGAATGAGATTAAAATAATTAAGCATTTTATCCGAAAATTTATGCAGTTCACCATGAACTGCTTTTTTTATAAATAAATTGTGATATACTTATTTCGGTGACGAAAAAATGACAAAATTATGGACTAGAAATTTTACAATATTAACACTCGGATCTTTTATCTCAGCATTAGGAAGCATCGGTGCTGGGGTCGCTTTTGGTATACTCATATATCAGCGAACTGGATCCCCTTTAACACTTGCTTTATTTACAGTAGCAAATATCATTCCAAGAATGATTACAGGCTTTATTGCAGGACCCTTTGTAGATAGACATTCAAGAAGAAAAATAATCTATTCTCTAGACTTTCTATCCACCATATTTTTTACAGCCATGGCACTCATATTGTTTACAGGATTCTTTGATGTAATAGTATTTACATTGGTGGCAATGTTATTTGGTATTATGGATACAATTTATCAAATTGCATTTATGAGTATGTTCCCTGAGGTTATTGAAAAAGGACAGCACTCTAAGGCATATTCTTTATCTAGTTTGATCTGGCCAATCTCGGCAGCTATTATGGCTCCGATAGCAGCATTTATGATAGAAAACTTTGAGTTTGGCGTCGCGATACTAATGATCTTTAATGCAGCTACATTTCTAGTTGCAGCGATTATGGAAACAACGATTAAATTAGAAGAAGTGTTAAATCAGAAGAAGATGAAAGGTCTACAATTTATTGAAGACTTAAAAGAAGGTTTTAGATATTATAAAGTAGAAAAAGGTATCTTAGGTATTGGTATATTGTTTGCTGCATTCTCCTTTGTTTATACATCACATGATTTACTTCGAATGCCATACTTTATCAATAGTGATCAGTTCACCTTGCAAGACTTTTCCTTCCTAATTACAGCAAGCTCAATTGGAAGAATTGTTGGTGGTATCATTCATTACACATTTAAGTACCCACCACACAAGAGATATATGATAGCAATCATCGTTTATTTCACGGTAGAAGCCTTAAGTGCTACCATGCTTTATATGCCATATTTCTTAATGATTTCAGCTAGCTTTTTAGTAGGACTTTTATCAGTAACTTCATTCAATATTCGTATGACTGCAACACAGGTTTATATTCCGAATCACATGAGAGGTAGAGTCAACTCATCTCAAGGGTTATTATGGAACATTGGAGCTATATTTGGAGCATTAATTATTGGGTATGTAGCAGAATATTCAACATACGATTATCGCCTTATAATGCTATTAACAGCCAGTGTCTCATTAACAGCAATTATCCTTATTCCGCTACGTATGAAAAATGAGTTTAAGAAAATATATAACGCAGATATCTAATTAAAAACACACAAAATATAGTAAAAAAAGATGCGATAAAATATCGCATTTTTTTATAATTATTTTTAAATTTCAATAATATTTTTCGATTAAAATAAGAAGGATTATTTATCTTTAATAATGTTACTTAACACGTAAAATGACGCACTTTAAATATAGAGATTCATCAGAACCTAAAAGGGCTGGATGATCCTTACCTTGAATCCTAAATTCAACCATCTGAGTGATTCTTTTTGCATCATTTGAAGCATCCATTAGCATTTCAAGAAATAGTGATGGTGACATATAATGAGAGCAAGAACAGCTCATTAAATATCCATTTGGATTGATTATTTTCAGTGCTTGCAAATTGATGTCTTTATAGCCTTGATACGCTTTTTTTAAGTCATCAGCCTTTTTTGCGAAAGCAGGTGGATCAAGGATAATCATATCAAATTTTTGGTCTGTACTCTGATAATTTCTTAATGCATCAAAGACATCAGATTTTACAGCCTTAACTTGATTTAAATGATTCAGTTTTGCATTTTTTTCAATCTGAGCTACGGCATGTTCTGAAATATCTAGACATGTCACTTCGCTAGCTCCATGGTAAGCAGCATGTAATCCAAACCCTCCAATATGAGAGAAGCAATCTAGAACAGACTTACCTTTTACATAGGGTTTGATAGCATTATGGTTATCCTGCTGATCAAGAAAAGAACCAGTTTTTTGACCATTTTTTAAGTCAATTTCCATGGATAAATCATTCTCTTTAATGGTGATTATATCTGGGACATCTCCATACAAAACACCCTTAAAAAGTTCAAGTCCTTCCTTCTTTCTAACAGGGACATCACTACGCTCATAGATGCCTTTTGGATTAAAAATAGAGGTAAGAATTTTGACAAACATTTCTTTTCGTAAATCAATTCCTAATGATAAAATCTGAATTGATAGATAGTCTTGATACTTATCTACGATAAAACCAGGTATTCCATCTGCTTCACCAAAGAGTACTCGATAGCTATTTTTGTAGCCTAAATCAAGTCTTGACTGATTAGCTCTTTTTATGATTTCAGTGAAGAAATTTTCATCTATAATTTCAGACTCATCCCTCGACAAAATGCGAACAAATATCTTAGAAGAAGTGTTTAAAAAACCTTTTCCAATGAACTGTTTTTTGTTGCTATAAACATAAGCGATATCACCGCTTTTTATTGACCCATCGATGCGTTCAATTTCATTATTATAAACCCAAGGATGACCTTGAATAATACGAATTTCTTCTTTTGGTTTTAGATAAATTTTACAGGATTCCATGTAATCAACTCCTCAATTCATTATAGCATAATTCGTAGTTTGCATTCCAAAATAAAAGAGCATTTTATGGATGCTCTTGTATTATTCTTGAGTTTGTTTTTGATAATAATTGATAACAAATTCTTTAAAATTTATACTAAAATCTTGATTAATTAAAAGTGTGAATTTATCGATTTTTTTCTGATTACCTTCGGTCTGCAATACATTGAAACATTTTATTAATGTTACTTGATAATTATCCATATCACCTAATCGGTAATATGCTAATGCTGAATAATAATAGAAATAATCCAACAGGTAGTAAAACTTGTGTGAATGATTTCTTTCAATTCCCATGGTACAATAATTAATAACATCACCAAATAAACTATTCTTACCAGAATACCTTGCAAGTCTAAATAACACCAAGTTGAATATTGGCTCATGGCCAGTACCAATTACAAATGAACGATTCTCCAAATACTGCTTTAATTTTTCAGATATTTCTTGCGTATCATTTGGATCATCCGAATAATCCAAAATAGAGCTCAAAATTACCATCTCATTTAACGTAATAATCGTTCTTTTTAGAATCGCTGGATAGGCAATTAAATCTTTATTTTTTTGAACAGTAACACTACGTGTATCCTGATCAGTAATCAATAAATACAATGATAATCCGTGTAAAAATAAAACCTTATTTTCAGGATCGATAAATTGGAGATTTTCAAAGTAAGTAATCATACTCAAAACATCATCTTTTGAGTTGTTGACTACCGAGTTATAAAATTTATCAACTTTGCGTTTTTCTTCAAATCTCGTAGCTTCAATTTCACCAAGAAGATTTATCGTCTGAACTCCTAATCTCTCAGACAATTTATCTGCAACTTGAAAAGGGATATCTGATTCTCCGCTAAGATATCTTCGATACTGTCTGAGTGAAACTATTCCGTTTGTGAAAATTTCTTGAGATATGTTTCTAGCAGAACGTAAACGCTCCAAATAGCCACAAAGATCCTGAGATTTCATATTTTAACCTCTATTTCCCAGTTTTTTCTTACGAATAGGACATATACGCCCTGTTCATTTACCCTAATTGATAATACAATTAGGTAAAAGGGAGGCATTAGCCATGAGAAAATTAGTAACTGTCGCATTAATTTTTGTAGTAATTTTATTTGCCAAGATCGGTTTAGAGCAAGTTGAGATGAATTCATCATCAAACGTAATTTTGGATTTTGATGGAAACGACGCACCAGATTGGGTCAGTTTAGATTTTGACGGAAATGATGCACCAGATTGGGTGAGTTTAGATTTTGATGGAAACGACGCTCCAGATTGGGTGAGTTTAGATTTTGACGGAAATGATGCACCAGATTGGGTGAGTTTAGATTTTGACGGAAATGACGCACCAGATTGGGTCAGCCTAGACTTTGATGGAAATGACGCACCAGATTGGGTAAGTTTAGACTTTGATGGAAATGATGCACCAGATTGGGTCAGCCTAGACTTTGATGGAAATGACGCACCAGATTGGGTAAGTCTATAAACCAAAAAGTTTGCTTTACTTTGTATCTTCACAAATCTATATCAATTATATCATATCGATTGGTATGTTTTAAGAAGATACTTATAAAATATTGCAAAAGTGTTTCAATATTCGAAAAAATCATTTTAGCAATATTTGCAAAAAAATCTATTTACAATCTTTCATTTCAATGTTTCATGAAAATTTGAGTATATTGGAGTCGGTATAAATGGCATATTTGATTTTGATCTGGATGATTACCATAATTCTAACAATTTGGATACTCTATAGAGTACATCAAAACGATAAATATCTCAAAAGTGCTCATGACTTGGATGTAGAAAACAAAAGTATGAGTGAATACATTAGAAGTAAGTATTGCATTACAGCTATTGTCATTATACTAATGTGGTGGATTTCATTTATTTTGTTCGAATCTTTTAAACTGAATTTCATTCAATATCAGTTGAATTTCAGCTATCAGATTTTCGCACTTATAATCATTTCACCATTGATCTTCTATGTGCAATTGAAACGAAGAAAAAATATCAAAGAAAAATACAATATCTGCATAGTCAAAAACGATTTGAGAATAGAGTTTGTTTTAGCCTTGCTTACAAGCATTATTTATGCACAAATACTCTCTTTCGCAATAGAATCGATAATGATACTTGCAGTTTAACATAGATATGTTGAATCATTAGTCTATCATAATATACAAACTTGATTAGCTTGAAAGGATATGATCATCTATGAAAAACATAATTAAATTTAGTCTTATCATTGGAATCTTTATCGCCATCTACATTTTTGGTGGAAGATTAATTAGTGCAATCATGCCAAATCATGATTCCACACATAATACGTCTTTGCTACTCCTTTATGGAGGAATGATAGGTTATATACTTTTCATCGTCTTTGTTGTTGTTCTTCAAGAAGAAGGCTTCAATAAACTCAGTGTATACAAACCTAGATTAAGCAAAATTATGCATTATCTGTATATTTTAGTTGCAGTAGGTTTTGTAATGTACGCTTTTGTAAGTTTTAACTTGCAATTTTCAATTCTCATGGCACTCCTTTTCATGCTGATCACAGCAGCTCTTGACATGGTTCGCGACAAACTATTTCAAGAGACACAAGGGAATCCTCTTCACCCGAAACGTATCATTTAATCAAATACTGCATCACTCCCTTTAGAGTAAAAGGGGTAACCTCTTTCCTTTTACTCTTTTTTTGCTGCATAAAATCAAGTGCTTTGAAAATTATTAGTTTTGGATGTATGATATTGTTATAAGGGAGATGTTAACATGTCAGTTAAAGAAATTATTCGAAGTAGAGTTAGCAGTAACAAGTTTACAAATACTAAAGTTGAGAGCAAGCAAATCATTGAACTCTTGGATTATGCTGTTTATGCACCTAACCACAAAATGAGAGAACCATGGCGATTTATCATTCTTGAAGGGTCTGGGAGATCTCTATTTATTCATCGTTTTTTAAGTGAATTCAAAGATGATCAAAAAGAAGATATGAAAAAAACAATTGAGAAGGTATTCCAAGCTCCTATGGTTGTTGCATTTGTCATGCCAAGAAATGTCAATTACGCAGATGAGCTAGAGGATCTACAAGCAATATCTGCTGTAATTCAGAATTTCTTACTACTTTTAGAGGAAGATGGATATGGTAGTTTTTGGAAAACTCCAAAGTATATTGAATCCGATCTTTTTAAAGAAGTTCTTGGTTTAAGTACAAATGAGATTGTTGCTGGATTAGTTATGGTCGGATTTGTAGAATCAAAAGGTCAACCAAAGACAAGAAAAAGTGCTAATGACCTCACTACGATATATTCATAAAATCAATCCATTTTTTCTCTCATAATAAAAAAACGTAGACACTCAAACTTGTGTCTACGTTATATTTTTATACTCATTTAAATCAATTATAGTTCGATAAATATTTTTCCATCAATAACTTCGGTTCTATAGACTTTAGCTTTTTTAGTAGGCATTTTTATAAAGCCAACGTGTGCTTTATCGATGACATTACCTGTTTTCAAATCAAATTTTGCCCCATGCAATCTGCATTTAACATCAGTGTTTTCAACAGTTCCCTTTGATAACGAACCACCTAAGTGTGTACATTTGTCCTGGATTGCATATACTTTATCTGCTAGTAAAGTTACCATAATTGGTATACCTTCAACCACAACTTTTTTCTTAAATTCGATTACTATATCGTTATAGTCTAATGCAAAATGTAACATATATGCCCTCCTATGTTTATATATTTATTATAAACCTATTATAAGATTTATGATATAATCACGCTCTTATTTCAATTTATAGTGTCTAGTTGCTTCAACAGCAATCTTCCATCCCTTAATATTTTTATTTCTAGTTTCTTCATTCATCCAAGGATGAAATGCCTTTTCTAGTTTCCAGGAAGATTTAATCTCATCGATAGAATTCCAATATTTTGTTGCTAAACCAGCAAGATAAGCTGCACCAAGTGCAGTCGTTTCTTGTATAACAGGTCTTTCAACACTTAAGTTTAGAATATCTGCTTGAAACTGCATCAAGAAATTATTTACAGTTGCTCCACCATCTACTTTAAACTCTTTGATTGGAATTTTAGTATCCTCTTCCATAGCTCTTAACACTTCCATAGATTGATAGCAAATTGATTCCAGTACAGCTCTTGTTATATGTTCCTTTGTAGTTCCTCTTGTTAATCCAAACATTGCACCTCTAGCATCTGAATCCCAGTATGGAGTTCCCAATCCTACAAATGCTGGAACGATATACACGCCTTCATTGGATTCAAGTGATAAAGCTAACTTTTCAGTCTCAGAAGCTGAAGATATCAATTTAATACCATCACGAAGCCATTGAACTGAAGACCCTCCTACAAAAACGCTACCCTCTAAAGCATAAGTAATCTTACCATCAATACCCCAAGCTATGGTTGTTAATAGCCCGTGATCAGAATGGATAGGTTTATTTCCAGTATTCATTAGCATAAAACATCCAGTTCCATATGTATTCTTTACCATCCCTTTTTCGAAACAAGCTTGTCCAAATAGTGCAGATTGTTGGTCACCAGCAATTCCACTAATTGGAACTGATTGACCAAAGAAGTGGTAAGGGATAGTATATCCGTAAATTTCAGAGGATGATCTCACTTCAGGAAGCATTGACATCGGAATATCCAATATCTTACATAATTCTTCATCCCACTTTAACTCATGAATGTTGAATAGCAAGGTACGACTTGCATTTGTATAATCAGTAGCATGCACATTACCCGTTAGCTTATATAATATCCATGAATCGATTGTTCCAAAGCTTAACTCACCTTTTATAGCCTTTTCTTTAGCCTTAGAAACATGATCTAGTATCCATTTTATTTTAGTTCCAGAAAAATAGGCATCGATAAGCAAGCCTGTTTTTTTGTTGAATAATTCAGTATAGCCTTTATTCTTAAGTTCACTACAAATGTAGTCGCTTTGTCTAGATTGCCATACGATTGCGTTATAGATTGGGTCACCTGTTTTTTTATCCCAAACTACAGTCGTTTCTCTTTGATTGGTTATTCCAATCGCGTGAATATCGGTAGCCTTTAGCTTTGCTTCCAATAAAGATCTTGCCATTACAGTTAAAACACTGACCCATATTTCATGAGGGTTATGTTCAACCCAACCCGGATTTGGATAAATCTGATTGATTTCTTCATTTGCCATACCGATAATATTACTATCACGATCAAAAATAATAGCTCTGGTACTGGTTGTTCCTTGATCAATTGACATGATGTATTTACTCATATATTTCTCCCTCGACTAAATATGGATTGATTTTGTAGCGACAATATCTATTTTTGTATCTAATATATTATCGATGATTACATCTCCTATTTTAACATCTTTAGAGACGATAATTTCATTTATTTCGCTAAGTGCTTTAAAAATTAGTTTTTTTGAAATCGGATGGTTAGTTTTAACAGATAATCTTGGATAGATTGAACTGGTTGTTTTGACAGTGGTTGTAAGCATTCTTTTAGGATCAGTCATTTCGATTTGTGCATAGTTTTTACCTTTTTCACATTTATTTCCTGATACATTCATATCATCATCAATTGCCAAATGACATCCAACAGGACAAACGATGCATGTTATTTTTTTCATTTTGATTCCTCCAATTCAATAGTGATTTCATTTCTTGATATAAAATCGGATGGTTTAAGGAGTATTTTTTCCATTTCCGCAGGTGCTATATGTTTTCTTTTTTTACTATAAATGATTTTTCCATCTTGAATAATCTTGAATGTACCCTTTTCCATTTTTCTAGTTACTCTAAAAAGAATTTCAAATGGTTCATTCAATTGATTGAAATCTATTTTTTGAGGAACAGTATAGCGGATGTCTTCACTAAGAAGAATATGTTTTTCATCTTTGACTATCTTATGGTCATTTAAACAATAATTTCTAGCTTTTTTCCCGACCAGTTCACTTTCCTTTGTTACCCAATCCACAAGATCGTGAACATGAAGTGCATTTCCGCATACATAGAGACCTTCAATATTGGTTTGATAATGCTGATTCACTATTGCACTTTTTGTTGTTTTACTGGTTTCTATGGTTAATGATTCAAATAATTGAATATCTGGTATGAGTCCAATAGATAACAAAAGCGTATCAACCTTAAATGTTTTTTCAGTTCCTTTGATTGGATTGAAGCTTTGATCAACCTCAGAAATGGTGATTTCCTCTAATACATTTTTACCCTTGATGTCAGTAACTGTATGAGATAAATATAAGGGAATATCAAAATCCTCTAAGCATTGAGCTATATTTCTATTCAGCCCATTAGAATATGGCATGATTTCTGCAACGCCGTGCACTTTGGCACCCTCTAGAGTCATACGTCTAGCCATGATGAGCCCAATATCTCCACTTCCTAAAATGAAAACATCCTTTCCCACCAAAAACCCATCTATATTTAAATATCTTTGTGCACTTCCAGCTGGCATGATTCCTTTAGGTCTTTCTCCTGGAATCATTATTGCTCCACGAGTCCTTTCGAAACATCCAGAAGATAATATTACAGACTTTGCATGAATCATTTGATATCCATTATCTATGCTTGACATAGATATTAGAAATTCGTTATTTTTAATGATGTCTATTACTGTTGTATTCAATAAAACATTAATATTTTTTTCCTTCAAGCTTTCGATAAATCGGTGAGCGTATTCTGGACCTGTTAATTCCTCATGGAAAAACTCTAAACCAAATCCTGTATGGATACACTGATTTAGAATGCCTCCTAACTCCATTTCTCTTTCAATGATAAGAATATTTAAATTGGAATCTGATGCTTGAATTGCTGCAGCTAAACCAGCTGCGCCTCCACCTATAACTGCTATATCAACTTTCATGATTTCACCTTCGATTCCTTAACTAAAATAGGTGTATCTGTCCCATAATAGTTTATTTTTTTTAAAGGTTGATTTGTTTCACGCGCGATTAATTTTAAAACTAATCCTTCACAATATCCACCCTGACAAAGACCACTTCCCGCGCGCGCGCGTTTCCTTATTCCTTTAATGGTATCATTTCCAAGTGTTCCATGGATTGCATCTACGATTTCTTTTTCAGTAATCTTTTCACATTTGCAAATAATATTTCCATATCTTTTATCATCTTTAATAGCTTTCACCTTTTCTTCATTTGTCATTTGATGAAAAGTTTTTTTATGCTTTAAAAAAGGATTCCAATTTTCTTTTTTATCTAGTTTTTCTTTAATAATCTCTTCAACAAGATATTTTGCTATTGCAGGTGCTGCAGTTAATCCAGGTGAATCAATACCTGCAACATGATAAAATCCCTTATGTTCACTGGATTCCTTAATATAAAAGTCATCAAATGTAGAAGAAGCTCTAATACCAGCAAATGTTCTGATGTTTAAGTCATAGGGTACATGATCTACTAACCTTTTTACATCCTTCTTAATTTGATTGATGCCATCTCTAGTATTGGAAAGAAGACTCTTGTCATCTATAAATGATGAGGTAGGTCCAATAAGGACATTCCCATGAACCTGTGGAACGACAAGTACACCTTTTCCTTGATCGGTAGGAAGTGCATAAAGTACATGATTATATAAGGATTTCGCTTTTCTATCTAAAACTAGGTATTCACCTTTTCTAGGTTTAATTTGATATTTTACATCCTTTTCAATCATATAAGCGATTTGATCAGCAAATACTCCTGCACAGTTGATAATGTTTTTAGCTTGTATTTTTTCCTTGAAGTTGATAGTGAGGGTAAATCCTATTTCTATTTTCTCAATTCCTGTAACTTCACTATTCTTTTGGAATGTTGTGCCATTTGATATTGCATTTTCTAGGCAAGCAAAGGCAACAGCCCATGGATAGGTAACCTTTGTTGAGGGTAGTGATAAAATTTTTGTTGCATCCTTTGTTAACAATGGCTCGAGTATAACTGCTTCATCAAAGCTCAAAATAGAAGGATCGGTAACATTATTTGTTAATGCGCGATGATAGAGTTCATCAAGCACTTTTTCTTCATCCTTACCTCTAGCAACAACAAAACCACCAGTTCTTAAAATTGGTATCGTTAATTCCTTTTCCATCTTGTCATACATAAGATTTCCTTCAACACAAAGCTTTGATTTTAAGGTATTCTCTTTTGGATCATGTCCAGAATGGATAATTGCACTATTAGCAATCGTTTGTCCATTAGCTGCATCATTTTCCTTTTCTAACACTAAAATATTCACTTTGTATTTTGATAATTCTCGAGCAATAGTAGCCCCTATAATACCTGAACCGATAATTACGTAATCATAGATCATAATAGCCTCCTTGAATAATAAAAAAGAGAAAAAACAAACAATACTTTATTTTTTCTCTCTTGGTCTCTTTTTAGATTAAATTATTAATATTTTTATATATCCCAGAACTCAGGATTGCTTGTTGTTACAGCAACTGCTCCAGATTTTAAACACTTGAAAATTTGATCCTTATCCTTAATTAAACCACCCATCCAAATATTAGCGTTTGTATGTTTTTTAATCTCAGATAGCATATCAATGGATAATGCAGGTAATATTTCTAGATAATCAGGAGATAACTTTTCAGTAATCTCTAGACTTTGCTTTAAAGAAATTGAATCCTTCAAAAAGAAGCGGAAAACTCCTGTAACTCCTCTTTTTTTACAAATTTCAATAACCTTTGGCTTGGATGAGATGATGCCATCTACCTCAAGTGTTTGGATTAAAAAGATTGCTCCATATTCATCTGCTGATAATCCTTTGATCAACTCAGAATGGATAAATATTTTTTTCTTATTATCCTTCATAATCTTAATTAAATCAGGAAGCTGAGCAAGTTGAAAATTCATTAGGATACCATACGTCAAAGGAAGTGAAATAAACTTCTTAAAATCTGCAAAATTACTAATAGCAGGAATGACTTTTTGGTTCATCTTTGAACCTCCTTAATGAAAATAAATAGCAAAGCAAAAAGGCTAATGAATCAGCATTTTTTGACCTCGCTCTAACTCTCTTGGCTCTTCTTAAGTTACACTTTGATTATAAGTCTTTTCATGAAAAATGTCAAGATTGTTTTCATATCATCTCTATTGCATATATTTTTTAAATTAGTGATATAATATGAGAACAAGATTATGAAGAAAGTTAGTGATTTAAATGAAGAATGGAAAGAATGTAATTATATATGTCATGGGTATTGCTGGATCTACAGTATTCCTTTTGGCTGTTTTGATGCTTATGTATGGTGATGAGCTAGATCAAATGTTCAATGTTATCGGCATTCGTGTCGCTACTGTTTTTGTTGCATTTGCATCCTTTTTGTCAAGCATGCTTTTTAGCTTACTCATCTTACTCCATAATAGAACAGTTGGTAAGATCAATGACGATACCAATCGTCGTGCTGAGCTCTTTAGAGAACAACAGTTTGCATCATCTAATTACTCAATTATTGAGTTTATGGACCGCATGCTTATTTATGGAGAATCAGAAAGATACGTACAACGATTAGTCCAAAGAAGAAGTATGATTTTCCATATGATTGAAGAAGATTTAAATGAAGAGGATGTCTATAATCATCCTGAAAATTATCGATTTGTTTCTGTAAAAATTCCATTTCGTGTCATTGAAGGAAAGATTATTTCTAGCATAACTTTTGATAAGCTTAGATTTGAAAGAAATGGTGTAAATTATGAATTTATTACACCACCATCAGAGCATGAAAGTAGAGCGTTTCTTCTCTATAATGAGCATACAAAACGAAACAATGTAATCATCAATTTAATCATAAAAAACAACAGTGTTTTCTATGATCCTAACTCGATAAATATATTCTCTAAGATTAAAATATATATTAACATTACAAGCTTACTCAATGTTAAGGTTAAGGGAAATAGTGAACTCTATTTTACAAATCCTGAGCAAATTGAAGGCGATGGAACCAACACATATCGAATCAATTCTGCGAATTTCACATTAACAGAAATGCCTAGAATTGTTAGTAAATAAAGATTATTTTGCCTTCATTTCAATCACATCTAGGTTTAATTTTTCTATATCATATGCATAAGATATTGAGTCATGTATTGCTTGATTGATATCATCATCAGGAAGTCTAAGTATTTTAGATTCATCTATTGATATAAAGGTTTTTCTAGACATTAACTTAAGGAATTGAATTGGATTAAGTCCAGGCTCAATTCCTTTTTTATTATATTCCTTTTTTAGCCTAATAAAGCCATATAAAGCGACTATATTAGGAACAATAATTATTTTCTTTTTTGGCATACCCATGGCAGTTAATACTTTTTTGATAAATGGTTTCCACTCCATATTGAAGTATCCAATTGGGTAGCATTTTTTTATTTCACCATATAAAATTGCATGATAAATTGCATGAGCAACCTGGTTAACAGTTACCATAGATGTTCCACCCTTTGTAAAGTAAATAACCCTAGGTTTCTTGAATTGATTTACAAAGATAGTCCATACAGGCTTTCTACCTTTTTGAATTCCAAATATGTAGGGGAGCTCCAAAACATTTACATAGAAATTTTCATCAGCAAAGGATAAAGCTATACGCTCTTGATTTAATCTGCTTCTTATATAAGGGTGGTGCTTTTCAAGCTCTAACTCGCTCCACTTTTTTGCAAAATATGAAAAGTAAGAACCAAGAATAATAGCATGCTTTATTCCAAGTTTTTTAGCTATGGATAGCATCCGTTCAACGGGCTTGATATTATAAGTCTCGTATGCTTTTTCGACAGGTGGTTTAAACTCAACTCTTTCATCAACACCAGCAGCAAAAACAAGGGCATCCTTGCCTCTAAATATGTCCTCTATTTCATGATCACTCATTACAGTATAATCATAAAAATGAATAATCATTTGAGTTGGCAAATCTAAATCTTTTGGAATATTTGGAAGTGATATCGCTTCAACTTGATGACCCTGATCGATCATCAGTTTTGCAGCTGCAGAACCAAGTAAACCAGTACCACCAATAATGATGATTTTCATATGAAGACCTCTATTCATTCACTTTAAAATAATTCGTTCTCAATACCTTTTTTGATAGCTGATAATAAAGAGTAGCCTGAACCATTAAACCATTTCCATTGATGCTTGGATCTGCAATCATCATATAATTTGAACCATCATAGATTGCATAATTTTTATACATTACAAAGTTTCCTGTAGTTCCAAAAATATCATTTCCAACATAATGATTATAATCACCACCAAGACCAAACATATTATTGATCATAGGTAGGATATCAAATGATGTAGAAAGCATTTGAACATCATGGCTTGGTATTTGATTACTCCAGATGTATAAATTACCTCTATGCTTTAAGTAATCTACTGTAATGCCCGTATAGGACTCATAGTCATCATGATTCATCGTGTATGGATAATGATCTCCTGAAAGTATGATGACCGTATCATTAAGTATATCTTTATCTATTAGGTCATCAAAAAGCATTCCTAGCATTTCATCTAATTCAAGCTGTGTTGCTAAATAATATTTTATTGTATCAGAAATCGTATTGCCATAGTAATTTTCTATTTCGTCGATATGTTTTTGAGCAACCATATGATTTTCTGTATATGGTGAGTGGCCAGAAAATGTAATAACAAAACTAAAAAAAGGAGAAGTTTCAGGTAGGATGTAGTCATTTGCATGTGTATAGAATATAGTATCAAATTTTTTATTACTATCATTTAGACCAAGCTCATCTCGGCCATAGAATTGATCATAGCCAAGCCCTTGATAGGTTTTATTTCTTGTATAAAACTCCTTATAGTTGCCATGCAATGCATTGGTTATATAGCCTTGACTGTTAAACAAGGAAGCAAGCGATGTCCGATATGAGTTTTTGTTGAACATAAATGAAGTAGGACCATCCTCAATAGAAGGAACTAAGCTTGTATTAAAAATAAACTCTGTATCACTCGTAGTTCTTTGAAAAACAGGAGTAAAGTGATTTTGAAAATCAATACCTTCTGTCTTTAGCTGATAAAGATTTGGAGTCAATTCTTCAGATAAGGCCATCTCATCATAGGTTTCTGCTAATATAAAAATTAGATTTTTACCCATAAAAATATCAGTATACTCATTTTCCACATGATTCTTATGATCTATTTCAAAATAGCTATCGAGATAGGTCTTATCTCTTGGATTATTAAATCTCGGAGTTAATGCATCTGATAAATCACTAATTAATAAATTGAATGTTCCAAACCTTGTAGCAAATCTTGTTCTATTGAATATTGTAGAGTATAGATAGTGATCTCCAGTATGTGGTCTATCATTACTCACCTGGTAGTTCATATTGAATTGAGTGAGTATAAAGAGTAATCCAGAAAAAAGTAACGCCTTTAGGATTTCTTTTGACTTGATATCGATATGAGAAATTTCCTTATTTCTAAGATAGAAGTATATAGAAACTCCAGCAATCCATAAAACAATGATCTGAAGTATTTCGAATTTATACATGCTTTCTCCAGATTCAATCGCCTCTCTTAGTGAAACAACCTCTCTAGAACTAAAAAAGTCTCTAAAGATTCGATAATATATATCCTGACCTAAAACATAGACAGCATATAAACCAATCATAAAAACATCAAAAACTCGACTTATTCTTACTGGCAACACCATTGAGAATAACGCGAGTAAGCTAAGACCTAATAGCATTGTAAAAAGGTAAACCATTGAAAAATCCAGTGCATTTTTAATCAAAAATGATAAATCGATCAGCAATATAGCTGAAATAACGATGAGCTTATCTCGATAACGCATTATGTTCTTTTTAATCCACATCCTATGAATAAAAACTGTATAGCCAACTAAGACAATTGAGAGTGCAAAAATAACCCATTTAAAAACGGATTTTAGTTCGTAGTTTTCGATGAAAATGAGCTCATACGCATGTAGAAGTGCTAAACCAAATAATGCGTATGCGACGACCTTAAGCTGTTTTCTATACATGAATATCCCCTATCAGTTTGTATGCTTTATTCCCCCTTATTATACAACAAAAAAGACTGACTTGGTGTCAGTCTTTGCTAAAGATAAATCTCTAAAATATTTTTGGCATCAATTTTTTCAAAGGTGGAAAGGATAATTATTTGATAAATCCAATCTATTTTTTTAATTCTTCCAAAGGTTGAACGCATATAGCCGTCGATGTAATACTCAATTTCAATCTCTAGGCTTTGATTTAATGCAAGCTGGAGTTTTCGATTCATCTCTTCATATTGGTCATCACTTAGTATAGGCTTTTCCTTTTTTCCTAAACGATACTTAAGCTCCTTAATCATGGAGTGATAGCCAACTAACGCATCAAATGGTGCCCATTTGATAATTCCGCGATCCACATAGTGATTATTATGCATGATGGCCTCCAATCATTTTATTTCTAGCCTTAATTGTTGAAGATTCAAATTCACTGGATGCACGGTTAATTGTGTTTCTTCCATATTTGAATTTAAGTTCATCCACAGCTAGATGCAATTGGTGTTCCTTAACGATTTGTTCAGCATTTTCAAAGAGCGAGAACTGATAAACGTGACTTTCACTTAGGTTAGTTACACTGACGTGTACTCTACGAATAGGTTCATCCTCATAATACTTATGAAAGATTTCGATACATGCTTCATAAATGATAGAAGCGTTTGCTGAGGGCTGCTCAAGACTGATTTGTCTACCGAAGCCACCACCGACTTCCTTGCTATAGCCGATGCCGAAGTGAACAGTTTTAGCAACCTTTTTATGAAGACGGAGTCGTCTTGTAACATCATCAACCATTTCTAAAATGATTTGAAAAATATCAGGTGGAAAATAATCATGAAATAATGTTTGACCAGAGCCATAGCTCTTACTGATTGCTCGAATATTTTTCTTTTGTTGAATCATACTCATGTCAATACCGTGTGTATGGTAATAAAGCTCTTCACCTAATATTCCGAAGTTTTTCTTGAGTGTCGTTAGGTCATAATGTGCGATGTCACCAATCGTTTCTAAACCGAATCTAGAGAGGTTACGCTCCATATTATGTCCAATGCCCCACATCTCAGAAAGTGGTGTAACAGGCCATAGCTTGGTAGGGATATCATCATAGGTCCATTTCGCAATAAAATCAGGTGCTTTTTTAGATTCAATATCAAGTGCGAGCTTACTCATTAGCATATTTGGACCAATTCCACATGTCGCGAATAATTTAGTCTCTTGATAAATCGTATCTAGAATCATTTTTGCAATTTCAACATCGGTCTTTTTATAATAGCTTAGGTATTCAGTAATGTCTAGAAATGCTTCATCGATGGAGTAGACATATAAATCATCCTCAGAAATAAATTTTAGATAAATCTCTATAATCTTCGTAGAATACTCAAGATATGTAGTCATTCTAGGCTTTCTAAAGATAATGGGAATATCCTTAGGAATTTCATGAATTCTACAGCGACTTGGGACACCGAGTGTTTTTAAATAGGGCGATACTGCAAGGACGATGGAACCGCCACCTCTAGAGGCGTCAGCAACCACCAATGGTGTTTTAAATGGATCGAGATTCGAAAGTGCGCACTCCACCGAGGCGTAGAAACTTTTTAGATCGATACATAAAATGTGTCGATGAAGTTTGTATTCTTCCATGGTATCACTCCCTTTGTGCAATCATTATATCAATAATTTTTGAAAAGAAAAGAGGGAAAAAACCATTTTCTAACTGAAAGTGTTATCAGAAAAATCTTACATTTGTATTCATTCTAAAAGTAAGCGGTTTACATGACGACTTAAGATTTTTAGACGAAAATAACAGTCTTTTTTGATGTTGTAAATCTAAGTTTTCTTGCTAATTATTAAGTTCATTTCATGGGTAAAAAAAAGCTCAGATTGCTCTGAACTATTTGTTCAACAAACTAAATAATGTTTGTTTTTCCTCTTCAGTTAAGTATCTGTATTTTCCAACAGGAACATCCAATGTGATATTCATAATGCGTGTTCTCTTTAGAGAAACAACACCATATCCAAAGAATTCACACATTCTTCGTATCTGACGATTCATTCCTTCAGTTAAAATGATTTTAAACCGCTTTGGACCTAGCTTTTCAACTGTGCATGGCTTAGTAATCGTATTTAAGATAGGAACGCCAGATGACATTTTAGAAGCGAAATCAGCTGAAAGGACACGATCAACCTGGACAATATATTCTTTTTCATGTGCATTCTCTGCTCTTAATATTTCGTTGACGATATCTCCATCATTGGTCATTAAGATTAAACCCTCTGAGTCTTTATCTAATCTTCCAACGTGAAATATGCGCTTTGGATACTGCATGAAATCGATGATATTTCCTCTGATTTTTTGGTCAGTAGTTGAAGTAATACCAACAGGCTTGTTGAGGGCGATATAAACAAAATCGTTGTGGGGTTTAACGTTTCTTCCTTCAACGGTTACAGTATCTGTTTCCTCAACTTGATCACCTAATGATGCAATTTTACCATTAATCTTAACCATTGATTTTTCAATCAAGCGATCAGCTTCTCTTCTTGAGCAATAGCCAACCTCACTTAAGTATTTATTAATTCTGGTTGCCATTTTATCTTTGATAGCAGACTGGTGCAGGATAACTGTTACCCTTTAAATCAACCGTCATTTTTTCGATGACGATATCCTTGAATGGCTTATCACGGAAATCCTTAGGTGCGACTGCAATTTGATCTACAACTTCAATTCCTTCAATCACTCCACCAAATGCTGCATATGCACCATCTAGGTGTGGTGAATTTTGATGCATGATGAAAAATTGAGAAGTAGCAGAATTTGGGTCATTGGTTCTAGCCATTGAAATGACACCACGTGAATGAATCAAAGGATTGTTGACTCCATTTGATTTAAATTCACCCTTGATTGGACAGGAACTATCTTTCCCCCATCCACCTTGAATCATAAATCCTGGGATAATACGGTGGAAATTAAGACCGTCATAGTATTTTTTTTGAACTAGACTAATAAAATTGCTAACTGAATTTGGAGCAACATCGTAAAACAATTCAACCTTAATTGTTCCTAAATCCTTAATAACGATAGTCACTAATGGATTATTAGGACTTAAATAACTTTGATAACTCATGATATACTTCCTTTCCTCTATAAAATAATTCTTCATTATTATACCAACAAATCAAACAGATACCACAAAAAATGAAAATAGTTCACCTAATTTTGTCTTTCAGTATTTTCGAACTCACTAAAACTCGGGTTATAGATTGATTATATAAAAAAAGGGTATACATGTAAACCAATACAAATATATACCCAATGATTTCATTTGAATTCAATTGTCTATTCTTAATCCTGCTGCAAGGTCGTCGTTTGCTTTTGCACATACATATGCGCATCACTATTTTTTATCACATCTTCCAATCGATCATGCTTTGAGTGATAAGGGCTGTGACCTATTGAACCTTTAACTTGATAAGGATTTCCATCAATATAGATCTCTTTTTCAAGGTATTGCTTAAAAGACTGAATGATTGTTTCTATATTTGTTTCGGCTGTTGATTCATATAAAACAATAAACTCATCTCCACCATAGCGGATAATATTCGATTGTTCACCAAAAAATGAGCGTAATCTTTCTGAAATGATCGAAAGAATCACATCACCAATGATATGACCATAGGAATCATTGATATTCTTAAAATTGTCTAAATCTAAAAATAATAAATGATAATATCCAGTTAATGGGTTTCTTCCTTTGGATTCATTTTCTATTAATTTATTCAAGTATAGTCTGTTATAAACATTAGTTAAAGGATCAATTATAATTTCAGATTCTAAGCTCTTAGAGAATGCTTTAATCACTAAGAATTCATCCGCAATTGTAATTGACATAAATGAAATCATAATAAATGATGCGAAGAAGAAGTTATAAATGCTACCTCCAAAGAAGAATTCAAGCATAACAGCAACTAGCATGATGATCGCTGAAATAAACATCAATACAGAGCCCCTTATTTGATTTCTCAAACCACAATATAATGTATAGATATAAAATGGAGAGAAACCAACGACTAACAACTTAAACATTGTGAGCATATCAGTTAAATATAATGTAGGTAGTATCAATCCAAACGATATAATCAGAAAGGATAGTATCAAGTAAAAATATTCTAGCTGACGCTTGATAGGTATAAACTGGAGTCTACTCATAAAGATTCCAAAGACTGGGAGCATCAGCATCCCAATTATATAATCCATTCGAATGACTGTATTCCATGATAATGATGGAAAGAGAAATAGGATTAAACGATGACCAGTAAATATTAGTCTAATAGAGATTAATATCGAAAATAAACCTAAGGATAATGCTTTTTGTTCTTTTCGAGATAGCAGGTGAAGTGTAATAAAGTACACACCGAGTGCCATCATTACGCCAAACAATAAAGCGATAATGACATAGTGAATGATTTCGTAACTAAATAATGTTGAGGCATTTGACATACTGAATGGAAGCCAAAATCCTGCTTGATAATGGTTATAATTTGCTATTTCCATTGTAAGCACAGCGACACCATTTTCGTCTGCTGAAAAATAACCAACTTCACTTCTCCAATAAGGAGCATAATTGTCACTCATTCTAGAAACAACTCCATTGGACATAATGATATTACCGTTTACACTCAATCGATAACTGATTCCTGAATCGATTAAGCTAATTCCATAGACTTGATCCTCAACTAGTCCGGTAATCGTTAAACGATAGGTAGCATATCCATAGGGTAGATTTCCGTATACTGGATTATTTTCCCAGTAATGAGGAACGTTAACAAGAGTTCCTGTGCCAGAAATATCTTCCGCAAGTGAATGGTTAAAAAACTCCCATTCACCATCTAAATCAATAATCTGATTTGCATTCCAATCAGATAAATCAATAGCTGCATTTTTAATATGGGAGGGATGTGAGTCGTTATGTCTAATGCTAAACAAGGTTGCAATAAAGAACAAGATGATCATAATAGGCAATATAAATCTTTTAAATGATTGCATGAATAGCCTCCGGTGGATCATGGTTGAGTATGACATAGGAGTATGATTACTACAATTATAACATTTGTATAAATATATATGGATTTGTCCTATAAAGTTAATGCCTAATTAATTGAAAAGAAAGGAAAAAGTAAGGATTAGCAAGTAATTTTAAACGAACCAATTCAAAAAAAATATACTGAAATAATGATGAAGTAAATGAAAAGAGACATTAAAGGGGATGTCTCTTTTTATAAAGTAGTATTTAAATATATTAATTCTATTTTGTAATGTCTTTACTC
>DDWO01000005.1:174809-241723 GCA_002345705.1 Acholeplasmataceae bacterium UBA2284 | reverse complement strand
CAAGCTCTTCCTCAGTAAAACCAATTCCATTATCAGCGATAACTAATTTGTTATCTGCTTCATTTGGAGTAATCCAAATTTCATAGGTATCTGATTCTACCTGTTCATCCGTTAAGGATAGATAATGACGCTTATCAATCGCATCACTTGCGTTAGAAATAAGTTCTCTCAAGAATATTTCCTTTTGTGTGTAGATTGAATGTGTCATTAAGTGTAATAGTTTTTGAGATTCTGTTTTAAAATTTTGTGTCTTTGCCATATGATATCGCCTCCATAAAAATTGTATTCAAAAATAATGTTCTTGTCAAGTTTGTTAGTGCTAAAAAAAGAAACGGGCTATTTGCTAGCCCGTTATACTTATTAGATTAGATTGCACACTTTTCGTAGTCACAATCATTATTATTACAATGGATACAACCTTGTTTCTTAATCAAGACATCGCCACATAATGGGCATAATTCCTTCTCAATTTTTTCAGGTGTATGACCACTTGAGGATACTGCAATGTGAGTCACATATTCCTTGACAACACCAGTCTTCTTATTTGTCCATTTTTCTTCCATATGAACATGTGGAGGAGTTGCAGGATTTAAGTCTTCAGTGTTTTCATTAATACCAGCAAGAATACCGATCTTCGCACATCTGTCTCTAAATACAGTTGCACCCTTGAATCCTAGTTTCCATGCTGTCTTATAAATATCCATTACATCTTCAACAGTTGCACTGTTATGAAGATTAAATGTTGAACTGATTGCTGTATCTACATATTTTTGAATGGTTGCTTGCACGTGTGCGCGTTCCATAAAGGATATGTTCTGTGAAGTAATCAATGCCCATTCTGGAAGTTTTTCTGGTTCAACTCCCATTGCTTTCGCTAAAGCAACTGGTGTCTTTTCCCAAATGGTAATTGTCTTTTCTTCATCAAACATAGACACGATTCTTCTTGTATAATTAATTTGGAAGAATGGCTCTACACCGCCACTTACGCCTAGTATATTAGATATAGATCCTGTAGGAGCGATTGATAATAATCTTGAGTTTCTCATTCCATATTTTCTAACAAGTTCATCTGTATCAGGGTCAATGCCTGTCTTATAAAATGATGATGATGAAACCTTATTGTAATCAAATCTTGGGAAGCTTCCTAATTCCTTAGCACGTAGTGCAGATGCTTGAGTTGCAGAGTTTAACATTTTTCTCATCATCTTATCTAAGAACTCTAAGAATTCAGGACTACCATAAGGAAGTCTCAAACTTAAAGCAAGGTCAGCTAGACCCATCACTCCAAGACCAACTTCTCTATATTGGGTAACGTGTTCTCTTTGTTCAGGAAGTGCGTGGCGATCGCCTAACATGGTTAGTAAATCGTCAAGTGAACCAATCATTTCTTTCACTACAAAGTCAAAGCGATCCCAATCATAAACTGCAGATTCTGTAAATGGATTTTTAACAAATGCATTTAAGTTAATGCTACCTAGATTACAAGATCCATGAGGCATTAATGGTTGTTCTCCACAAGGGTTAGTTGCAGTGAATTTAACATCATCATATTCTGATAGAAAATGATAATCATTCATATGGTCAATGAATACAACACCTGGGTCTCCCATGGTGTGTGCAGCATATCCAACAAGCTTTAATAAATCCTTAGCATTAATCTTTTTTTCAATAGATTCATAAGGAGTTTCAAAGCTCATTGTCCACATTTCGTTATTTTCAACAGCCTTCATGAAAGGATCTGTTATCGCGATTGAAATGTTAGCTCCATTGACTTTACTTAAATCTAGCTTAGTCGTAATAAAATCAATAATGTCAGGATGATCAATATTTAATACAAGCATCAATGCACCACGGCGATTGTCTTGTTGTGTGTTTAGTGTCGTATGAGAATACTTTTCAGCGAATACCATCACACCAGGTGTAGTATTCGATGAGTTATTCACCTTAGCACCTTTTGGACGAATCTTTGATAGATTCATACCTTGGCCACCACCATAGCTATAGGTTCTAGCTATTTGATAGTCAACCTTATAAATGCTTTCTAGTGAATCTTCAGGGTCTTGTGTTACATAACAGTTACTTCCAGTAATGTTTCCTTCTCTACCGATTGCGTAAAGATTTCTACCACCAAAAATAGCTTCTTTTCTTCTTAATATCTTTTCAAGAGATGAGTTTCCAAAAGCAATACGCTTAATAAACTCTTTCTTTCCTTCTCCTGGAATTAAATACTTGTTTAGGATTAAGTCTTGACGATCGTCGTTATCTCCCCATGGATTATCACGATCAGTCTTTTGTTTTTCTCTATACTTAATATAGGATCTAGCAGCATCATAATGCTTCTTCTTCATTAAGTAAAGTTCAACATCATCCTGTATAGTTTCAATACTTACATCTTGAGTCTTTGGATATGCCTTGGTAATCTCTGTAGCCTGCTTTAAGCATTCGTCATCAGTAAATGAAATTCCGACGCTTTTGTAGGCTTTTTGCATTGCGTTAGCAATCTTGTTTAAATCGAACGGTTCTACAGCACCATTTCTTTTTACTACATTCATATTATCCACCTCTTCTTTAATATATCCCCTAAAACCGTATCCCTGAAAATACAAAACGGTTTAGTAGTATTATAAACTTTTATCGCCTCTAATTCAACAACAAATGCTCACATAATTCAGTATTTTATTTAACATTATTGATACTACGTATCAGTACTTTCAAAGTGAAGTAAATCGAAATCGCTCTATAATGGGGATAACCACAATGTAAACCAAATGTAAGATTTTCTTAATTTGGTAATCATAAATAAAGAATTTACACTTACAGTTTAAAGAAATTTCAATTAAAATTTTTGCTTTCAATGTTTCCTTCGGTTTCCGTATTTTCGTCTACTTGACTACGTTCAATTCATCTACTCCTTTTTATGTAAAAATGGTGTGCGAAAAGGTATAATATAATTAGACGAGGTAACTATGAAATTATTTAGAGTCGGTGTTGGAGAGCTAGTCTCTTTTCTTTACTCAAGTGGAGATTTGAGCAGTGAAACATTTCAAAACGTCTCCCTACTCGAAGGGACCAAGGCACACCAATATCTTCAAAGTAAATATCAATCAACTGATGAAGCTGAAATACCTATTTCTTATACTTTTTCAAATGATGATCTTGAAATCACACTGTCTGGTAGAATAGATGGTATTTTGTCTATCGATGGTGCTCTAGTACTCGAGGAAATCAAATCAACAAGATTTCCGATATTTGACGAGCGTTTTGAATTAAATAACGAGCATCTTGCTCAATTAAAGATGTATGCATATATGTACATGAAAAATAATCATTTAGACGATGTATTAGGTAGAGTAACATATATTCAATTAAGCGATTATAAAACAAGACATTTTGAGTTTATTTTTGATATCGACTTATTAAAGGATTTCTTTGAATCATCGCTCATTAGGTATACAGAGTGGCTACTTAAGCTTTATGAGCATAATGAAAGAAAAAAAGAATCCTTAAAGAATTTGTACTTTCCATTTGATCAGTTTCGTCGTGGTCAAAGAGAAATGATGGCAGCCGTTTATCAAACGATGATGGAGGATGACATATTATATGCAATCGCTCCTACTGGTATCGGAAAGACAATGGCAAGTCTTTTCGCAACCCTTAAGTCACTTCATGAGGATAATCAAAAAATATTTTATTTATCCGCGAAGACTCAAGGTAAAAAAGTAGCCTTAGATACAATGGACATGCTACATGAATCCGGATTAGAAGTGAAGACTTTAGAAATCACTTCAAAGGATACCATCTGCTTTCTAGATAAAAGAGATTGTGACCCAGAAAAATGTCCATTTGCTAAAGGCTTTTTCGATAGACTGCAAGTAGCCATGGTTGATATATTTGATCATGAAACCTTAATGACTAGAGATGTAGTGGAAAGATATGCTAGAAAACACATGGTTTGTCCGTTTGAGTTTTCTTTGTATGTTTCATACTTTGTAGATGTCATTATCTGCGACTACAACTACGTATTTGACCCTAGAAGCCATTTAATTCGTTACTTTGATGAAGATAACTATAAGCCCTTAATACTTGTAGATGAGGCACATAATATGATTTCAAGATCAAGGGATATGTATTCAGCAACTCTTGTCAGATCTGATTTTATTAAGCTTAGACGACTCGCTAATAAGATTAAACCAACAATTAGAAATGCTGTTAAGAAAGTACTAGATCAATTCGATTTGTTTCAGGAACAGCTAGAACTATCTTCTTTCCTTTCCTTTAAGACCTTAAATGAATCCTTTTTAGATTCAATATTTAATCTGATGAAGAAGATTGAAAACGGGATAAAGGAAAATCCTAAATACCCTAAAAAGACTGATGTGATTGAAGGGTATCTTGCATTGTTAGGATTTACCCGTATTTTTGAATATTATAATGATGCCTATGTAACCAATGTTGAAAGGCTATCTGATGATGATCTATCGATAACCCTTCAATGCTTGGATGCATCAGAATTTATATTAGATACCGTTAAGAATAAGACATTTGGCTCAGTTTTCTTTAGTGCTACACTTTATCCCATCGAATATTATAAAGAATTAATTACCTGTGGATACGGTGAGACACTAAAAATAAGAAGTCCATTTGATTCTAATCGACTCAAATTAGTCGTCATGAATCAAATATCAACAAGATACCAGGATCGATTGAATTCTATTCAACAGGTGATTGAAACTATAGAATCTGTATTATCATCAAAAAAGGGTAATTATATCGTATTTTTCCCAAGCTATCAATATATGAATCAAGTGATTGAAAATCTACCCTTAGATATTGATGCAGATTTAATCGTCCAAGAACGAGAAATGGATCAAAGACTAAGAGATATAATTGTTGAACGATTTAAAAACTATAATGATCAATCACAGCTCGCATTTTTCGTTATGGGTGGTATGTTTGCTGAAGGCATCGATTATGTTGGTGATATGTTAAATGGAGTGATCATCGTAGGTGTTGGTCTACCTCAACTCAGTGAATCCAATAACCAACTCAAAGACTATTATCAAGAGAAATTTTCTAAGGGCTTTGAATATGCTTATACCTATCAGGGAATGAATAAGGTGATTCAAGCGGTTGGAAGAGTGATAAGAACAGATTCGGATTATGGTATAGCTATTCTAATTGATGATCGTTTCAATACACCCTTATATAGAAAATTATTCCCTATGGAATGGAAAAAATATGACATTATTGATCATCCAAAGCATTTAAAAAAGAGTCTTGATATATTTTGGGATAAGTTCAAGTAGTATAATAGGGCTGAGGTGAGATTTATGTGCGGAAGATTTACAATAACTATTGATTTAGAGGATTTAAGAGAATATTTAGTCGATCATTACGATATTACTGAACTCAAAAGTAAATTTGAGCTTCCTAGATATAACATCGCACCAACTCAAGATGTCATCACTATTATTAATGATGGATCTAAAAATAGAGTTGGATTACTCAAATGGGGATTGATTCCACCTTTTGCTAAGGATGAAAAGATTGGTGCATCGATGATCAATGCTAAATCTGAGACATTGATGGAAAGACCTTCATTTCGATCTTCTTTTCAAACCAAGCGTTGCGTCATTCTAGCTGATAGCTTTTATGAATGGAAAAGAGAAGAGAATAAAAAAACACCAATGCGCATTGGATTAAATAACAATCAAATTTTTCCGATGGCTGGTTTGTGGTCTACATTTACAAGAAGTGATGGTTCAAAAATACATTCTACAACTATAATTACTACCCATGCCAATGAGCTAATGAGTGAAATCCATCACCGTATGCCTGTCATTCTAGATGATCAAGAGGTTGCAACTTGGTTGAATCCTAAAAATCAAGATTTAAATATGCTATCAAAGATGCTAAAGCCCTATGAGTCAAAAGATATGTATTCATATAAGGTAAGTCCAATTGTGAATAATGCTAGAAATGATTTAAAAGAATGCATTCTAAAAATATGAAAAAAAACCTCAGTTCGATATGAATTGGGGTTTTTCATTATGGTTATTTAGATTCTATACCAAAGAAAATTGTGGAATTATAGTTTTTCACAATTCCCCTTTTTTAAATGGATCCGGCTTATATATTTTATAGTAAATATCTCTTGTTCTTAGCTCGCCATCATCTACCAAGTCTTGCAATCGAAAGGTCTCATCGCCTTTTTTTATTTCGTATCCGATATCATTTAGTGTATTTCCACAAGCTGAACCAAAATACCCAAAATTATATTTATCAATGGTGATATTTCCTACAACAGCAAAACAAGTATATCTTTCTCTATAAAATTCATAGCCATTTAGTGTTCCTACGTGCTCTCCAGCTATTCCTTCAAGGTTATCATTAATCACTGTTTTTTGACATCCGAAAAGAAGGAACCCCAAAAATAAAACTATAACCAAATCAACAATTCTTCTATTCATTTTTACAGCTTGAAATAATCTCCATCTCAACCAAATCATTACCAGTAAATAAGTTTAATCTGGAACCTGATTGAAGATCATAATAGTCTTCCTTGTATTGAACGATATAGTTTTCTAGATGATACAATCCGATGGTACATGATGTACCTTTATCGCTTTTTACAGGAAAACCAATCAATGGATAAAATTTATTTTCATCAATTTCTGTTCGTTTGTAGATTTCATAATTATCCCCAGTATAAAAAACAGTAAACAATTCACTTTCAGGATTTTCAAGTGGTTCAACTATATTTGTACAGCCTAAAAGAGTAATCATCAAAATGAAAATCAAAAAACTTAGACCTACTTTTTTCATAATAATACCCTCCCCAGATTTATATAATATGATTCAATTGATGATTGAAGCTCGTGTTGTTATGTATATATTATATAATATTCGTCAAAATTTGTTATCAATTATCTTTTTACAGTTGCTTTAATAGAATAGGACAGAGGTAGCTGATTATTGAAGTGCTTATATTTAAATAAGTATGGCTTTACTTCATCCATATTGCCATTTTGCCAAAACAGTGTATCAAATTCATGTAGATAGTTTATTTCTAATCCAGCTTCAATTAATGCATTGATAATATCACTGAATGAATGATTCCACCAATAGTTTTTAGCGTGCTTCACATCACTAGCATAGCCGCCAATTTCATCTGCCTCGTCTGCCTTTACATTGAAATAGTCATACTTTAATTTTGTTTCTCCAAGAGATAAAAGGTCTTCATCAAATAAATGAAAAAATGGATGGGAATCATAAACATAGAAATATCCATCATCCTTCATCATACTTCTAACAACCTTAGCCCATTTTTTTAAATCAGGCAACCATCCAAGCACACCTTCTGAGGTGAAGACAATATCATACTTCTCATGATGAATTTCATCAAGCTTTAAAACATCAGATTCGATAAATGAAACATGATTCATTTTGAAATCTTTCGCTAATTGATTTGCGTAAAAAACGTTAGATTCTGATAAATCTACACCAACAGCTTGATTTAATCCAAGTCTAGCTAAAGAGATTGTGTCTGCTCCGGTATTACATTGTAAATGGAGTAATGATTTACCCTTGATATCACCAAGCTCATTGATAATATTTTCATTGATATGTATTTTATTATCTGAAAGTCTTTTTTTATAGTGCTCGTAGTGATCCTTAGATAGCATACTCCAAGCTTTTTTATTTTCATTAATTTCCTTCATCTTCAATTTCTCCTTGTTTGTTAACTATGTTCATTATATCATATCTAAATAGAGAAAAAAGATACCACATTGTGATATCCTTTTACTTCTTCATCTTATTTTAATAGCTGTAAAACATGAGTAAAGATCAACTCACACAAGTCATCTTCGCTAATTTCTATTTCTTTATTTACGTATTGATAAAGTAAACCAGATACTACTGCTTGAATCACATTTCTAATATATGGCTTTGGCTCTCTTTGTTCAAGAACACCTTCAACAACACCTAAATAAATAATACCTGTAAATCTTTCATTCATCTTTTCTTGAATTTGGCTCATATGCTTTGGAATGCTATCGTCAAATCTCATGAATGCATCATGATGACTATTCATGATTGCATCCATCAGTGTTTTCGCATCCTTCATTACTGTAAGTATTTTTTGAATTTGTTCGATGAATGCACCCTTGAAATCCATGGACTCTATATCGCTTGTTAGAATGTCTTCATATTGACTGAGTAAATATTTATAGGTTTCGCAAATCATTTCTTCCTTGCTAGCAAAATATTCATAAACAGTACTTTTACCTATTTCTGCTTCAGATGCAATAGTTGATAAGGAAATGCTATCAAGATTTACACCTTCTTTGATATAGGATACTAAAACTGATAGTAGCTTTTCCTTAGTCGTTTGCATGTTCTTCAGCCTCTCTCTTGATGTTTTTTCTATTGAATATCGCATAAATTGTAGGCACTACAACTAAGGTTAATAATGTAGCATAGATTAGACCACCGATTGCAGTGATTGCCATTGGCTGCAATAATTCAGATCCATCACCAACACCTAAAGCCATTGTTAATAGCGCTAAAATGGTAGTTAATGCAGTCATAAAGATTGGTCTTAGTCTAGTTTGTCCTGCTTCAATAATCGCGTTGATTACTGTTCTTCCGTCTTCCCTAAGCTTATTGATATAGTCAATTAAAACAATTCCGTTATTAACGACTACCCCAATTAAGATGATTAAACCCATAATCGATACAAGACTTAGGAATTGATCTGTGATTAAGAGTGCAAGCATACCACCAGTGAATGCAAGTGGAATTGTAAATAAAATAATGAATGGATAAACTAAGGATTGAAACTGAATTGCCATTACCATGTAGACGAGTAAAATGGCAACGATAGCAGCAATCGTTAAATCCGATACTGCTTGTAATATATCTTCATTCTCACCCTGGAAGGTTACATTATAGCCATTGCCATGCTGAGTGAAATCTGTAGAATTTAAGTAAGCATTGACTCTTTCTGTTACAACACTACTAACCAATGTTACATTTTTACCACGTTCTACTTGTGCGGTAACTGTTACAAATCTTGTAGAACCATCGGTTCTAATCGTTGCAAACCCAGGACTATAATCTACTACTGTTACACTATCTTCAGTTTCATCAAATAATGGAGCTAAAGCAAGTGTTGTTAGCTTAGGATCAGCACTCATTGGATTCATAACAAGCTCTCCACCGGTTACGACTAAATAAGGGTTAACTACAAATTGAATTGGTGTTCCTTCAACATATCCAGGAAGCATTGCATTTAAAACATAAATGCTTTGTTCGGTTGAGCTCATATAATTATCTATCATTAATCTTGTTGGAGCATCAAATAGCTTGATACCACCTAGGAAATTCTTATAATCTCCAAAGACTTGGAAGTTAATGCCTCCTGCAAATGAATCACTTGGTAATTCAAGCACATATTCAATACCTTCAATTTCTACAGTCAATGATTGTGTAGCACCTAGTGCAGTAAGATTAGCAAATAAATAATTGACATTATCCATAACTGCTTGATTCGTTAACCCGTAAACCATCGCGTTATTTCTATCGACTGTAATCTTGACATTATCAGCGCCATAGGAAATTCCGCTATCTGCCTTTTCAATACCTTCGGTATTTTCAAGAATACCAGTGATTTCATTAGCGATAACCTCTAAGGTTTCTAAATCATATCCACTAACCTTAATATTAACACCCTGTGCACCACCGATTGCACCTGTGCTATTTTGTGCAGATACTGTAGCTTCTAGCACTTGACTTGGAGTCATATTAATTCCGGAGAAATCAAAATCATTAATAAGCTCTAATATATATGTTTCATAGTATTGAGTAGATTCTTTTCTTCCTTCAAGTAAATTGATAGTGATGGAAATTGAACCATCGGATGATCCTCCACCACCCATCATGCTAAATCTTCCAAACATTCCAGAGCCTCCAATAGAGGTTGAAACAATTTCAACATCTGAAATATCCATTAACTGATCAGATAATTGATCAGCAAATTCTGCTTTATCTTCAAATAGAGTTTGTGTGGTTGTTGAAATTGTAATATTAATAACACCTTCATCGGATGTTGGAAGCATAATAAATCCCTTGGATGCAACTATCCAAATAGATCCTGCAAGTAAAACAATGACTGTAATTACTGTTAATGCTTTATTTTTCAATGTAAATAGAACAGATTTCTTATAAACCTTTTTAAATGATTTAATAACCTTTCCTTCATTTTGAGCACGCGTATCATCTAATAGTCTTGATGCCATTGCAGGAACTAATGTTAGAGCGATAATTAAACTCGCACCTAAGGAATAGGCAATTGTTAATGCCATAGATATAAAGATATCTGCAATCATACCTTCAATAAATACGATAGGTAGGAATACTGCAACAGTAGTTAATGTCGATGAAGTGATCGCGCCAGCAACCTGCTTAGAGCCTTGAATTGCTGCATCTTTTTTAGATTTACCCTCACCAATCATTCGATAAATATTTTCAATAACAACAATAGAGTTATCAACTAGCATACCTATACCTAATGCGAGTCCACCCATAGAGACAAGATTTAAGGTTACGTCTGTGAAATACATGAGCATAAATGCAGCAATGACTGATATCGGTATCGCTAACCCAACAATAATTGTGGGTTTAATATTTCTCAAGAAAACAAATAGAATGATAATTGCTAAAATACCACCAACAATAATGTTTTGTAGAACAGAACCAACAGCAGCATTGATATATTCACCTTGGTCTAAAAGAACTGAATAATGTGCTGTTTCTCCTTCTCGTTCCATAATTTGATCTAAACGAGTAGAAATACTTTCAGTGACTTCTGTGATTCCATAGTCTGATTGTTTCGTAAATGAAACTTGAATGCCTTGAATTCCATTAATCTTTGAATAAACATTAGTATTTGCATTGATATAGGAAATACCATTTTCAATAATTAAATCAGATAGAGTAATGACTTGTCCACCATCAAATAGGATTGGAAGTGTTGAAATATCCTCAAGATTGCTTGGTTTATTACCTAGATAAAGCATTCTGATTTCACCAGAGTCTAGTGCTACACCAATCAATCCACCAACATTTTGGCTTTCAATTATCTCTAGTACTTCTTGATGAGTAATTCCGTAGGAATCAATAATTGCTTGATTGAGCTTGACTTGAAGTACTATATCAGCAGCACCAGAAACACTGACATCTGCAACACCTGGAATACTTGTTAAATCCAGTAGAATGTCACGATTGATCCATTCCGTATTTCTAATCAAAGCTTCTTCATCTGTTAATGCTTCATCATAATCTCTAAATAGAGTTACCGTCATTACTGGTAGCATATCTGGACTGATTCTAAGAATTCGAGTATTTCCAACTCCATCTGCGAAATTGATGTTGTTTAAAAGCTCACGGAGCTCAATAACAACACTGTCCATATTCGCCCCATCAGCAAACGTAATAATAGATATCCCAAAATGCTCATTAGACATTGAAGATACTTCTTTAAAATTACCGATAGTAGCAACAGTTGATTCAATCTTTAAAGCAATTTCTGCCTCAACTTCTTCAGGTGTTCTCCCTTCATAGGGTGTAATGGTTACCACAAATGGTAAGTTAATATCTGGAAATAGTGTTAAAGGGAGTCTCGTTACTGAAAATACCCCTAAGACGATAATGATTAAGATTCCCATTAAGACTGTAATTGGTTTTTTAACGCTATATGAACCCATAAAATTCCTCCTGATAGATTAAGAAAAGCCGACCGAACGGTCGGTCGGCATGTTGATTATATCAAATAGCATATATGCAGTCAACGATAACACATTGATTTACACAATTCTTTTTCTAGGTGAAGTAAAATGAAAAAACCTCTTCAATTTGCTCAATGAAAGAGGTTTAATGTTTTATGCTTTTTTCACTGCAGTATTAATATTATCTTTGTACACATAATACTTAGTATATAAGAACTCAGATATAAGATTGGTAATCATTGTTAATCCTAAAACTAAATAGGCATCCCAACCTATATTTGTGAGTGCATCACCCCATAATGTAGATAGTGGAGTAAAGATTAGATAGAAAAATGCGACCTTACTCATAGCAAGAGGGATATTAGCAGCTGATTTAAAGGTAAACTTTCGATTCAATGTGAAATTCCATAAGACAGATAGTGTTAATGCGATTAAATAGGCTGGCCAATATTTCATTTTGGTAAGCTCGTAGAATAAAGTAAATGATAATGCTTGAATGACCCCTGCAGATATTGAAAAGATTAAAAACTTGAATGCCTGAATAAAATCCTCATATTTGTTGTTCATGTCTTCTTCCTTTGATTAAGTCTTAAATCCTTTTCTTTTTTGTGTTCCCCAGGTACCACTTTCTCTTAATGCACTGAAGCTGCTATAAACTCGGTGCATGCTAATCAATTGTCTATACCCGAAGTTTTCTATAATTGCATATATCAGTAAGATCAGCGTTTCTCTCTTATTCATCATCTGCAACTCTTTCTCAGACATAAATAGCGATGATAAGGATATTATGACTCCAAATAAGATCGAAGCAGTAAAAATCGCAAGAACAATCATTGGACTTAATAAACCTAATATCAATGCAATTAATAACATCAAATAACCCTGAGCCTCAAAGAAAGGACCTAAAAATTCAAAAATAAAGAAATATGGATATCCCAGAAATCCTATCTGTTTATATTTTGGATTAAAAGAAAGTTTTCGATGGTACGACAAGATATCAATTAATCCTCTTTGCCATCTATTTCTTTGTTTTAGAAGGGTTTTTATATCACTTGGTAGTTCTGTATAGCAGAATGCATTATAAACATATGATACGCGATAAGGATCTCTCTTCTCTAGCGCTTGTCTTGTAAGGCGTACAACAAGTTCCATATCTTCACCAACAGTATCTTTCTTTAACTTACTGCTGCTTGTGAGATACCCACCAGTTTCAATTAAACTTTCCTTATGAAATAGTCCAAAGGCACCAGAAATAATCATTAAGCTTCTTAGTTCACTCCAACCTATACGCCCACTCGTGAAAGCTCTTAGGTACTCGATGGTTTGAAATCTACAAATCGCTTCTTTAGGAATACTTCTTTTTTCTACTTTACCTCTATCAAATACAAATCCATTTGCTGGATAAATATTCCCACCCAAAGCTACAAACGGCTTTGTATCATCTAACATGGCTGAAGCAAGCTTTAATAAAGCGTCTCCCTCTAAAATACTGTCTGCATCAATTCCACATACATATGCATGCTTACTTACATTAATACCGACATTGAGAGCATCAGCTTTTCCTCCATTTTGCTTATCGACTACGACCAAATTAGGAATATCTTTTGTTTGATAAATTCCTCTAATTTTTTTTGTGCTTAGATAATTAATATGGGACGGGTGTTTTCTTTCTAATTGAAAATGCTTAATTAATTTACTAAGTGTTGAATCCTTAGAGCCATCATTGACAACAATAACCTCATAAACAGGATATTTCAAATTTAGAAGGCTCGTCACACTTTCAATTATACTAACATCTTCATTATATGCTGGAGCAATAATCGATATACCTGGTAACAGGCGTTCAGAAAATAGTAATGAATGCTTTCTTGTCTTTGATAGGGTCACTTGCTTTCTTGAAGCATTTAATGCAAATAAAAATAAGGTAATATAAATAAAATTAATCGTCAAAAAATAGAAAACCAAATAAACATTCACTTCAATCAAATAACTATCAATAATTTCAATTAAAGTCATATCGATAATTTTTGTATTAAATCTAGCTAAATAAATGATTGGAAAAAGCATTAAAGAAAATATCATCCATCTAATCATCCAAACAATTTTTTTCTTTTCTTTGGGTGCTTTTTCTCTTTTCTCGATAATAGGTGTTAAGCTCTGTAATCCCATTTGCTTTAAAATATTTGTGTCCAAATAAATTCGAAACTCATTAGTCATCTCAGAATCAAGACTCATTTTTAGCTTTAAAAGATTTAAAATAAACTTCTCTATTTTCTTATCCTTATTATTATTCAAAAAATCGATAAGTGGCTCAGTTATACCTTGATTCAGCATATGATTAATGATTTCCGCTAATAAAGGATTTTGATTGTCGAATAAATTTACAATAATGTAATCGATACGCTCTGAAAATACATTTGTCATCATTGTTTTTTGATAGGCGTTGAACTCAGGGAAAATTCTTAACAAATGGTCTAAATAGGATCGATCATTCAAAGTTATTTTTGATAAGGTTTTTATTCTAATGCTATCTAGTTCACCCTGATCAAATCCTTCAATTATCCAATTTATACTTTGAATGCTAGGCTTATAGTATAAAGAAGATATAGCAAATGACTTGATCTTCATATCTTGATGATTTAAACATTTGTTTTCATTTAATAATTCCGGGGTGTGCTTATAAAGATTTGTTAAAATGCTTACTTTAATTGTATCATTTTGTTGAGCTGAAAAAGGGGCTTCAGTTGTTATCCACGCTAAAGCATTCATCATATAATCAACTAAAAAGGAGTCTGCATGAAATGATCCAATGCGTATCAATCCTAGTACGATTTCATATCTTTGATCATCTTTATAAGATGGAAAGGCATCAAAAATTCTTTTAAAGTTATTACCGAGTATGGTACACAATCGTTCATGATATTGACTTGTGGCACCCACTAAAGACTCGATGATTGGAATAAGATACTCATCTTTCAACCCATACCGCATATTTGATACAATAATTAACTTAACTGCTTCGTTTTTTTCTTTAAGAAAACGACTAAATAATAATTCGTAGGCATCGTCAGTTCTTAGTTTTGAAACATAATAAATAGATATTTTTCTTTGATAGGTACTCAATGAATTAATTTTTTTTATGCATTTTTTAATAAATCTAGTTTCGATAAAGTCTTCAATAATACGTTCTCTAATTTTCGGATCAAGGTGTATTTGTTCATCAACATCGATTAAAGCATCGAAAAAGAAACGCCTAGATACAGGGAGGTTAACGTCTTCATTGTCAATATATCTTTTGAACAGATAATCACGAGCTTTATTTATTTTAGCTTTTTTGATTTTATGTCTTCTTTTTTGAGTAAGAATTAAAACAATAAATAGAAAGATGAAAAAGAATAAAAATCCTGATAAACCAAAAATGATATTCATCATGATAGATTTACTCTTTGATCTCTAATTCGCTTGATGTGTCCTATTAATTCCTCTGGTATAATTGGCTTTTGAAGAATTAAATTTACATCAAGAAGATTGCATCTTGTAATTACATCAAGATTTTTATGGTGACTAACTATCATAAAAGGTATATTTCTAAATATCTGAGATTGATTTATTCTTTGTTTAAGTTGAAATCCATCTAATTTACTTAAATTGATTTCTGAAATAATAATATCTATATTATGGTTTTCAAGTTTTTCATACGCATCATAGATGTCTTTAGCAATAATTACCTCATAGTGAATACGATTTAATATCTTAACCATCAAATTTTGATATGTTTCATCGTCATCTACAAGTAATATCATACCTTCGATGTATTTTTTCTCATCAGTTTTTTTATCCAATACTTGTCCTTTACCCTTTAATTTAGCTCTCTCTAATCTCATTTGTGCGAACTCTATAAATTGGTTCACGCGTTCTTCTAGTGAATATCTTGTATTTAACTCATCCATTGTTGTAATACTGATGGTTACAGTGATTGGTTCAATAAAAATATCAGATTTTTTAATATGATTACTCAATTTAACAGCAAATTCAGTTAAATCCTTCTCTGCAATCGAATGCTTGTAAACAAAAACCCCTGGACCATTTTGTTTAAACAATATAGTATCATCATGTTTGACATCATTTATGGAATGCACTAAGTTTTTTAGTGTTTCATCACCTTTATGAGTTCCATATTTTTTATTTATTTCCAAAAGATTATCTACGTGAATCAAGATCAAACTTCTTGACATATTTTTATCTAATGGCTGATCCAAATTATTCAGTAAGTGCTGAATCATAAATCGCTGATTATACAAATTTGTGATGGGGCATCTTAACATTTTGTCTGTTGTTTCTGTTATTTTTGATGATAGCTTGACGACTTCTTCTTCTAGTTGAACTTTTTCTTGATTAAGATTTGTAATCACAGTTTGTTGTTCTATAGATTTGGTCTTGTAAATAACTGGTAAATTTATATTATATGTTTTATGGTATTTTTTCACTGTTGGTTCTAGTAATGTTAACCAGGTTATTCCTTTTTTTTGATAAATAAGTTCAAAGAAACCGTTCCATAATTTATAACCAGATAGAGTTGTTGACTCTATTTCTAGATGAGGGTACATTTCAAGTTGAATATTTGAGTTAGCGAATACCTCTAATATATCATTTCGATGATATTTAGTTTCCAATCTCTTCAGCATATGATTACAAATGGTTTCATAATTATATGACACATTCTTCTTATTTTTTCTTTCGATAACTTGATTTGTGTTATAAAAATCATAGGACAGTACGCGATTTGTAACCTCTTGAATTAATGCTCCTTGAATTGAATATCCTAATCTTGGGTATATTCGTAATAAGTTGTATTTCTTTATTTTATTAATGGCCTGTCTAATAAACTCAACACTAGGTAGAACTCTTTCATGAAATTGATTGATTGCAGAAAAAAATTCTTCACTTTTTTCGTGGTTGTGCTCATTTTGAGAAAATAGATGGGATGAAAATAGGATTTGTTTGTCTTTACATACTGTAATAAAGCACTCAGGAAACGGTAAAAATGGTATTGGTATAAACTCAATAGTATGCCCATTCTCTAAAGATAATACGTAATCTATGGCTTCTATCGTCAATATTTCATTTTTAATTATTTCTCCTAAGTACGGCACTCCTGTTTCATTAACAATTACTTTACCTTTAAATCCTGCTTGATTTAAAACCTCAATTGAAGTTATATTCAAATAATCATTAGACTGTAAAATAATATAATTAATATTTGATATCTCAATATGCTTTTTTATCTCTTCTAGAAGTATTGGAGTGTGATGTTTTGCACCTGGATCAATCAAAATAGATATGCTATTGTCGATAATTAGATAAGCATATCGATTAACCTTTTCTTCGATTAAAATGGAAAATAGATTTTGGCTCATGAAATCTCCTCTTTTGTTTGAATCATTAATCTATTATGTTCATAGTGTATAGTACTGTTATATATTTGCACTTATTATAACACTTATTAAGGGTTAGATTAACACATGCTCAAAAATATAGAAAAAATTCTTACAAAATGAGAAACTTTTTTAACACATTCAAAAACATATATGTTCTTTCGTGACTTTTCCGTATTTTCTGCAACACATGTGCATGGTATAATTAACTAGTAAATAAGTGCGTTGGAGGGGTTTATATGGCGATGACTACATTTAAGGGGCAAGGGAATATTACCGAAATTGTAAAGTATTTAAAGTCAGGGATTGAATCATCAGGGATGACAAATGAGTTGATACATTCAATTACTAGAGGTACAGAGGACTATAAAGTTTACTTGCTTATTTTTGAAAAATGGTATTATCGCACGAGTAGTAGAGCAAGCTTAACCGTGATGGTTACTCAAAATGAAGACCAAATCATCGTGGATGCGATTAGTGCAGGTGGCGGACAAGGTCTAGTATTTAGATTTTCATGGGGTGCTGAAGAAAACTTTGTTGGAGTAGTTAGAGATTTATTAAAAACTAAAGGCTTTAGGGAATAAAAAAGGAGATTTTCTTAATCTCCATTTTTTTTACTTTTTTTTGATGTGTTTGATAATGTTAGAATCATCCCTAATGCAATGGATAGATAAGCCGCCATTAACACTCTATAGTTTTCTGGGATTAAAAAGGTAATCGTATGCATTGGTAGCCAAAAGAAAGGGATTGTCTTAAGAATAACAAAGCTAAAGAAATAGTTCCAATCAATTCGGTCAATGATTTGGTTAAGTTTTACATTTCTTATCCCACTCCATTTGCCTTCTCCAAGTTCTATATATCCATCAGTGATTCGATGAAGAATCATAAATGAAGGTGCGAAGACTAAATTCATTAGTAAGCTAATCATAAATGCCGTGAGTAATCTAGCTACAAAAGTTTCATTTTGAATAGAGGGTAACAAGTTAGCTGCCTGAGCAGCGTATACACCCGATGAAAACATTTTAAATATTAATACAAAGAGCATACCAAGGAAGCCCCATACAATGAATTTATATAAAAGTCCTGTTCCTGAAAAATAGCTTCCTCTTTTTATTCTATTGATCAGCAATTCACCCATGGTAGCTAATATAGATGTTTTAATAAAACCCATTAGATAGGGATAACTAGTGGTTAACCCATCAAAATAAGTTCTAGTGAGTGGAATGGCAACCAAAAGCGTGATTAAGCAAAATATCAAAACCCATATGATATCCTTTAATTTCATGATTTCTTCCTCTTTTTCATATCTTCTAAACCTATTGTACACGAATTATAGGAAAAGAAAAACCAAGATGTTCATCTTGGCATCACTTCTCTATATTTTTACAAATTCTGGTTTTCTATCTTTGAAGACAGTTATATATTCAAATCCAGCTTCAATAAGCATTTTTTTAGCTTCTTCAAATCCTGCATAGTAATCCTTAATCTTGTGCGTATCGGAACCAAATGTTATAATCTTTCCACCTAGTTCCTTATATCTCTTGAGTAAATCGATTCCAGGATGTAAAACACCTAATCCATATCTCAATCCAGAGGTGTTTATTTCAATACCTTTTCCCTTTTTGATGATTGTCTTCAGTATCTCATCAATAATATGAGAATAATCGCTAAATAAATAACTTCTATCTTTATATCCACCATAGCGAATAATATAATCAATATGCCCGAAAACATCATAATCATCATACGATCTAACTGCATCTAACACAATTTCATAATATCTTAAATATGCTTCCTTTTGAGTTTTACCCTGAAAGAAATCACCATTATAAAAATCTAGACCATCACCTACATGAATTGAGCAAATTACAAAATCAAAGGGATGTGATTTCAAAAAATCAGTCATTCTTTGATTGAGATGTGGTTGATATCCAATTTCAACACCCATAAAAACCTTAAAGTTTTCTTTTTTACTAACCCGTTTCACTTCCTCTAGATACTGATGATAATCAATCATCTCATCAAAAAGATCAGATGGGAAATCAAAATCAACGTGGTCAGTAAACATGACTCCGTCGATTCCTTTTTCTTTAGCTGATTGGATATAGAGTTCCATCGTTGCCTTTGGATCTGCATCGGGTGAATAATTGGTGTGCATATGGTGGTCTATAATTTTTTTGTTCATTTCTTATTTTGTCTCCCTTTTAATTCCTCTTCAATTGATTTAAGTTCAATACCTTCATTCACCATTAGAACAAGTGTATGATAAACTAAATCACTGATTTCATAAATCATTTCTGAGGATGATTTATTTTTAGCTGCGATGATCACTTCAGCAGTTTCTTCGCCAACCTTTTTAAGTATCTTATCTATTCCTTTAGTAAATAGGTAATTCGTATATGAACCTTCTAAAGGATTTTTCTTTCTTTCTTCAATGGTTGCGTAAAGTTCTTCAAGTAAATAGCTTTTCTTTTCGACTTCATCTGATTGTAAAACTTCATTGAAAAAACAACTCATTTTGTTGGTGTGGCAAGCAACACCAACTTGAATAACTTGAAGTAAAATTGAATCTCCATCACAGTCGTAAGACATACCCTTTACATATTGATAGTGACCTGAGGTTTCACCCTTTTTCCACAGTGATTTTCTTGATCGACTATAGTATGTAGCTATCCCTTCTTTAATGGTTAAATCTAATGCTTCTTTATTCATATAGGCTAGCATTAAAACATCGCTAGTTTCAATGCTTTGAACGACAACTGGAATCAATCCATTTTCATCAAACTTGATTTCACTCAAATCTATTATACCCTCTTTTTTCATGTGTTGCACTCCTTATGTTCTAATTGAGATACCCTTTTCTTTAAGGGCCTTCTTCAAATCGCTTATTTTTATTTCTCCATAGTGAAAGACAGATGCTGCGAGTATTCCATCTACGTTTGCTTTGGTTATTGCATCATAGAAATGTGTGATCGTTCCTGCTCCACCAGATGCAATCACTGGTACATTGACTCTATCAGTTATTCTCTTTAAAAGTTCAATATCATAACCGTTTTTCATACCATCTTCATCGATGCTATTGACGACAATTTCACCTGCTCCAAGTCTGACTCCCTCAACTGCCCATAGGATTGCATCAAGGTTTGTTTTCTCTCTTCCACCTTTGACGTAAACACTCCATGAACCTTGATCGTTTTTCTTTGCATCAATCGATAAAACTACACATTGTGCACCAAACTTTTCAGATGCTTCAGTTATTAATTTGGGATTTCTAACAGCACCAGAATTAACTGATATTTTATCTGCACCTTTTCTAAGTATTTTTGTGAAATCATCGATGGTGTTCACACCACCTCCTACACAAAACGGGATGTTTATTTCTGCAGCAACCTTGCTGACAAAATCAAGTGAGATTTCTCTATCCTCAGCGGATGCGGTAATGTCATAAAAGACAAGTTCATCTGCGCCATTCTCACTATAAAATTTACCTAGCTCTGCTGGATCACCAATTTCTAAAAGCTCTGAAAATTTTACCCCTTTAAAAACGCGTCCATTTGTAACATCTAAACATGGTATGATTCGCTTTGTGAGCATAGGATTGCCTCCTTCAAATTAATTTTTGATTCATAAATCGCTTTACCGATGATTGCTCCATAGAGCCTTATTTCATTAAGTCTTAATACATCATTTAAGCTAGAAACTCCGCCTGAAGCGATTATTTTTAGGTTGGTTTTTTTTGAAAGTTCCAAATAATCTTGGAAATTAGGTCCTTGCATCATTCCGTCCTTAGAAATATCAGTATAAACAATTGTTTTTATGCCTATTTGTTCTAGTTTTTTTGATAAATCGATCGCATCAATATCGGTTTGTGTTTTCCAGCCTCTTGTTGCTACCTTTTGGTGGTTTGCATCAATGGATACAATCACCTTTTCCTGATAGGTTTTAACTAGATTTTCTAGCAATTCAAAATCCTCAATCGCTGATGTTCCAATAATGATTCTAGCAACTCCGATTTCTAGTAATTGCTTCGCTTTTTCAATACTACGAATACCACCACCAACTTGAATGGGTATAGTTATATTTTTGATAATATTTTTGATGGTTTCAAAATTGATATTATTGTTCGTTTCTGCTCCATTTAAATCTACAATATGGATCCACTTAGCTCCATCTTTTTCAAATGACTTTGCAATCTCAACAGGTGTATTTGAATATATAATTGAGTCTTCAAATTTGCCTTGTTTTAGTCTGACACAATTGCCATCCTTTAAGTCTATCGCAGGGAATATAATCATATAATTAATTCTCCATATGCCTTGAGTATATTCGATCCTACTGCTCCACTTTTTTCTGGGTGAAATTGTGTCGCGTAAACATTTTGATCTCTAACAATTGCAGGAACAATCTTCTCATATTCTGTATAGGCTACTAGCTCGGTATTGCTTGAATCTACATAATAGGAATGTACAAAATAGACATAGTCATCCTCTTTAATATATTTTAGGATTGGATCATCTTTCTTTTCAAACCTTAAGGTGTTCCACCCCATTTGAGGAACCTTTAAATTGATATCTAAAAACCTGACAGAACCCTTCAAAATACCAAGTCCATCAAAGACTCCATTTTCATATCCTTTTTCATATAAAAGCTGCATTCCTAAACAGATACCAAACAAGTATTTTTTCTTACTTACGTGGTCTAAAATATATGGAATTAAGCCTGATTTTTTTAATGCCTCCATAGCATCTTTAAATGCACCAACTCCAGGTAATACAAGTGAAGTTGCATTTTTGATAACCTCGGGATCCTTAGATACAATGGATGGAATACCGACCTTTTCAAAGCCTCTTAAAACCGATGCTAGATTACCAACATCATAGTCTAATATAACATTCATTATAAAACTCCTTTGGTTGAAGAAATATCGTCTGAAACAATGCGTGTAGCTTCCTTGAGTGCTCTACCGAATGCCTTAAAAAGTGATTCAACTTTATGGTGATCGTTATCTCCATATAGTGCTTCTATGTGAAGAGTTACTCTGGATTCACTGACAAAGGCTCTGAAAAATTCCTTGACATTTTCTAATGATAATAGTCCGATAGATAGTCTATTATAGTTTGCTTTATAAAAGAGGAAAGGACGATTAGATATATCTATAACTGCTCTTGATAATGCTTCATCCATAGGAAGATACATCATTCCATATCGATTAATTCCCTTTTTGTCACCAAGTGCTTGCTTAACTGCTTCTCCTAAAACAATCCCAACATCTTCAACTGTGTGATGGTCATCTGTGGATAGATCACCATCACAGTAAACATCTAAATCAAAGGATGCATGAAATGCGAATAAAGTTAACATGTGATCAAAAAATGGAACACCTGTATTGATATTTATTTTTTTATTTCCATCTAAGTTCAAGGAAAGCTTTATCTTCGTTTCCTTTGTGTCTCTAGTTATTGTTGATGTTCTCATGGATGATCTCCTTTAATTTACTTATTAATATTTCATTTTCTTCTATCAAACCAATTGTAATTCTATAATATGAGGATAGTTCATTAGAAAATCCTCTAATGAGTATACCCTTTCCTTTGAGTAGATCTAAGAGATTCTTGATTTCGCTATAAACAAATAAGAAATTTCCAAAGGATGGATAGATGACAAATCCTAGCTTCGATAACTCAATTTCTAGCAAATTTCTTCTCATCATTACCTCAAAAACATTTTTTTGAACTAAGTCTTTTTTTTGAAGTGCTTGAATACCAACATATTGAGATAAAGCGTTTAAATGATAGGGTGACTTGACTTTATTTAATGTGTTGATGATTTCAAAATTAGCAATCAAATAACCCAATCGTATACCTGCAAGACCAAATGCCTTTGACATTGTTCTTAAAATAACTAAATTATTATACTGATTAAACTCATTAACCATTGAGCTTGAACCATTAGTAAATTCCATATAGGCTTCATCAACAGCGACTAAGGCGTTTGTATTTTCTAAAAGCTTGATGATATCTTCTTTGGGTATTAAATATCCTGTTGGATTATTTGGTGTGCAGATAAAGATTAATTTGGGGTTATATTTTTTCTGATATTCAATCATTAAATTGATATCTAATGAGAAATCCTTATTCGAAGGTACAGCTATATAGGATGTGCTATAGATTTGACTGTATATTTTATACATCGAAAAGCTAGGTTCAAAGCTTAGGATTACCTCGTTTTTATCGACATAGGTTTTAACTAGTAGCTCCAGGAGTTCACTTGAACCGTTACCTTCAATAATATATTTTGGATCTACACCAATATATTTGCTTATTTCAGCTCTTAGTACATTTGCTTGATTATCTGGGTAAAGATTGATTTCTAGATCATTAACGACAATTCCATTTGGAAAAAGAAAGTTCTTAGATTCATTTGCATCTAATTGAATTTCATACTTTATATCACTGACCTGATAACCCTTCAGTGATTGAATAGATGGTTTTGGTATCATCATATCCTCCTAAAAGCGCACTTTAATTGAATTAGCATGAGCGGTTAGTCCTTCTTCATTAGCTAAACCAATAATCGCCTCACTTGCATCAAGTAGTGCTTCCTTTGTATAGGATACAACACTTGTTTTCTTTAAGAAATCTAAAGTAGATAATGCAGATGCAAATCTTGCTGTACCACTTGTTGGTAGCGTGTGATTTGGTCCTGCATAGTAATCACCTACTGGTTCTGGAGTATACTCTCCAAGAAAGATGGCTCCTGCATTTTCTATTTTTTCAAGCACTTCTAGTGGTTTCTTCGTTAAAATTTCTAAATGCTCAGGTGCAAGTAAATTAGCGATACCTATTGATTCATCTAATGATGAGGTAAGTAAAATAGCCCCATAATTGGATAATGCTTCATCAATAATCTTTTTTCTTTCTAAATTAACAATTTGTTTATTTAATGATTCTCTAACCTTTAGTGCAAGCTCCTTTGAATCCGTAATTAAAATAGATGCAGCAAGCACATCATGCTCTGCTTGAGCCATTAAGTCTGCAGCAATATAATCAGGATTCGCATCACCATCAGCAATAATGACCACTTCACTAGGTCCTGCAATCATATCAATTCCAACATACCCAGACACTAATCTTTTCGCGATCGCTACATATATATTTCCTGGACCCACAATTTTATTAACCTTTGGTATTGTTTCAGTCCCATAGGTTAATGCAGCAATCCCCTGTGCACCACCAACCTTATAGATTTCATCAACTCCAGCAAGCTTTGCAGCAACCAATATAGAATCCTTTATCTTACCCTCTTTATTTGGAGGAGTTACCATCACTAATCTTTTCACTCCTGCAATCTTTGCTGGTACTGCATTCATTAGGACTGTAGAAGGATAGCTTGCTGTACCACCAGGCACATAAATCCCAACTGTATCAATAGGTTTTACGATTTGTCCAAGTATAATTCCCTTATCCTTTTCAATTTGAAAGGAGGTAATCAATTGTTTTTCATGATAGCTCTTAATATTTTCTAATGCTTCAATAAGATATCCTTTGAGCTTGTCATCAATTCTAAGAAACGCATCATCTATTTCTTGGTTGGATACCTTGAACTCCTTTAAATCAATGCCATCAAAGGCATTTGTATATTTTCTAACTGCATCATCCTTATACCTTTTGACATTTATTACGATTTCTTCAACGGTTGTATTAATTCTATTGAAGTCAAATTGTGTTCTTTGAATCAGTTTTGTAAAAAGCTCTGAATTTTCATTTTGATTAATTATTGGTATCATCGTTTTTCTCCTTATCTTCCCTCAGTAACTCACAAAGGGTATTTATTTTTTCATACTGGAATCGATAGCTTACTCGATTGGAAATCAACTTAGCGCTAATTTCAAGCATGTCCTCTAAAACTTCTAATCCATTCGCTCTTAATGTAGATCCTGTTTCAACAATATCTGTGATAACATCTGAAAGTCCTACTAAGGGTGCGAGTTCTACTGAGCCATTTAGCTTAATGATTTCAATTGGTTGTTTTCTTAAATCAAAGTATTTCGCAGTAATTCTAGGATATTTTGTAGCTATTCTTAGCACCTCATCATTTTGATGGATGATTTGCCCCTTTTTACCTGCAATTGAAAACTTGCACTTTCCAAATCCTAAATCTAGAAGCTCATATATTTCTGCTTCACTTTCTAAAATACTATCCTTACCTATGATTCCGATATCTGCAACACCATTTTCAACATAGGTGATAACGTCACTTGGCTTGACTAACATATATTTAATAAAATTGATGTCATCTGTAAAGATAAGCTTTCTTGAGTCCTTAGCTATAGATTCTCCCCAGCCAATGCGATCAAATCGTTCGATTGCGCTATCTCCTAGTCTTCCCTTTGGTAATGCAATGGTTAAATACTTATTCATAGTTTTTTAGAACCTCCTTTAGGATGTCTGCACTGTTTAATGTAAATCCTACTGCTGGTATATCCTTACCAAGTCTTTTTGTGAGTAGGTCATATCTTCCACCACTCATGATTGGATTTGATGTACCCTCAATATAAATCTTAAAGGTGATTCCTGCGTAATAGTCATATTGTGAGATTGCTGATAAATCAAATCTTGCATATTTTATATCTTCTTTATCTAGTGATTTATTGACAAACTCTAGCTCATCAATCGCATCCATAAGTTTACTAGATAGGCTTATTCCCTTTAGCATGCGTTTAATGTCTGAAATAGAACCCTGATATTTTAGTATGTTCTTTAATAGTGTTTGGTTGGATAGTGGAATATTGGAATCCTTTATAAATTGGTTTAATGCATCTTGGTTTTTATAATAAATAATTGTCTTGAACTGAGTAGATTTTTCTTCATCAAATCCAAGCTCTTCTAAAAGTGTATTTAAGAATCTGTTATTATTAATCTCAGCGATAAACTCAATACCAAAGGTCTTTAACATGGAAAATCCTAGCTTTAAAACCTCTAAATCTGCTTGCATTGAGGAATCTCCTAGATATTCAATACCAAATTGTTTCTTTTCTTCTATCGCACCCTTTTGATTTCTACTGAATGTCGTTGATAGATAGAAAAGCTTTAATTCTCTATTTTCTTCCCATTTAGGGATTACATGCTTAATAATTGAGGTTGTAATATCTGGTCTTAAGATCAATATTTTTCCATCCAAATCTAAAAGCTTTACAGTTCCCTCTTTTTTAATTCTTTTATTCATCTGAATAAAGCTGTCATATTCTTCAAAAAATTGAGGTTCTATTTGCATATATCCCTTTTTAATGACTAAATCCTCTAGTCTCTTTGTCATTTCATATTTTAATTTGTAATATCTTAATTCCTCTGTCATTAATAAAAATTCCATAATATCTCCTCTATAACTATTTTTTTTAATAAAATAAAAAGGTCGGGTAGACTATATCTACCCAACCTTGGAATTCAAAGTGATGTGAGTTAGATACAAGTCCCTTGCAACGACATAAGGGCTCGTATCTATAGAAGCTATCTTCTATGAAACAAACCCGATTTTATGATGATGAAGATGAACTTGTACAAACTTAACTGATACTTTTAAACTCATGATATACCTCTTTAAAATGAAACTCTTTCATGAATATAGAAGCATTATAGCACTAGAATTAACTTCATGCAAGTATGCTACTCGATTTTCATAAAAAAGTTTACCGCTGTTGTGTTCTTTTGGAAATCCCTTCATAAAATGCATAACCCTTGTATTTATTTCGAATTCGAAATATAATTGATGTGTATGTCGACAAAGATGAGACATCTAGGAGGAACTAATGAATAATAAAAAATTAAACATCGGTATCATTATTGGTACTACAAGAGAGGGCAGAGTTGGTCCACAGGTTGCAAAATGGGTAAAAGAAATTGCAGATCAAAGAGATGATGCAAATTACATAATACTTGATATCAAAGAATTTAAACTACCACTTCTTGGTGAATCGAGTGATAAAACCGGAGTAACACTTTGGAATGAAAAGCTAAGTACAGTTGATGGATTCGTATTTGTAACTGGTGAATATAACCACAGCATTCCTGCATCCTTAAAAAATGCATTAGATTCAGCAAAGGAACCTTGGAATAATAAAGCAGCTGGTATCGTATCCTACGGTTCTGTTGGAGGTGCAAGAGCAGCTGAGCACCTAAGAGGAATACTTGGTGAATTACAAATCGCAGATGTAAGAGTTCATGTTGCACTATCTATGTTTACAGATTTTGAAGATTGGTCAGTGTTTAAACCACAAGCACTCCACTTAGCTAACCTAAATGGAATGCTTGATCAATTACTCAATTGGAGTAAAGCATTCATGGAAATCAGATAATAGAAAATGTTCTTTCTGAAAATCAGAAGGAATTTTTTTTATCGTATATTGCTTCAAAAAACACCTAATTTTCCACGATAAACACCAATTTCATATAATTTCTTTCTTTTTACTTGTTTGTGTGGTATATTCATAATGTGGTACTTATTTTCATATATATTCTATAAATATCAGCACATGATTTAAAGAGGAAGATTAAAGTTTTATATCAAGCTTCTATTTAGAGTCAAAAATTTACCAGGAGGTAATAAAAATGTATATTCTATTATGGTTATTGTTTGGAGCAGTTGTTGGTTGGCTAGCTAGTATCGTTATGAATAGAAATCATAACATGGGTTTGTTAGCTAATATCATTATTGGTTTAGTTGGTTCAGCATTAGGTATGTGGCTAATGAGTATTTTTGGATTTGGTGCAGTTGACTCATTTTCAATTCCTGGACTATTAGTTTCAGTTGGTGGTGCAGCAATATTGATTGCAATTATTTCTTCCTTAAAGAGAAGATAATTGTATGAAAAAAATAACTGCAAATGGTTTTCATACTTCAAGTATTATTATCGGAATCTTAGCAACATTGATGATTGTGTTTCCTGCACTCATCTTAAAAGATTCTGAAACTTCCTACACAGGATTGCAAGTTGCTTTCGGTTATGAATTTGCTAGCTTAGGACCTTGGGCAAGTGGAGAAATAAAGTTTAATATCATTGTATTAATTGCTTATTTACTTCCTTTAGTTGGTTCAATCCTTCTGTTATTTACTAAAAAGGGTTACTTATCTTCAACCGTAATCTTTCTAGTCGCAGCAATCTTATTGTTTCTAACACCACAGTTTACAGTAGTAACTGTTACAGTTCTTGGAAACGTAAATCGAGTAGATATTGATTGGACTTATGGAATCGGCTTAATCATCGCAATAGCATTATCAGTATTCGGTGTGATGGTTGGAATGGCAAGAATATCTAAACAGGGATAAAACAAAAAGGCGGAATGACTCTTAACAATGTTAAGGTTCAAACCGTCTTTTTTTATTTATTTAATAATGAGTGAGTTGATTTAATTAATCGTTTGACTTAACTACTATTGTTGCATCAAGCGTTACTGCTGTTTGTGCATAAAGTCTACCATTAATAGATGAATTAGTTCCCATTGAAATATTAGTCATTGCTAATACTGTTCCTTCAAAATGTGAACCTGATCCAATAGCAACTGTATCTGCAACTTGCCATACGATATTTTTAGCATCTGCACCACCAGTTAAAGTGATTTGAATATCAGAAGCCATTGTAAGATTTCCAGCGATCTGAAAGATCCATACATCAGTTGAACTACCATTCAATGTAAGTTCTGTATTGATTAATACGGAGCTACCAAACTTATAAACTCCTGGAGTCAGTGTCTTGCCACTTAAGTCACCACTATATAATTCTGTGTAATTTGCTGCTCTACCTGAGGCATCTGTATAAGCTGTTCCCATATCTGCAACTGCTGTAGTTAATTCGCTAGGTGTTGGTGTTGTATAATCAGCTGCAAAAATCTTACCTGTGACTTGACTAGAGGTTGCAAATGTTCCTGTAGAATCCATAATTAATGAGAATCCAGTTACATAAGAAGCTGGTGAAGGAGAAACTCCTAAATCACCTGTAATGTCTGAAGATGTTGCTGTTGAAATGCCTGTTTGAGCTAATATAACATAATTACCTGCTGTACCTAAATCTACAGGTGCGTTATGTGTTTCAAATAGAATACTATAAGTTACTACTACTGAGTTGTTTGTTACAACGATTACTGTTGTACGATCAGCTACATTTTCTGATGTTACATCAGTTGCAGGAGTGATCACGACTGTAGCTGCTGAATCATATTTTACAGCTGTTACAACTGGAGTTGTTGTTTCTCCACTTGATAATACATGAACATAAGATTCTTGAATTGGATTAAATCCCAAAACCGATAATCCACTAATCTTTAAATCAGTTAATGTTGCACTCATATTCGCTGCAACCTGATTTGAAAGTGTAATAACCATGCTACCATAGACGTTGCTATTGCTATTTGACGTCGCTCTTACAGTTACTGTTCCATTTGTTACTGCTGTAAGTAAACCAGCTGATGAAATGGTTGCTGACCCAGTACCATTAATTACAGACCATGTAACCGTTAAATTGGTTGCATTTGCTGGTAAAGCTACTGAATTCATCTGTAATGTTCCACCAAGTGTTGTAATGGTTGTTGCGGAACCCGCTGCTGATACAGCTACTGAAGTTACTGCGATACCACCAGTAGGTAGGACATCGGTTGGTTCTTCCTTAGGTGTACATGCTGCAAACGTGAATAGCATCATCACTAAAATCGTAAACATTATATTCTTTGTGCTGAATATTCTTTTCAATGTTCTCATAATATTCTAACTCTCCTATTATAGCTTAAACAAGAATCAATAATCTTTAGTTTAAACTACCATCAGTATATACTTATATTTTCCCTTTGTATATCTTATTTACTTATTATGTATTTTATCATCATATATTTACATATTGTTTAATTTTATTATACACACTTTCATACATTGTCATATAATATACAAAAAAAGCCTATGCAGGCTTTGTATTTTTGTTCTTCTTCATTTTGGGTACTATTACATAAATAATTCTTAAAGTTATGTATAAAATTAAAATGAAATGATATAGAAACGCATATGGATCTAACCTAATAAATCGATTGTTTGGATTCGCGCTTATATTGAATGCCAGATGAATGTAGATTAGGAAGTAGGCAACATAGGCGAGCTTATGCAAATTCTTCCAATGCTTAGGATTCATCTTCTTTCGTATAAACATAAATGAAGTAATTGTCAGTGGAATAAAGATGATGAATGCAAATAGACCAGACATATTATAACCAGATAACGCAAGTGCAAGCCTTGCAAAGGCATGTGGTAATAAGAAGATAAACCCAATGACTGCTAATTCACCTCTGACTAAGGATAAAGCTTTTTTAGCCCTTGAGTTCTTTTTTAATACACCAGTAAACATGACAAGTAAAAAGATTGCTAAGCTTAAATGACCACTCGTAATCAGCAGATTTAAGAAGGGTATTTGAATATTAAAGAATCTAGGTTGAATTAAGATAACAAGATTAGCAAGTATAAAAGCACCAAGTTCATATTTATATTGATTTCTATGAATATGTCTAGAAAAGAAAAAGATCAACAAGAAAAGAATTGGTGCTATAATAACGCCTAAATTTCTAATGATAAAATCCATATTTATTCTCCATCCGCTAGCTTAGCAACAACCGGAAATCTTAATATATTAGTAATTCCATGAGGAGATAGGTTCAAAAGTGGTTGAGTTAAATCCTGCCCTGCTTGATAACCATTATGACTTCCATTTGGCCAATAAACAGATGATGTAACATCATATATATTTCCACTAATTGCTACATATGCCTTCGCACCATTTTTTCCATCATATTGTGAAAGCTCTGCCAAAGTCATCGTAGGGAGTTCAGTTTCAACGGGCTGTGATTCTACTGGCTCAGTATCTATTGGTTGAGTAGGTGTTGGTTCTGTCGTACATGCAGCTAATGTTAAGATAGCTATAAATACGATGAAAAGATATATTTTTCTCATATTAAACCCTCCTGTATCTTTTATTTTAGAATAAAAATAAGATATACGGTAATATAGTGCTTAAAACAAAAGAAAATGAAGATAATTGCTTTTACAGGTTGTATTTCTTGACAACTTTCTATAAAATATTAATATACCCACGTATGGAGGAATAAAATTATGCCAAGAAGAATTACTGATGTTTGTATCGCTTGTGGCGCATGCCAAGCAGAGTGCCCTGTTGATTGTATTTCTGAAGGAGATATCTACGTTATCGACGAAGATATTTGTATTGATTGTGGCGCTTGCCAAACAGTATGTCCTACTGACGCAATCATCGAAGTTTAATTACTAGAAGAAAAAAAGAGTCACCCCTTGGTGATTTTTTTTTATAGAAAAAGGAACTGCATGAAATCAAATTCATATTGCAGTTCCTTTATTTTTATTTATTGCTTGTTCTATTGGTTGAATATGGCTTTTTTGTATAGCCAGTAGATCCAGATGGCTTAGAGCCTTGGTATCCAGCACCTGATGGTTTAGAGCCCTGATAGCCTGAGCCTGATGGCTTAGAGCCTTGGTAGCCTGTACCTGATGGCTTGGAACCTTGATATCCTGATCCTGCAGGCTTAGAGCCTTGATAGCCAGTACCCGATGGTTTATTACCTTGGTATCCAGTGCCTGATGGTCTGCTTGATGAACCGTCATAGCTTTTCTTTGGATAATCAGAGTTTCCACTATAAGATCTTGGAGAATCGGAATAGCTTCTCTTAGGTCTATCCACGTCTGCCTTTTGAGCATACTTAGGGACAAACTTAGTTGCATACTTTTCCTTCTTCGGTTCATCATCTTCGATAATTACCGGTTCAATTCTCTTCTTTGCTTGTTCTGAACGCTTAAAACCACTAGTGGATTTTAACTCTTGTTCTTCAATTAAGGCGTGATAAGATTTCTTTTGCTTATCTGTTTTCTTATCCTTGATGGATGACATTGACTTTTTGATAATTTGTTTACCTTCTGTTTTCCTAGAATTATTTTTTGTTTGTTCTTTCTTTGCTGTTGTCTTTTGCTGAGATTTTCTGCTTGTAGATGTATTCGATATGTCTATTATAGCCTTGAATAGATGATTTTCAACAATTGGAATTGACTCTTTATTATGTTTTTCAATTGCCATGAGTAAATGCACTTCATCTTGACTACAAAATGTGTATGCAACCCCACTTAATCCTGCTCTACCTGTTCTACCCATTCTATGTACATAGGTTTCTGGTGATTCAGGTAAATCATAATTGATTACGGTTGAGAGCTCATCGATATCGATACCTCTTGCAGCGATGTCAGTTGCGACTAACACTCTTATTTTACCATTTTTAAAGTTTAATAGAGCCTGTTGTCTGTTATTTTGTGATTTATTTCCATGAATTGCGTCTGCTTTGACCCCATAGCTTAAGAGTTCTTTAACAAGTTTGTTCGCTCCATGCTTAGTTCTTGTAAAAATTAGTACAGATGCTAGCTTAGGATTTACGAGTAAATCAATAAGTAAATTTGTTTTGTCTTTTTTAGTTACGAAATATAATGATTGAGTAATCATTTCTAGCATCGTTTCTGGAGGAGTAACCTCAATACGCACAGGATCTTTTAATAAACTGTTTGCTAGCTTTAAAATTTCATTTGGTATCGTTGCAGAGAAAAGCATTGTTTGTCTTTCCTTTGGAATTCTAGCAACAATCTTATTTACATCCATAATGAATCCCATGTCGAGCATACGATCCGCTTCATCTAATACAAAGTATTTGACGAATTCTAAGTTTACAAGCCCTTGATGCATTAAATCAAGCAATCTTCCTGGTGTAGCAATCAAGACGTCTATACCTCTATTTAAGGCTACTTCTTGGCTTCTTTGTGAAACACCACCATAGACAACCTCAGATTTAATCCCTAGGTTTCTCGAATAGTTTCTAAATGAATCCTTGATTTGATCGGCTAGTTCTCTAGTCGGTGCTAAAACCAATGCTTGAATTTGTCTTTTTCCATTATGAGTTCTATTATTTTCATATAGTGCTTGAATAATAGGTACAGCGAATGCTGCAGTCTTACCTGTGCCTGTTTGGGCACTTCCTAAAATATCATGTCCTTCAAACAAGACTGGAATTGCTTGTTCTTGGATTGGTGTTGGGATTGAATACCCTTCTTCCTCAATCGCCTTCAATATTGGGGCGATGATTTTTAAATCTTGAAATGTCATTTATTCTCCTTATTTTTCGCCAATTACTGATCATAATTGACCCGGATGAATAAACCTAACAAAAAAAGCGCTGTAGGCAAAAAGCATACAACGCATTTGTTTCTTATCGTATATTGATGACTTTTCATCAAATAATTAGAAATCGACTAGATTATATAGAATAATCAGAGTGTTGTAGATACTTTCGCTTCTCATTTTGTTGTTCATCCTCGAGAAGCATTACTATCATAACACAAAGCATTTGATTATACAATGAAAAGCTTACATTTTGTTTCATGATTACTATCTAGGCACCATCATCCGAAGGACATTATATAATCTAAGCTCTAGATTGCTAGTGGTTGGTATATGTATCTCATAGTTACCTAAATCAAATGAATTCGGATTTAATTTAATGACTCCAATTTCTCTAGGGTAGCCTACGGAAATATCATGATCTATTTCTAAGAAATCATAGTTTACTAAGCCAACAAAAATAATGGATGCTCCTTGCTCATTGTATAATTTTAACATCTCAATTTGATCAGTTGAAAATATTGGGTTCGCTAAATGATTGGAAATATGAATAATAATAAAATCAATTTGACCTAAATTGCTAATCTCTAAATCATCTATACTTGAAACCACCTGATGCTTTATAGATTCAGGAAAGGGTAAATCCTCACCAATTAGTAAAATATTAGAATCTAGATTTTGCACAGATGTTAAAAGCTCGCTGTAATCCTCTGGGATCAATTGATCTTGACTCTGATTGGATAGATGAAATTCTAAAACGAGTATACCAATCATCATTAATGTTACTGTCATGATTAAAATAGCAGGTGTCTTCATGTGTTTACTCCCTTTATCGTTCTATACAGTCATTATATATGTTATGTGAGATTTTGAACAGGGCGTATATGTCCCATAATTTTGTAAAATTTGTGCTATTCAATAATGATTTTATACCAGCCTTTGGCTTGATCGCCTATGGCAATAATTCTAACAGTTCCTTCATTTGCATAATAATCAAATGTACCATTTTTTAACTCAGTGATTTCATCATTTGATTTGACCATGACAATTTTAAATCTACCCTCAGTAATTTCTCGGTCGATAGTGATTGTTACAGAATTTCCAGAATAAATCGTATCTATTAAATCATTACCTGAGAATTTTTGAAAAGAAACTTTGTTTCTGGTTTCAATTGTACCAACATATACAGTTTGGTAATAGTTTGATGTGATGTAGCTCGCATCATCATATTTCTCATCCATATTTTTAATCGTACAGCTAGAAAGTAAAACAGATAAACCAATAATTATAATAATTAGATATTTTTTCATATTTTTGTCTATGGCTTCTTGAAACCATATCCCCCTTGAAATGTTTTTGTTAACTTAATTATAGCATAGCTTTTCTATGGATACGACAATTTATATAAAGAAAAAACACCCCTACATCTAATGGCATCCGAGAAGGTTTTTCAAATGTAGGAGTGTTTTTCTATTTCAATTTAGATGCAGCATTCTCATCAATAATAACTGTGCAATCTGGATGTAGTTGAAGAATGGATGCTGGTAAACTTTTAGAGACCTTACCCTTAATCATTTTATGAATCACTTTGGCTTTTTCTTTGCCTGAGGCGATTAATAATATTTTTTTAGCATACATAATATTTTTAATTCCCATGGTAATCGCGAACTTTGGAACTTCATCAATATTGTTATTGAAGAATCTCGAGTTATCCATTCTGGTTTGTTCATCAAGTGTTACAATAAAAGTTTCATTCCCAAGAGGTGTACCAGGTTCATTAAATCCAATATGTCCGTTTGTTCCAATGCCTAGTATTTGAACATCTAGTTGATTTTCACGCAAAATTTTATTATAGTCTTCTGCTAAATGATCTAATCTAGAAATGTCATTGTTTGGAATATGAATATGTTCATCTTGAATGTCAATATACTTAAATAAATGCTCATGCATAAAAGAATAGTAGCTTTGTGGATGGCTTCTATCAATACCAATGTATTCATCAAGATTGTAGGATACTACATCCTTGAATGAAATTTTGTTTTTTTGATACGCTTCAATTAGGTTATTATATAGCCCAATTGGAGAGGATCCAGTAGCAAGACCAATTTTAAGCTCCGGATTCTTGTTGATTTCTTTAATAACGATTGAAGCTGCTTTTTTTGATACCTCATCGTAGTCTTTGCATATAATAATTTTCATGCGAACTCCATCTCTACCTTTTATCTATTCTTTTTCAAGGATTCTCGGATATTTCCGTTATGTTCATCTAGTAATTCTTCAATCTTCTTACGGTCTTCAACCTTTGAAATAATACCAAATATCGCATATTTTACAGAATTATAACGATTTAAGTATTCTTCAGCTACCTCTTGAGTCACGCCAGTAACTTCCATCACGATGCGTTGTGCTCTTGAGACTAGTTTGTTGTTTGACATTTGGACATCAATCATTAAGTTCTCATAGACCTTACCGATTTTTACCATAGAGGCTGTTGTTATCATATTAAGGATTAGCTTTTGAGCAGTTCCTGACTTCATGCGTGTTGAGCCAGTAAGTGGTTCAGCGCCAGTAATCGCTTCAATTGGATATTTAGCATGCTTAGCAATTTCTGAATCAGCGCTTGTTGTTATACATCCTGTATTGCATCCTAATTCATTTGCATATTCAACACCACCTATTGCATATGGTGTTCTTCCGCTTGCTGCAATTCCAATCACAAAGTCCTTACTCGTTAAATGATGCTTCTTTAAATCATCTTTTGCCTGCTTTGGAGAATCCTCGACACCTTCAACAGAATATCTGAGTGCATAATCACCACCAGCAATAATACCCGTGACCATATCATTAGGAACACCAAAAGTAGGAGGACATTCGCTAGCGTCTAATACGCCAAGTCTTCCACTGGTTCCAGCACCTAGATAAAATAATCTTCCACCCTTTTTGAAGGTTTCAGTGACCATATCAACGACGATTGCAATTTGACCAATTGCTTTTTCAACAGCAAGTGGTACAGTTTTGTCTTCGTTATTGAGTAGTCTTAATATTTCTGTCGTAGACACTAAATCAATATTCTTTGTGTTTTCATTTCTTTTTTCTGTGCTGATTTTACTTATATCTATCATCATTGACACCTCTTAGAAAGTTTTAGAAACCCCAAATAATATGCTCCAATTACAGGTTCAATCGGATGAATATCTAATTCAAAATCTTTCAAACTTATTTTTAATTCTTCTATTAATGTTTCTTTAACAAACGGAGCGTTTAATAAAAATCCGCCACGTAGTGCTATAACTACCTTTTCTTTTTTATTGGCTAGTTTGTAGGCATTTAGCGTTTGTCTTGCTAAGTATCTACCCTCTTGCTTCAGTAATGAGATTGCGTCTAGATCATTATTTAATGCACATTGTGCAATAAATTTAGCTAATCTTGCAATATCACTTTTGTTGTTGTTATAAACAAAGTTTTTAATATCTAAGTAATCAAGTGCTTCTATCTCTTTTAGGATCAGCTTAGATAGCTCACTCATTTCTTGATTACTTTCTTTTTCTTCAATTATTTTTTTTAATGCTGTGATTGCTAAGTGATAAGCGGATCCTTCGTCACCTAAAAGGTGTCCAAAGCCTCCAACCATACTCGCTTGATCACCATCACTGACCATAAGCACACTACCTGTACCACCAATTACCATAATGACGTTAACATTTTTATTTTGCTTAACCGAGTAAAGTGCGATAATCGCATCTGAATCTAAATCAACAAATGCATTAAATTTTTTCTCGAGTGATTTCACAAATTGTGTACTCTTTTTTATCTTTGAATATCCAGCAATTCCCATTTGAATGAAAAGTTCTCGATTTTTTTCTAAATCTTTTTCAAGTGCTTCAATCGTTTTTTCAACATTAGCTTTTGCTATATCTTCGTCAATTGAGAAATTTGAAAACCCAAATTCAACCCTTTTGAGTTCATGTCCATCGATATCGAATAGAACCCCTAAAGTTTTGGTTCCTCCTCCATCAATGCCAATGATATATTTACTCATAGGCTATTGGTATAATACCAGACGGTATTAACTCTTTCTTTAAATATTCAAGTAAGACTCTTAATGAGTTTGGTGTGTATTCGTAAAGACATACATAGTTTTCTACATTTTTTGCATAGTGTAGGTCGTATGGGTTGCGCATCGATATCACATGCAATTCGATATTTAATTCTGTTAGTCTATTGATTAGTTCAATTTGTTCCTGGAAGATATTTGCATTATATGTACATAAAATGACTTGTGCATGCTTCTTAGCTTGCTTTATAATGCTTTCTATTTCTTCTTTTGTAGGTTGAATTGGAAGTGTCATCGTTTCTAGAGAAGGAAGCTCTTGCTTAATCTTTTTGATGATACTATGCTCTCCATCTGATTCATCAGCAATCGATGTAGCAATCGGTAGCGCTCCAATAAATAATGCCTTATCCTTTAATTCTAAAGGTTTACCCTTGACCAGTGTTAATGCGTTTCTAACCACCTGATAGGAGAAATCCTTTGTCTTTTCATTTTCAACGATATCCTTTACCGATTGATAGGATTTGCTTAAATCAATGTCTTTTAGATTTTCCTTAAACTTCAATACTCTAGCAACACGCTCGTTGATAATATCTATTGAAACTCTGTTTGCTAGAACAGCTTCTTTAACATATTCAACTGCCTTCATTTGAAGCTCTTCAGAGTGACAGATACAAACCATATTCGCTCCAGCTTCAATAGCCATCAATGATGCTTTAACGGTTGTATAGTTATCCTGAATAGCCTTCATTTGCATTCCATCTGTAACAATCAATCCCTCAAATCCTAATTCACCCCTTAAGAAATCGGTCATGCATTTCTTTGATAAGGTTGTTGGTAATCCGTATTCTGTTAAAGCAGGGAAATCGATATGTGAGCTCATAATCGCTTGTATACCATTTTGAATTGCTTTTCTAAATGGTACAAGCTCAACTTCATTTAGTCTATCCATGCCATAGCTTACTCTTGGTAATGCTAGATGGGAATCAATGGTTGTATCTCCGTGACCTGGAAAATGCTTAGCGGTCGCGATTACATTTTCTTGTAACCCTTCCATAAATGCAGTTCCATATTCAGCTACCATATTTGGTTGATCTGAAAAGCTTCTTACACCAATCACTGGATTTTTAGGGTTGTTATTCACATCAAGCACTGGAGCGTAATTCATATTGACTCCAAGATTGATCAATTCAAGTCCCATATATTTTCCACTTAGGTATGCGTTATTCACATCGTTTGTTGCAGCGATTGTCATCGCTCCTGGAAAGAATGTTGCTCCATTGGTAATTCTTGAAACCATTCCACCCTCTTGGTCAATACTGATCAGTAGTGGAACTCCTATTTCCTTATAAGCTAATTTTTGTAGATTTTGGTTCAGCTTAAATACTTGTTCAGGAGTCTTAACGTTTCTTGCGAATAAAATAACATTTCCGACCTTATAATCTTTAATCAGTTTTAATGCATGATCATTAATATCTGTAGCATCAAAGCCAAACATAAAGAGTTGTCCTATTTTTTCTTCAAGACTGAGTTTATTGATATCATACTTCATATAGGTGGTACCTCTCTTTCTTTGCTTTAAATGCTAAAGCGTCTTGTTCTAATTTGTGCAATAATTCATCTAATGTATATCTCCTAGACTTTAGATCATCATTTCCAGATAACAAATCAATCATTTGCTTTCCTCCAGGACGATATGGGTCTAAAATTTTAAAGTCTTCAAATAAATCTCTAATCAAATAAATAAGGGTATATCCTGTAGAAACAGGCTTATATAAATCTTTATCTGTGACAAAGAGTTCAACGCCTTGGCATAAAGTATCCTTATGCTTTGAAAACATTGGTGTGAAATAAGTTTTTCTAAACATCACGCCTGGAAGGTTTCTTTTCTTTAACTCTGTAATGAGTAGATCTGCATCCATCCATGGTGCACCAAAGGTTTGAAATGGCTTAGCTGTCCCTCTTCCTTCAGAGACATTCGTTCCTTCAAAATAACAGGTTGTTAAATAAGGAAGTAATGAATCTGTGGTTGGAATGTTTGGAGATGGTAATACCCAAAAGCGATCTAGATCCTTAAAATGGTATCCTCTTTTCCAATCACTCATTTGGATGACATGAAGCTTACAATCAATTTCAAATTCTTTATTATACATCAAGGATAGTTCACCAAGGGTAAGTCCATAGCGCTGCGCGATTGGATAATATCCAACAAATGAGCGATACTCAGTATCTAAGATATTTCCTTCGACTTCAATTCCACCGACTGGGTTTGGTCTATCAAAGACAACAAACTCCTTATCGTTTTCCTTGCATGCCATCATTGCGTATGCCATGGTGTAAATATAGGTATAATAGCGTGCTCCAACATCCTGGATATCAAAGCATAAAACATCGATTGTATCCATCATTTCCTTTGTAGGCTTTCTTGTTTCTCCGTATAAAGAGAATACTGTACAGCCCGTTTTTTCATCAACATATGTATCTAGATGTACACCTGCTTGCAGGTCACCTCTGACACCATGCTCTGGTGAAAATAGTGAAACTAAATTGGTTTTTTCTGATAGTACATCAATTGTTGACTTAAAGTCTTTTGTTACACCTGTTGGATTTGTAATTAGTCCTACACGCTTGTTTTTAAATAGCTCTAAATGCTTATCAAGATTCTCTATGCCAAATTTAAACATTCTTCTCACCTAACCCCTTCAAATATATGACTGCCTGTTTTGTGATTAACACATTCAAAAGAATGGATAGTGAAACTCCTGAGAATACAAATAGAACTGCTGTAAATGGTGAAAGTAACATAAAGAATGGTAATACGGTTGTAAGTATTAGAAGGATAGTCTTTAGGAAAAACTTTCCAGCTAAGTAAAAGGATAGCTTATAGATAACCTTATATTTAGCCTTTGGATAAACACTAACCACTGTAAATGAATATAGGTTAACAACAAAGGCTGTAAGTAGTAAAACAATCGATATATAATATCCAACCAAATAGAAAATATCATTATTGCTATTTAAGTAATTTAGATAGTAGGTAACATTGAAGTAACCAACGATAAGTACTAATAAAAATACTGAGCTTAAAACAATCTTTTTCCATAAATCCTTTTTAAAATATCCGAAGTAGCCACTAAATAGGTTTACTTCATCTTTATTTGTATAATCACTAAAAAGATTATATGCTGCAGATAAAGCAGGATATATCGTAATCATAGGAATCAAGAGCACGATGGTGATGATGTTAATCATAACGATCCGAATAATCCAATCGGCAATTGTATTTAGTTTTTGCATTAACATTCTTTCAACCTTCAAGCTTGCACCCTCTATCCAACAATACCGGTTCTTTCAATTGACTCAACAAATGATTTTTGTACAAATAAATACATAATTAATAATGGTAGCATCATCAATAATGCACTAACATTAGAGATTAACGCTAGGAATACTGGGTTTGCCCAAACATCCTGTCCAATTAAGTTTAATGCGCCAGTATAGAACAGGGATGCATACATACCCTCTGCTGCATTTAATAATCTCATGGTTAATAATGGGAAGGCTGCTGTACTCACTTCAAAAATCTTTACGTAGTAAGCATCATTCCATTGCCAAACAAATGCGAATAGCCCGACAGTAACAATCGCTCCTCTTGCATTAGGAAGCATAACGCTCCAAAATGTGCGGAATACACTTGCTCCATCAATAATTGCTGATTCTTCTAGCTCCTTTGGAAGCCCTCTAAAGAAGCTTCTAAAGATGTAGATAAATATACCTGAACGAATACCCATACCAAGTCCACTCATTAAATAAATGGATCCTTCCTTACCTAATAAGCCAAGCTCTCTAAAATAGAAATACTGAGCAAGCGATAAGGCTTGAGGTGGTACGATAATCGTTAGAATAACTAAAATGAATAAAACGTTACTTCCCTTAAATTTGAGTCTTGAAAACGCATATCCTGCCAAAGCAGTGGAGGCGATTTGAAGAACCATGGAGATAAAGCTTAGCTTAATCGTATTGAATAAGGCATTCTTATAATCAAGTACTAGTGCAGCAATCTTAATATTCATTAAAGACCAGGTTTCAGGAATCCAAACAACCGCTGGGTTGTTGACATCCTGAGGTGCACGTAGTGCTTGCAAGATTTGTTGAATCGTAGGAAATAGAATGACGAAGCATAAACCAGCTAGTAAAATCGTTCTGACTGCTGCCATAGCGAATGCTTGAATCTTTCTATTTCTTCTCATGTTGACTCTAGGATCACTAAAGAAATGAGTAATCTTAGCAATTTCAGACTTGAAATAGTTTAAAATCTTAGTTTTCATAGTGGGATTCTCCAATCTTGAAGATTTTGGCGATACCACCAATGATTAATAATAAGACAACAATAGTTGCTACATAAATCCATGCCATTGCTGAGGATAATCCCCAACGCTGAACATTAAGCTCATCACTAATAATTCTTGAAACTGGAGATGTTAAGAATGTATCAACCAATGCGAATACAGTGACTGTAATAATATGAGGTGTGACGTTAGGTAATGTAATTAACCAAAACATTTCATATGCTGTAGCTCCTTCAATCTTAGCTGCTTCATATAAATGCTTAGGTATTGATTGTATACTTGCTAAGAATAGTAGGATTGGTACACCAGCTAGTGCTAAAATGTCATAAATACGATCAATGAGTCCTGTAATAAAGGAAATTAGGAATGGGGCTAGCCCGGTTTGTAATAGATAGAACTCTAAATCAAAGATTGTTCCAATACCTTGTTGTTCAAGAATTTGATTGATTGCATCTCCACTGCCTAATGCAGTAGCTACTGCTGCAGAGTTTAAAATAACTGGAACAAAGAAGATTGCTCTAACAATTGCACGACCCTTAAACTTCATATTAAGCATGACTGCGATAAATAAACTAAAGATCAGTAGCACAGGTAGGTTAATAGCAACATCAAATGTAGTTGTTAGAAGTTCTACCTTAAAGCTCGAGGTTGTTGTAACGTGATTATTCATTGCAAAAAAGTAATTATCAAAGCCGATGAATTCCTCCAAAATTTGCCCAGATTGTGGTGTTAGTTTATAGAAGCTATATCTAAATGAGCGAATCATAGGAATTAAGAATAGTAATGCAAGTCCGATTAACCATGGAAGTAAGAAAACGATACTCATAATCAGCTTTTCAGACTTATAGGTCATCATTCTCTTCTTTTTTTCTGGGGTTATTTCTTCTGGATTCATTAATACTTTATTTTCGTCCATATTATACCCCCTCCAAAATGAGATAGTTCATGCCGGAAACGACTTGTCCTTCAACTGTAACATTGGATAGATTATAGTTGATTACAATGCGTAGCCCACTTGAATAGGTCACTTCATATACGTTATTGGATAATCTCACATGGGAAACAAGATACCCTTGATGTATCCCAATTTGATTCATTTCAGACACCTGAGAATCTATCATTGTTAACCAATTTACATAATGTGTTGTCATATAATAGTTATACTCAGTATTTAGTAATTCTTGTGATGAGTCATAGGTCAGTGTATATTTCACATTTGACCCTGTTTCTAATAGCTTTAAGAACTGATATTGAATACTTCTATCTGATGATAAGTTGATGCTATCACTTGAATAATCCACAATACCTGATAAAACAAGCTGTAATAAAGGTATTTGATAATCAAGGATTGCGTAAAGTGTAGTTTCTGTAGGAAGGTCTATGATATAGTCTGCGTAAGGCATCGCATATCCTAAAGGACTCGTTAGCATGACATTTTGTCCTACTTGTTCAAATAATGACTTTTGTAGTCTAATTGCATCCTGCTTGTATAAAATACTATTTTTTGGATAGTTACCAGCGATAACAGCTCCCATATTTAAGAATGCGATGTTATCATAATCATAGCTCTTATCAAATTTGTTATATAGTGCTTCATAATATAGGGGGTTGATGACGTAATCATCGCCACTATGCATATAATTTGTTTCTGAATAAGGCAATCTGGTTGGATAGTGATAATTGAAATTGAGTGCGAGTGATCCCTTAATACGATTTGCAGAATAACGATATTCATCAAATAAACGGTTATATTTTGAGGCTGTCATTAAATCGACAGTATTATATAACTTCATATTTTCAGTTGTTAAATAATTGTTTAATGCCTTAAATTGTCGTTCTCCACCAAGCACTCTTTCAAAGTCTGCCTTGGTATGAATAGATGAATCTAATCCACCATTCATNNAGCTCCTCAATAATTAATCTAGCTTGTTTAAATGTAGTTAATGATTCCAATGAATAATATGGAACACCTAAGAAAAACTCTTTTCTATCGTATGCGCCTATAAATTCAGTGGTTAACACAGTTTTTGTTGTTGAATCATTAGGAACTAAATTATGCTCTTCNNTAAATAGTTTTGATATGCCTTTGCAATACCTACATAATTATTATTTGTACCCTCAAGGAAAATATATTTGACTGTAAAATCTGTTCTAACCTTTTCCTTTGTCCAAAGATCTACACCATAGCGGCTAAAGCCTGAACCGATGGTAACAGATTCAACTTCTCTTAAATTGAATGTTACAAATGCTTTATTATAGGAATCAATACGTTCTGAAACATCAGCGTTAATTGCTGCCATTGCATCACCTTGAGTGATAATCGCTGCATATCCACCATTTTCTTTAACCATTCCATATAAAGGTATATTAATCTTTTGTTGCTGTTCAGCCATCTTATATGGCATTAAGGATAAATCCTGACCATATAATCTCTTACGATAAGCATTTTGATAGAACTTACCGTTATTAAACTCCATCACTGCGCCACTACCATCAGGAAGAACTATGTATCCTTGAGTTGGTATATCATTTTTAATAGATACTGCTGTACCAAAGAGTGGTAGAAATGATATACGAGCAAGCTTAACATTGGATGGTTCAACAATCGATTGATTAATAATCGATGTATCGATACCCTTATCGTTTAATTTAATTTCAATTCCAATTTGGAATGATACCTTCTCAAACTGTTCGAAATATCCATAGGATTCATTTTCTTCAATTGCACGTTCTCTTGTATAATCAAGCTTGCCATAAAAAACATCATATAATCTTCTTTTTACAAGTCGTGACATACCAACGTAATTGACGATTTCATAGGCTTGAAGATCATGATTAAAGCCTGTATAAGCTAATGTATTCAGCATCGAAAAATCTTCTAATGCTTCAAATTCTTCCTTTGGCATATATTTAGGGAAGAATAGGTAATCAACCTCTAAGTCCTCGATATAATAGAGTACTTGAACACCATTTTCAACATATTTAATGCTAAATGTTCTTTCACCCTCTGCATTTAAAATACTTTCAGGGTGATGAATACTAAATTGATAGTTATTGATTGTAGTTAAAGATCCAGCTTGATTAAAATATGAGATTTCTAAGGTTGATTTTTGTTTCTGGATTGCAGAGTTTGTTATTGGTTTATTTGGATCGAGCTGCCAAGGATCTTGAACTGAAGGATTGGATTCCCAGTACTCACCTGTTCTCTTATCTAAAACCTTGAAATATGAGTTGATTTCATTGATATATAATGCAAATGTTGTATTTTCAGCAACCAATCTATTTGTATTAGATAGCTCATTTGAATCTACAAAGCCTTCCTTGCTAAATTCTATAAGATCAGAATTGATGGTTTGGCTAGCACTCATTTTGAATCCAAATACATAAAGAGATAGGACGGATAATAATAAAACAATAATGATAATTCTTTTTAGCTTCATATTACCCTCCTTAATAACGCAGGTTTAATTCTTCATAAATCGAAGAAATAAACGCGATAAATTGTTGTATTAAATCAAAGAACAACAAACCAAAAAACATCATGACGCTCATTGCGACGATGGTAAGTAGAAATGCTAATAAAGTTTTAGCTAATCCATAGTGATGAATATTTAAAATACCCATAAATAGCATCCACGCTGTAGAAATATATGCGATATACATTAACAGGTTGTAAAATGCCATTTCTTCTAATGTTAAAAAGTTGGATAGGATAACACTTGGGAAGCCAATAATAACCAATGGAAATAGAGCATATCCGGTTACCTTTAAGATTTCCGTAAATTTACCCTTACCCTCCATCAATGTAGTTACTGACCAATTTCCAACTGTAAACAAACCAATCAATAGGACAACTGCAAAAATCTCTTGTAGAGAGTTAAGCATTAATGGATTGTTTGGATTAATTAAGAATCCTAAATTTTGGAAGGAGAATATTCTGAAAAACGCGAATAATCCAATATAGACTAATGCTACAGACATCTTTCCTTTTTCATATCTTTTAAATTCATCATATCCATCGAATGGGTGGAACATAATATACTTAGGAAACTGAATGTAATTGAACCAAATACTTTTAAGTTTAGTCTTCATAAAGTATAGAACCTCCCTTTTTGTATGTGGATCGAATCTTTAAGAAGGTGAGTCCACCAATAATAAGGACGACACCACCAACGATATAACCAAAGTTAGCCTTTAAAACTTCATTTCTATATCCCTTATAGGCCTTTGAATAGTAATATAAATCATGACCAGCATTAAAGTATTCCATTGCTTTCGCAAAGTCTTTTTCTCTTAAATAGTATTTACCAATACCGTTATATGCGATTTCATAGTTAGTGTTTAATAACAATACATCTCTCCAAACAAGAGATGCTTCCTCGAAGCGTCCTTGATTATGAAGCGAAATAGCCTGATTAACCGCTACACCAAAGTCAGTAAGCTGATAAACGATAACTGTTCTTGTCTTACGATCAAGTATTAATAAATCATCATTTAAATAAGCTAACGATACACCTTCGGTGAACTTATCACTTTGAGCACCTTCATCACCATTGATGTATAAAAGATTACCTTCACTGTCATAGGTAAATAAGCGACTTCTCTTTTGGTCGAGAACCGTATAAATACCGTCGCTAGTTGTAGCGATATCAACTAATGTTGAAGGACCTGTAATGACATAATTGTTCATGCCTTCCATATATTGGATGTCACCCATTGGTGGATGATATCCATTTCTCTTAATAACGTCAATTCCCTTAGGATTAATTAACTGAATTTGATTTTCAGCGTTATTGGCAGAAGGCTTTGAGGTTGCATATATAAAGCTCTTCTCATCTATTGAAATGTTAGTATATTCAGTAGGTAAGAATAATTGGAGCTGTGCGAGCTGTGCTTCTGTCATTAAGGAACGGCTAAAGATTTGGAAAGGATTTAAACGAATTGGGTTAACCCCAGTAAAACGATTAAATGAACCGTCGGTATCAAGCTCAATAATTCCTTCATAAACGTTTTTAGCAACAACATACATACGCTCAGAAACATCGACTGTAATCTTTAATGGTTCGAAATTAAGTTCGTCAAATGTTGCATCATCAATTTGATTAAACACATCGATAACTTCAAAATCATGATTTAATTTAACGATTCTAAAATTAGATGTATCCGCGATATAAATACCACTTTCTTTAACATCCATCCCAAATGGTGCATTTAGTGTAACTGTAGTCACATCTGTAACACCAGAAGCAATAAGCTTTGCTGAATATTCTGGAGTTAAATCAAATGAATTATGCACAGATATTAAATTGAATTCTGAATCAATAATATAAAAGCTATGTGTTTTAGAATCAATGATATAAATCAAATCTTCATAAACAACCATATCCTCTGGTGAAGATAGTGTTGTATTCAATGTTTTTTCATTGAAATATGCAGCAAAGTTCATTCCAGGTGCAGAATGCAGTACTTCTCCATAATAGGAGTAGTTATATCTAACAACTGATAATTGAATTGGAAGTGATATCAGTAATGAAAAGATTGTAAATAGTTTGATCATTTCATACCTCCTACTTCATTCCAGAGTGACTGAATGTTTCCACAATTCTAGATTGTGAAATGATAAAGAAAGTCACTGGAACAATCATCATAATGAAAGACACGGCAGCAATCGTACCTGCACGTTCTATCGTACCCTGAGCTATTTGTCTTAGTGCATATGAAACTGGCTTATATTCTTCACTAAAGATAAATGCACCACCATCGGTTGTCCATAATCTTTGGAATAATAGAATAATTAGGGTTAACCAAGCTGGCTTAACTAAAGGCATTACAATTGTAAAGAAGATGCGGTATTCACTTGCACCATCAATCTTAGCCGATTCGATTAACTCCATTGGAATTTGTTGCATAAACTGCTTCATTAGATATAATCCTAAGCTTGATGCGATAGCGGGTAGAATAATTGCTGCTGGATTATCAATTAAGCCAATACGAGAAACAATAATATAGTTTGGAGTTGCTGTAACCTGTGGAGCAAACATTAATGAATAAACAACTAATGTAAAAATTAGGTTACGACCAGGAAACTTATACTTAGCAAGTGGATAAGCACACATCGATGCGATGAGTACGTGTCCTGCAGTTCCAAGCGTAGTAATTAAAATGGTGTTAAAGAAATATCTAGAAAATGGAATCCATGAGTTTTCCATAAGCTCAGATAGATCTCTAAAATTATCAAATGTAATATTTCTTGGAAGTAGTCTTGGTGGGAATAGGAACAATTCATCTAATGACTTGAATGCATTGGATACTGTCATGATTAATGGATATGCACTAAATATTCCAAATATAGCAAGTACTCCAAATAAGAATATATTACCTGCTACAGAACGGTTGAGCTTTTTTGTGCGTTTGAAATTGAAAAATTTCTTCAATTTTTTCATCATGCTATTCACCAACCTTTCTAAGAATTGCTCTAACAACAAGGTTAGCTGTCATCATGATCAAGAATAATATAGTAGCAATCGCTGATGCGTACCCTAAATCAAAACGGGTAGAACCATAGTCAATTAAATGTGTTACAATCGTATGACCTGCATATTGTACAGAAGGGAACCCGACAAGCTGCATCGATACCTCTGCTATAGCAAGTGATGTAGTAATCTGCATAACAGCACCAAATAACAATTGAGGCTTCATCGATGGCAATGTGATAAACCATAATTCCTGCCATCTATTTTTAATACCATCGATTGCTCCTGCTTCATAAAGTGTTTTGTCAACACTTTGAAGACCAGCGATAAACGCTAGGAAGGATACACCTAAGCTTAGCCATAATTGAACGATGATAATAACAAACATAATATAATCCGGATTCTTTAACCATAATATTGGATTATCGGTAAATCCAAAGCGAATTAAGAATGCGTTTAAATAACCATGAACGTCACCAGAGAAAATCAATAACCACATTAAAAATGCGTTACCTGAAATCGATGGTGCGTAGAACACTAGGGTCATAAATGCTCTTAATTTTGGTCCTAATTCATTGATTAACCAAGCGAATACAAATGCCAGTAAATAACTGACTGGACCTGTGACAACCGCTAGAATTAAAGTATTTTTAATCGCGATAATAAAGACTTCATCCTCTAAAGCAAGCTTCATATAATTATCAAGCCCAATAAATCTTGGTGGCTCTAAAAGGTTAAAGTATGTAAAGCTAATTCCTAATGACATGAAAACAGGAATAACGGTGAATGTCATAAATAAGATGACAAACGGAGCCATAAGGATGTAATTGTGTTTATTTTGTTTTATATCTTTCCATAAAAGTTGACTTTTCGTCAATTTTTTCATGTTTACTGTGGTTGCTTGCACAAAAACCCTCCTATTCTAGTCCGAATTCTCTTCGTTTCTTCGCTATTTCCTCATTAATTGTTTGTACGTAATCATAAATGGTTTCTCTTGGATTTGATTTATCTTCATAAACCAATCTAAATGCGTTATCTAAGTGACGTCCTGTCATATATCCACCTGGAACCTCAGGAATACCTCTAACTTCATCCCATTGTGCAGATAACTTAGAATACTCATTGACTGTCCATGGCAGCATACTCATCGCTGTCACGTTTGCTGTTGGATATCTTGCAGCTGCACCTAAAATACCTTCCATCTCGCGTCCAAATTGAACTTGAGTTTCAGTACTGGTCCACCATTTTAAGTATTCCCATGAAGCATCCTTCTTCTTTGATTGCTCTAAGATGATTGCTCCTGTACCTGTAGATACTGTATCTCTTCTAATAAATGTTCCACCATTGCCATCTGAAACAACTGTTCCTGGTACTGGTACGAAATCCCATTTACCTCTAATTTCTGGTGCGAATACAGATAATGTATTGTAGGTATTGTAATAGGTAATACCAATTGGCATTTGTCCACTTCTAAAACGGTTTGCGAAATTGGCTTCAACTGGGAATGAATAATCTGTATAAAATCTTGTCCATGTTTCAAAGATTTGTGGACCTAGACCACTATTAAACCCAGATTCCTTATTACCATTGATGTAAAACTCACCATCGTTTTGGTAAAACATTGTTGAAAAGATTGGGTTTGGTGGTAGGTTAACGACTGACCCTTGAGTGATAGGTACCGGTAGATAAAACTCAAGATTATGCTTTTGAAGATCTGGAATCATTCGAATCACATCATCCCAGGTATTTGGATATGTTAATCCAAGCTCATCAAAGATGTCAGTTCGATAAAACATCATTAAAAATATTTGTTGTTCAGGTAGTGCGTAAATGCCACTTTCATAGCTATAAGGAGTAAATGCACTAGCCTTAAATCTTGGTGTAATCGTGTCAAAATCACTAAACTTCGTTAAATCATAAACCGCATTTCTCATTGCGTAGTTCACAGGCACATCATTACCAACACCCATAGCAACATCTGGACCTTCTCCAGATAATGTTGCTGGAAGTAAGACTGCTCCATTGACCAGCTTTAAATCCACTTGAATATCAAAGTTTGGAGTGAATGATTCATCAATTAGCTTACGAAGTACGTTTGCCTGATCCTTACCAATGGATAACCAAACCTCAATGGTTTCATTATCACCTGTCGTTGTTGTTTGTCCGATTGCTGCATAATTAACGGTGAAGGATGCAAAGAATGCTCTTACGCTATAAATAAATTTAGAAATAAAGCTTGCAGTCCCTTGAGGTAGTTTTTCATTTGGATTATGGATTACAAAATAATCGATTTCTAGTGGTTGTGAGGATAATAAGATGACTAGTGTTCCTAGTGATGAAACATTGGAATTATAGGATAATAGCTTCTTATGAATCTCTCTTGGTTTTTCAATAAAATCATCTAATTGAAGTAAGACTGTATCTAAAATACCAGTTTTCTCACTCTTAGATCCTGAAATTTTAATAATGCTATCTCTTACAAAATTAAGGTTTTCCCTTTCGGCTTCCAATCTAGGAACTAAATTGGTAACTCTTTCCTGTAATTGATAATCTCTATATTGGTCAGGCTCTGGTCCTGTATAAACTAAAATTTCGCGATATAGCTTATTTAAATTAGAGATTGAGTTTTGAATTTGGGCAATCAGTGGCCCGTATTGTCCTAGAGATACTTCCATCGTTAATGAGTGTGTCTTACCTGATTCGAAATAGAATAAGTAAGATTCTGATTCAGTGCCTAATGTTTGTATTCTCCAGTTATTTGAATGCTTAAATGCATAGTTTTCTAATTCTTGGAATGGTATTTCTCCATTGATATAAATATTTCTTCCTACGCTCATCCCTGCAGCCATTTTTTGTTTAACACGCATGGATATTGCATATAATCCACTTTCTTCAACTGTAAATGACCATGTAATTTGATCTCCAGCAACTCTCCAATTATTACCACCAATCGTGTTTAATTTGATTAAGGCTGGATCACTTGGCATTGAAAGTGGGCTTGTTCTATCATTTAATGCGTAAAGTGTAGGTGAAGTTGTATGTCTTGGTGATTCTGCTTGAAGAAGATCTATTGCTCCATCAACCGTTTGGTAATTATTTTGTGTGTAGGTTGATTTCACTTCACTATACGGCTTTAAGTCAACAACTGATAAAACTTCAATGGAATCAATTAATAAAGGCTCTCTAATCGATTCAAGTGTAATTGTGTTAGCGCCTTGACTAAAATAAAACTGATAGGGCTGATTTACATATCCAATGGAATCCTTAAAGAATGAGGATGTCCATTCTGGCTTTTCAATTTGGCTAGGGCGGATATCATTGCCGTGAATATCTTGAATCACTGCACTCTTATCTCCCCAGATTCTTCTAAATGTAATATTTCTTGCTCCATTGAATGGAACTTCATCATTAATTTTTAATGATCTTTCGATAATTGAACTCTTTCCTTCATATGGGAAATAATTCATTTTTAGGTTATAAAATCCTGCTTCAGGAATAGAAAATGACCATGTTACTGACCCAGCTTCCTGGGTCAGTAGAACATCGTCTTTGTCTTCATAAAGATCTAATACGGTTTGTGTGCCAGTTATTGAATCATAACTTGCAGCGTGTATAGAAATGTTTTGACCTTGAGGATAATTTTTTTCATACAAATCTAGATATTTATAATAGTCTGCAGTATCAAAATACTCCAGGTCAGAGATGTTAATCGCTTCCCCTGGTTCACTATTGAAATCTAGATAGTCTTGTTTGTATTTGACAACAATGCTATCAATAATCGCGTAAACCGTGATTAAAAGAACGATTGCTATCGAAATGATTGCGAATTTCTTCAAAGAAAACACTCCTTTTCATACAATCCCCCCCTTTGGTTAAAGGGGGATTGACATCAAATTATTATCCGTTTAAATAGTTTTCAAATGCTGCCTCATAGATCGGTTTAATTTGATCCATAAGTGTTCTAGCTGTTCCTTCTCTAATACCTAAGTTTGCATTTCTTCTCCAACCATTTTCACTATAAGCACTAATACCGATGGCATTGATGAGTTCAAGATATACTTTGTCATAAATAGATAGATATGCTTCAACATATTCTTCTTTATCAAACTTAGTCATTAATGATAATTCAAAGCTTAATTCCATTTGTGCATCTGTTTGCCAGATTTGTAGTTCATTCCATACTTGGAATACTAACGCTTCTTTAGCTGGTGTCATACCACTTGCGATATGATAAACAGCAACGCCAGATACTGGTGAAACATAATCACCTGTGTAAGTATTTGATCTTGGATAAGGAACAAACCCTAGTTCAAACTCTAATCCACCCCATCTATTGTCTGCATTCACAAACCATAGATTACCTGGATGCATAGCAACTTTACCAGCCTGCCATTGTGGACTACCTGCATCATATGCTGGAGCAAGTTCAAATAAGCCCTTGGTATAAAGTGTATTTAAGAATGCATAAGTTTCAAGAGCTGGGTTTTGATGGAACGCTACTCTACCAGTATTGGCATTTAATAAGCTACCACCATTTAATGGAATCATGTTTTCTGCATAAAGCGCTACGATTCCACCAAGTGCATACATATCATCTGCTTGAGCAGTTAATGCTGTTTGTACTTGAGTTGCCCATTGTTCAAATCTTGACCAAGTCCATAGACCATCTAAGAATAATTCTGTTGGATTATCAACACCAAGACTTGCTACTAAATCTGCATTGTAATATAAGCCTGTATCTACAGTTAATTTACCTGCACCAAATCCATAAACTTGTTCTTGGAATGAACCAATTTCTAAATAGCTTGGATGAATATTTGCACCTGTTGTTGCTAAATATTTATCGATTGGAACAATTGCATCACCCTTAGCAAGTCCTTGAATCCAGTCACTCACTGACCAATAAACGTCAGCTAAATGAGCACCTGCAACTGATGATTGAACAATTGCTGTAACTCTATCTGGTCCCCAAGGAGCATTAGATGGATATGCTTTATATTCGATATCCACGTTTAAACGTGTTTCAACTTCAAGTTGCTTTTGTTGTCTTTCAAGTTGTTCTGTGCCACTGAAATCAGCATGGAATGGATCCACTTCATATGGAGCACCGTGCATAATAACAATCTTTGTTGGAGCAATTGGTACACAAATACCATTGACCTTCTGTTGATTAACTGGACAACCTTCTGCAGTTAATACGGTAATAACTCTAGTTACAGTTACTTCATTGCCATCACTACCTGTAACCTTATAGGTTAATGTATAACTTCCAGCTGTATTTAAGTTGATTGCTCCAGTTACTGTAATACTGGATGTAATATCACCAGTTTCTGAATCTGTAGCAGTTACCCCTGCGAGTTGATCGAATGGGTCACCTACTGTAATAGTTACTGGAGTCGTTCCAGTGATTGACGCTGTCTTCGTATTTGTTTCTGTTGGAACGGTTGGATCTCCACCACCACAAGCAGCTAATCCGAAGAATAATGCGAACATCAATAAAAATCCTAGGATTCTCTTCATTATTTACCCTCTTTTCTTTATTCATTTCTAAAAATGTTTTTCCTAATGTATACATTAATTATACTATATTTCTATAGGTCATTTATACGTATACCCTTGTATTTTCATAATTGAAAAATTATTTTCAGTAAAAACTAACTGATTACATCAGTTAAATCCTTAAAGACAAAGCGCCCGATATTTCACGGGCACTTTTTTCATATCAAGGTTTTTGTTTATTCTTTTGTCTTAGCTTCTTTTTCTAATGAAGAACACTAATGAAGCGCCGATAACTAAACTGAATGTAATGAAGATTGCACTTGTTGCATTAATTGCAGATCCACAACCAGTTTCAGGAATGTCAGCAATTGATGCATCGATCATTGCTTGAATTTCAGCTTCTGTATAAACACCAGCAGCAATTAAAGCGTTGACTTGAGCTTCAGTTAATTGACTAGCATTGATTAGCGCTTGAATTTCAGCTTGTGTAAGTGTTTGAGCGTCTAATAAAGCTTGTACTTCTTCTTGAGTTAATTTAGGAGCGATGACTGTTACTTGGAAGCTTTGTACTGTTGCATTACCAGCTCTATCTTCAACTGTAACTTCTACAGTATAAGTACCTGGAGTTAATGTCATTCCACCATTATTTGATACATACATTGATAAGTCACTAGCACTGTCATAATAATCAAATGCTACAACGTTAGCAAGAATAGCTTGGTTAACATTTGCATATGCATTAGATTCAACCTTATAGTTATTACTTACAACCATAAGTTTTGGAGCAGTTACATCATCAACAGTTAATGTATAAGATGATGTTGTAACGATATCATAATTGAATTCTGGGAAACCAATTGTTAGAGCAACTGTATCACCAAAAGCAAGATTAGCAGCTCTTAATACTGGAGCATGAACGCTACCATGAGCAGTAAGAATGAATTCACCTGGAGCTAATGTTAATGCAGCTTTCCAAGCTAAGAATTGCGCTTCATCACCAACAACTGTACCAGTTGAAGTTGTGTAATTCCAATTGTATCTGTCATATCTTTCTTTCATTGTGCCATCAGCAGCAACTACAACGATTACTGAACCATATGCAGTGCCTGCATCTGTAAAGTTAGTGATTTCAGTAAATACTGCAAGTGATGGATGAACGTTGATGTCGATATCAGCATTTAATGAAGTTTGTTCATTGAAATTAACAGTTGTTACACCCTTAAATAATACTTTAGATTGTAGACCATCAAAATGAACATGATGTGTAAATGATAATCCAATTTGGTATACACCTGGAAGTGGACTATATTGGTTGAAATTGTTTGGTAAAGTTACTTCAATAGAACTTGTCTTACTATTTCCGTAACCATCATCAGCAGTAATGCCTTGTAATACGTTTACGAATGCGCCTTCATCGACATATCTGTTAGCTACGCCAGCAAATTTAGGAGGCATAACACCGATAACGATATCAACAACAACTTCAGTTTCATCGCCTTCTGGAGTTTCAACTCTGTAAGTTGCTTTATAACCAGCACCGAATTCACTTGTGTCAATTGATGTTACAGCACCACTTGCAGTATAAGCATCAGTACCTGAGTCATAAGTGAAAGTGATTGTTTCTAGAACTACATCATCTTGAGAAATTTCAACTTCATAATTGAGTTTGTCAGTTGAGTTAATGATCTTGTCATTTGTATCAAACATGTTAATCCATGAAGCAGAAACAGTGTTACTTAAATCAAAGTCGCCATTATATTCTACAACGACGTTAACGCCTGGAGTTACTAGGTCGTCATCAAGTGCTGTTAATCCAGCAAATGTTGCAGGTTGTGGAGTATAAATAGTCTTAAGAGGAGCAACTGAATTATCTAACATTGCAGTTGGCATACTAAAGATATAATCTCTAGTCTTAGTGTTTAATGTTCCTCTATCGTTTGTACCAAAGCTAATAACTGTCCAACCAGCAGGAATCGAAACGTAGTTTGGATTTCCAGCAATAATTGTTGACCAATTTTCAACATCTAAATCAACTGCAGTATCAACATCTGCATGAGTCCAAGTTAAATACTTAAGTGGTTCAAGTTTGTATCCGTTAGAATCAGTTGCATCTAACTTCATTCTAATGTGTGCTAATCTTGTGTTAGCTGGTTTTGGATCAGCTGCGATGTATGCGTCTTTTTCAGCTGTAGTTGCTAATCTCCAATCAGCGTTTGCAGGAGTATTATCAGTACCATCGTTGAAGATGTAATATGTACCAATATGGTCTTCAAACATTTGAAGTTTACCAGCAGCATCAAAATAAGTATACATTCTATGAACGACGCTTGTTAAATCTGTACGTACGTTATTAGTGCTTAGGATAACAGATTCATCAGTATCATTGATGATTAATGATGCAAATGCGTTCCATGACATTGTAGTCATTTCAAGTGCACTAATAAAACCATCTGAGTTGTCATCATCCCATTCAGTAACATATCTTGCTGAACCTCTAACGACATGATAACGATGTCCATAATATTCAAAATCCCAGTTAGAGTCACCTAGTTTTGTTTGTGTACATGCAGTAGTGCCTTCTAAACATGCAATTTGATCATATGGATAAAGATCAATTAAATCGCCTTCAGCAGCTTGCGCACTTGACATGAAGCCTAGTGCTACAGTAAAGCCAAGTAATAAAACTAATATTAATTTTTTCAATTCATTTCCTCCTATTTTTTGGTTCCTTTTGAAAGTATTTTATATCCTATTGAAAGCGCTGTCAATTACCTTCGGTATAATAAACTGTCAAATGAGCCGTTTTTCCACATTGTGATTATTTTTTTCAGTTTCAGACTACTAATGAACTGTTCCTGGTAAATATGTATAGAAAGTTCTAGAAGTTGATATTCCATCTTCTGTGACTGTAACTGTGTAGCTAACTGTCATTGGACGGTCAGGCATTTGAATGACTCTACCTGATTGATCCACGTATTCAGGATTGTTCGATTCAAATAAAATCGTACGATCACCCTGGACATTTCTTATTTCATATTCTGCATCTGCCATTGCCTGAAAGATAGGTACCATGCCACCACGAAGCATGCCTTGTGGGCACCATTTACCTGAAAAGTCTTGATGGAACTTGATGTGTGATCTTGGTAAATTGTATCTAACAAGAATGTCTGAAGCGAGCTTAGCTGTTCTTTGGAATGTTAAATACATATCCTCATCTTGAGCAACTGACATTTCAATACCAACACCATTTCTATTTCCACCACCTAAATAAGTAAGACTTGTTCCTGGAAGTGATGAGCCATCACCTGCATGATATGCGATTTCATTTTCTGGAACATGCTGATAGGTGACTCTAGCATCCATAGTGTAATGCCATGAAACATTTAATACTGTCCCTGCCTGAGCAGCGTTCCATAAATAATTAGCGTGTGATAATGCACCAGCACCTGGTGATGTATTTGCTGTTTCATGAACAACAACCCAGTACACATAATCAGAATTATAAACAGTTATGCCATCTGGATGTGCAGGCTTTAATACACCTGGGCGAATACCTGTACTAATTGGTAGCATCTTTGATAAATTCACATCGATATTTTGGAATAGGTACTTAGAAACACTATCGTATCTAATTTCTGTGTAATTAAAGCTTGTTCCATATTGTAGCCAAGATCTTGGATTCGAATAGGAAACCTGATAGGTTGTAAGTATGTCTAGTAAATTATTGTCATCAAGTGAAGCATATACACTGATGGTATAAGAAGTTTGAACAGTAGGATCGTCAACGAGTGTTGCTGTAAATGTAACATCTCCTGCTGCTAGTGTAGTTACTAAACCAGTTTCACTAATCGTAGCTATTAAAGGATTTGATGAAACATAAGATACATCTGCATCTGCAATATCAAATGGATATGGAGAAGCATCAAGTGTAAATGAATCACCAACAATTAAATCATTGGTTTGATGTGTTGGAATCAGTTCAATACCTGGAGTAGTTGTTACAGTGATTGTGATTGTTATTTTGATGTTGATATCCACTGATGATCTTAATGTAAGTGTAACAACACCACTCTTTTGAGGTGCTAGAGATCCAGTCACTGTATTGACTAACAAGATTTCAGGGTTTCCTGTAATCCATCTCACTTTATCTGTCACAAGTTCCATAGGTAATACATCATATTGTAATGTGTATTGATCACCAAGGGTTATATCAGATATTGGATTGGTAATCACGAAAGTAACAGGTAGTGTTTCATTATAAGCAAGCTCAGAAATAATACTTGTCTTTGCTTGATATGCTCCTCTTAAATAGTAAGAATCAATATTAGGGAATAAGGAAAGATTTGTTTCATCCCCACCCCAATAATTAAGCGTGAAATCTACAGTTGAACCTGCTTCAGATTTCGCATGAGCTGTAGTTGAACCTACAACTGAATTGAATCTTGCATAGGCTAAAATATTCTTTTCAGTGCCTGCATATTTTTTATTGATTTCAATACCAATTGTTGCATTACTAATATCGTTTCTTGAGACCTTAATTGCTGTTGTATCTGCATATTCTGAAACAGCTGAAACGATGATTGCTTGGAAAACATTTGTAAGTATATTTTTTTCAATAAGAATGGTTCCACCTAAATAATCAGTAACGACGATTGCATCTTGATTGAGATTTGTAATTGTATTGGATGAAACTGTTAATCCAGTTACTTTACTCATATGTAGGAATGGAGCATCTGTAGTTGTTAAATTGCTTGCTGTATTATTTTTGAATGTGAAATTAGTAATTCCAGTATTTGAAAATACTTTTGAATTACCAGCAAATGTGAACCCATCAATAGTAACATTATTACCTTGAACTTCAATAGCACCTTGAATGGTTGCTGTAGTAAGAGCCTTCAATGTAATATCATTTGAATCAATGATCAAATCACCATTATAGGTTCCAGCATATACGATGATTGTTGCATAATCAGACGCATGATTAGTCGCATCAGTTATAGAAGCGAATAAGTCTTTGCCATATTCAAATTCCATCCCCATATAAGTGACTGTATCAGATGCAACTTTTGTTTCATCAACAAGTACATAATTCACAACTTCTAAATAGAATGTATCTGTGATTGCATTATCATAAATTGACTTAGCAGTTATGATAACATTACCAGGTTTAAGTGCGTTAATTAAGCCGTTTTCATCAATAGAAACTACAGTTTCATCACTACTTTCCCAAGTCACTAAAGCATAGGATAGGTCTGGGGAAACATCAATAGATAATGATTGGTCAGAGCCAACATTAACCTTTGATTCACCAGTAATCATAATAGCTTCAGTTTGGGCATAAACCTTAACTAAAACTTCATCGAATACTTCAGCATCATAACTAGAACGAATTGTAACTTTGACTTCACCAACACCAACTGCAGTTACTAATCCAGATGGATTTACTGTAGCTATTAATTGGTTATCGGATTCATAGGTTACGTCCGCATTACTCTCGTAGGTAAGCTGTGTAGTACCACCCACCCAAAGTGATTCTTCTTCTGAGTTTGCTTCTAGTGTGACAATCTTTTTCACATCGACTTCAAGTGTAACAGAAAGGCTTGAATTCTTAGTTGATTGTATGATTAGGTTTGCCTTACCTTCACTAACTCCAGTAATTAAACCTGCTTCACTTACTGTGAATATGTTTTGGTTACCTGATGTAAATGTTACAGTATCATTGGCTGTATACACTACATCCTTCGATTCTCCAACCTTAACAGTCATGGTTGCACTTGGTACAGTTAACGTATAGTTTTTACTCACTGTAACTGTAATAACAACCTTAACTTCTGGATCATCTTTTGAACTCACTGTGACAGTGGTTTCACCCTCTGCTAATGCAGTGATTAAACCTGATGCATTCACTGTTAGAATTGTTTGATTTCCAGATTCAAATTGTAGTCCCTTGGAGTCGTTTGTATCAAAATCTATTTGATAGGTACCTCCTTCAATTACACTGACATTTAAATCATCAATATCGATCGTGATTGAACCTCCACAGGCAACTAAACCAATCGAAATAAGACCTACGACAAGCATATAAAATATTTTTTTAAGTATCATGATTTTCCTCCCATTCCTTAAAAATCATATTTCCGATTTTGTTTCTAAATTGAATAATTTGATTCATATCTCTTTTGGGGTGTACTGCATTACTTAATAGTACAAACCCAAGCTGATTCTTTTTATCAATAAACATGTTACAGCCTGTAAATCCGGTATGAATAATCGTATCTTCAAAGGATAGATTATCTCCAGCAGAGCTATGTCCTTGAGGCTTATCCCAACCTAGTGCTCTGGTTAAAATATCACCCTTAAGATTAGGTTTTTCCTCTCTTAGCGGAAATAGTTCACCTAAATACTTCTTGTTTAATACAAACCTATCCTGAAGAATAGAAATCATGAATTTTGAAATATCTTTAGCAGTTGAAAATAAACCTGCATGTCCTGCTTCACTACCTAATGCAAACGATTTTTCGTCATGAACTAAACCCTGTAATAAGCCGTGGTAAACATCATCTGCTCTAAATTCTGTAGGTGCACATCTTTCCCTGTTTGGATGATAGGAAGTGTCATACATTTCTAGTGGCTTGAAAATCATTAAAGATGCGTAGCTATCTAGGCTCATTTGAGTCACAACTTCAATAATCCAACCAAGTAAGATAAATCCGATATCAGAATAGATAATGTTTTCACCCGTTGGATAGATTAAATCCATTTCATAAACCTTGTTTTTCACATCATCCTTACCCTTTAATCTCGATGCTCTAGCTATATCTGCAGGGAGTCCGGATGAGTGTGTTAACAAATGGTATATATTGATATCTTGATGCTTAAATAGGGGTAATATAGAACTTACTTTCGTATCTAATGTAAGTCTATTATTTTCAATTAATGTCATAATCATGGTTGTTGTAGATATAACCTTAGTTAAAGATGCTACATCATAGATTTCATCACCTGAATTTAAAACCTTTTCAGGTAAAAGACTCTTGTATCCTACGAAGTCACAAAAACTATCCCCATTTCCATGAACAACACACCATGATGCACCTGGGAAAAATCCTTGATCAACGCCTGTTTGTAACAATTCTTTTATTTTTTTATACATTAGATTCTTAAGACTAGCTTCTTAACGATAAGTGCAATTACTCCAAGTAACACAAGTGATGAACCTGCAGCAATCGCTACAATCACTGGTGTAGAAAGACCTTCTTCAGGTACTTCGATTAGGATACATTCACCATCAATAAGTTCATAGCCATCCTCACATTCTACTGGTGGAATTAATACACATTCTCCATCGACTAATTCATAACCAGGTGCACATTCAATAGGTTGAATCAAAACACATTCTTCATCTACAAGCTCATAGCCTGTTGGACAAACAATTGGTGGCTCTTCCTTTTCAACATCACTATCCCAAGGAAATGATGGATAGGTAGTCCAATAGATGTCATTTAATCTTTCTAATGTTTGAACAACCTTAGTATTTGGGCTATTTAATGTTCGATAGGAGAATAAGGATACTCCGACTACACTTTCTTTGGTTGAGATATAACGTATTTGTTCGATTAATTCATTATCATCAGTCCATGTACCTTCGGTATATCTATAGAATCCTTGACCGATAATTAAATCAACACCATTGGCAAGCGTTAAATCTGCCCACCAATCCACTAAATCTGCGAATGGTGCAGCGCTGTGATCAAATTGCCAGTAGAGCTGTGGAAGGATATAATGTACCCATCCATTTTCAACCCATTTCTTACTATCTGCATATTGATCCTTATAGCTTTGTAGTGCGTTTGGTGAAGTATTTGACCCTTCTGGACCACCTGATAACCAAATACCAAATGGACTGATACCAAACTTGACCTTCTTATCTTGAGTCGTATTCCATGTGTCAATCGTATAGAATAGGTCTTCCATTAATAAATCAATATTATTTCTTCTCCAATCAGCTAGTGATTGGTCTGTATCCTTAGTATTTTCATAGGTCTGTGCATCTTGATTGTTATTCATTCCTGAATAGCTATAGAAATAATCATCAAAATGAATGCCATCCACGTCATATTTCGACATTAACTCTTGAATCACATTTTTAATGTATGCTCTAACCTGATTTTCACCAGGGTTTAAAATAAGCTTTCCACCTAAATCTTCTAGAACTAGATTTGGATTCATTTTAGCGAAATTATCATTATGAAGCAGTGATAGTTGCTCTGCCTTTGTTAAATCACCATTATTAGATACGCGGTAAGGATTTAACCAAGCATGGAATTCAATGCCTCTCTTATGCGCTTCTTCGATAATAAAGCCTAAGACATCCCAGCCTGGATCCTGTCCTTCAATACCTGTTAGGTATCTTGAGAATGGTGCATAGTCTGATTCATAAAATGCATCATTCATTGGACGCACCTGGAAAAACATCGTATTGAAGTTATTCTTTTCAAGTGTATCTAACATCTTAATGATTTCATTTTTATATTGTGCTTCAGATGTATGTAGTGGAATATCGATGTTTGCTACAGTAGCTACCCATACTGCTCTTATTTCCTCTGATTTTTCTGTATAGGATTGAGGAAGTAAAATTGGGTTTGTTGTATTATAGTAGTTAATGATTTTACCATTTCTAATGACATAAAGATTATCCTCAGAAATAGGTGCATTCAGTCTAATTCTTTGGTCTAATGTATCCGATACATTCAGTGCACGGTCTATTGCATAATACTCAACTGTGTAGGTTGCATTAATTACAAATTCTAGCGGTTCAGTATATTCACTCCAAGCAGACCATGTCGAACCATTATGAATACGATACATAATTTTATCGTTAACATCGTTAGGTTCAAACTCTAAAGTCGTTTCTTCTATGTAGTACCATCCATCATATTCACCTGTTAGAGTAACAGTTGGATCCTCTGGTGCTACATTATCGATATAAATCGTTTTCGAGGTAACGATAGATGCTCCATCGTTATTTCGATAGGAAATTATATAAGTTCCATCGGTTGTTAGTGAAACTGGAGAGCTATAAACAGTCCATTCACCATCATTGATTTTATAGGAATAGCTTGGTGCAGTTGATGATAATGAAAAGTCTGCTTGTTGATAATATGGATCACTTCCAATTCCTACAATGTTTAATGTTGGATTTGGATAGGTTTCAGCGACTACAGATACAGATCTAGTCACTTCAGCAGATTCAATTCCATAGGAATCTATTGTTTTTGTTCGAATAAAATATGTTCCTGTTTCATTTAAAACAAGTGGTTCAGTATATAAATTCCATGGTCCAACAGAGCCCTTATTTACTGCAATCCAAATGGTATTTGATGAGCTTGTTACCGATACTGTTGAACCGAGTACATAGCTAGAACCTATTTGAGTTCCTTGCACAGTGATAACCGGTAAAACACTATTTACTCTTGTAATGGCAATATCAACAGCTGAAACCAATGACTCTTCATCAAGATTATTAACTGCCTTCATAAAGAAGGTTTCAGTTCCTTGATGCGATAAAACTACTGGTGCAGTATAAATAGTCCATTCTCCTCCACCAATTTTATAATAAGCTTGGTCGGTTGAGGTTAGGGTTACTGTGACATCACTTCGATAAGCACCACCTGAATAAGTTCCAGATAGCTCATAGGTAGGACCAGGAACATTGCTGGTTGCCCAGGTTCCTAAGGTTGTATTTTGCCAGTTATTATTAAGAACTGTGTTCATATTCGTGCCAGTTAAAAATGCTGCAGAATACATGACAGAGCCTTTAATTTCTGGATGCTTTTGATTGTATCTTAATTGGGTTGATATTTCATCTGACAGCCAACCACCAGCATTCGCGATGGAGTGTCCAATGACTAAATCAACATCTGTTCCACGAACAACACCTGCCCACCAGTCAACAACATCTGCGTATGGTGCGGTAGAATGCGTGAAATTCCAATATACTTGAGGGTTTATGTAATGAACCCAGCCTTGCTCAACCCATTTTTTACTATCTGCAAATTGTGAAACATAGGATTGACCTGTAGCACCGGTGTTTGATCCTTCAGGCATTGTATTTTTACCAGCCCAAATTCCAAATGGCGATACACCAAATCTAACGTCTTTACTATTGGTGTCATTATGAAGATCAACATCTTCCTTTACCCCACGAATAACGTCATTTACATTTTCTCTTCTCCAGTCAGCTAATGTTTGACCTGGAAGCTTATAGGTATCATAGGTAGCTGTGTCTGATGTAATTCCAGAATATGGATAAAAGTAGTCGTCAAAATGAATACCATCGACATCATATAAATCCATTAACTCTTTAACTACGTTACGAATATATTCTTTAACTAGAGGTTCTCCTGGATTTAGGATATATGGATATAAACCATTCCCATCTGGATTACCAGCAACAACTAAATCAGGATTGAGTGATGCGAAGTTTCTCTCATGAAGAGTGCTAATGAAGTTCGACTTTGTCATTGAGGAGTTTCCAACACGATAAGGATTTAACCAAGCGTGGAATTCAATTCCTCTTTCATGTGCTCTAGTAACTAGATACTCCATGACATTCCAACCTGGGTCTTGACCTTCAGTTCCTGTTAACCATTTAGAGAATTCTGCATAGTCTGAATCATAAAATGCATCATTTTGAGGTCTAACCTGAAATAGGATAGCATTCATATTTTTAGCAATTACTCGATCAAGCAGTTCTTCATAGGCTGCCTTATATTGAGTTTCACTAGAGTGAAGCGGCATATTCAAGCTAAAAACGGTAGCTACCCAAACTCCTCTAAATTCATGAGTTTGTTCAGCATACGTTTGTGGAATCATTACACGTTCTGTTGAATTGTAATGATAAATGTTCGTAGAACCTCTTGTAAGTTCAATAAGAGGTGAGCTTGCAGTTATTTTTTGTTCCTGAAATAGGAAGAGTCCCGTAACCGCTAGTAATATAATAAATAATAGTTTTATCTTTCTCATCTAATCCCGCCTTGTTAGTAATTTTTTTAATTCATTCATACCTAATTCTGATTTTTCTTTATTAATAAAAGTCTTATAGGTGAAAAAGACGTTGCCCTTCACCACTGGGTATTGATTTGCATATTTCAATTGATTGGTTATTTCATAAATGTTTTCGAATTCACCGTCGTTGCCTAAACGATAGGCACCGTGACCAATATATAAATCCACCTTTGATTTATTAAGTAATTTGACCCACCAATCTAGGATATCTCCGAATGGAGCAATCGGATGACCAAATTCCCAATAAATCTGAGGAACGATATAATCGATATACTCATTTTTGACCCATAAATATGCATCTGCATATTGATTGTCATAGCTTTGTGAGCATTTAGGGTCAGTATTGGATCCCTTTGGATCGCTTGCTTTATTTTTCCAAATCCCAAATGGACTGACTCCAAATCTGATTTTAGGATTTGATTTCTTTAATGCTTCATGAACTCCCTTGATGACATCTGTTACATTTTGTCTTCTAAAGTCTCCTAGGTCATGTGCTTGATTTTCTCTTTGAGCATAATCAGCTAAATCATTTTTCTCATCGCTTAATCCTGCATATGGATAGAAGTAATCATCAAAATGAATACCATCAATATCATAATTGGATGCAAGCTCAACCATAGAATCTATAATAAATTGTTTCACTTCTTTTTTTGCTGGATTTAATATGATTTGACCATTCTTATCTAATACGATTAGCTCTGGATGCTTTTTCGCATAATTTAAGTCATCACAATTTTTCAAATATTCTTCAGCTGACATCTCACTTTTCATCGATACACGATACGGGTTGCACCAGGCATGAAATTCTATATCTCTTTTTTTAGCTTCTTCGATAATCCATTTTAAGACATCAAATGGAGGCTTCTTTCCCTCTTTACCAGTTAAGAATCTTGAATAAGGGTTTAATTTAGATTCATAGAATGCATCGTTAGTAGTTCTGACCTGAAAGAATATCGCATTGATGTTATAGGATACACAGGTTTCAAGCATTTCAATAACCTTTTTTTGATAGGTATCGATATCTTCAGTTGTGGGTAAATCGATATTAACAACATTGGATACCCACATCGCTCTAAAATCCTTAGGCTGATAGGTATCAGGTATTTCAATTTGAGTGTTTGTCTGGTAATAACAAATGGGCTCTATAGGATTCTTGTATTTGTATAATTTCATTTTTTTATTTTCCCTCGTAGTAAGTCAAATACTTCTTGTGTGCAATAACAAGCTCATTGAATACCTTTTCTGCAGTTGTAATAGATGTTGTTGATGGATGAATTTGAAGAGCTAATAGAGCTTTTTTTAAATCCTTCTCATAAATCGCGTCTGTTAACAATTCCTCAAATGCCTTCATCGATTGTATTAAACCTCTAATTTGAACTGGTAGTCTTCCGATATGGACAGGTACAGGACCATCCTTTGTGATACGGCATGTAATTTCAATCGCGCAGCCATCAGGTAAATCTGTAATATGTCCATTGTTGATTGTGTTGACGACCTGATAATCTCTTTTATCGTTATAAAGTGATGAGATAATCGAGCATGCAACATCGCTATAATATGCTCCACCACGACTTTCTAATTCCTTTGGCTTCACATTCAAATTTAAATCCTTATATTTTTCAAATAATGTAGTTTCTAATTTTTTAACTAATTCAGCTCTTGTTTCTCCAGCCTCATAGGCTTTAATAAACTTAGCATACATTTCATCATTATAGTAATAATACTTATGATATGGAGATGGATAAACTCCTAATTCCTTAACAAATTCATATTTCCACGCAAGTGGATCAATATTGTTCATTGTCATTTGAGATTCTTTAATTTTCTCTATGATTTCAGGAAGTCTGTCTTTATTCTTATGAAAAACACTTAATACATATGACATATGATTTAATCCTGCAAAGTAGGGAACTAAATCCTTTGATTTCACCTTTAATACTTCAGCAAAATGGTTGGTCATGTTAATTGGAACGTTACATACACCGATGTAACGGTCAAATTCAGCATATCTAAATACTGCTTCACTTACAACTCC
>DDWO01000005.1:0-174781 GCA_002345705.1 Acholeplasmataceae bacterium UBA2284 | reverse complement strand
GGAACTGTTCTAAGTGCTTTAAATACTCCACCAGCTCCGTTTGTTTCCTGACCTAGCATACCATATTTCGCAGGTATTCTCTCATCTAAGACTCTGGCATCTAGTAAACCTACACGTAGCTGTGTAGTAACAAAATCAGCATCTACTAAAGCTTCTCTTCTGTTTAAAGTTAAATGAACATCCATCGGAAGATTCGCTTTTTCAACCATACGCTTTGCTAAAGCACCAACGATTTCTAGCTTTTCTTTGCCTTCTTCAATATCAACTAACCATATTTCTCTAATGGGTAGCTCCTTATATCTTTTAATAAATCCTTCAATTAATTCTGGTGTATAGGATGATCCTCCACCAATCGTTACTATTTTTATTCCAGGTCTCATAATGACACACAGCTTTCATCAAGATTTTTAATTATATAGTCATCTTGCTCAATTCCTAATTCATCTAATGCAAATAGATATGCACCTATAACTGGTTGATACTTCGGTTTTACGATATAGGCATTTGGATATTCTTTCTTTAAGGTTTTTTCAAAGGATTCTAGATAATACTTGGCAATACCAGAAAAGACCTTACCACCAATCACTACAGGAACATCCTCTTGCTTGATTTCTACTTGCTTCATGACACCAATCGTTTGTTCACCTACAAAGCTAGCAAGCCTTGTTAGGATTTCAATGGATACTTGATCATTTTTTACTGCTAGGTCATTCACTAGCGCAGTAATTTCACCATATTCCTTCTTTGTTACTTTTGGGATAGGGTAGAAAAAATCGATAACTTCACTCATTTCTTTCACTTTAAAGATTTTAGGTATTTCTATTCGAAGGAGTGTATCTTCATGTGTCATTTCGTCTGCACGAAATGCATAATGAAGTGCTTCTCTAGCAATATCTAATCCACCACCATAAATACCTAGGGTAAATCCTAGGGATCTAAGAATCGCTTTTTTGCCAGATTTATTCATAGCTGCTGAATTGGTTCCTGTTCCAGAGATAGCTACAGCACCATATGCTGATTTTAGTCCACTGCGCATCACGATCCATGCGTCATTAACAACCTTAAATGGGATATCATGAAATATTTCCTTGCATGCCTTATTTAGCTTTATAAAATCAGATTCCAAATCAGCTCCAGATAACCCTAGGAAAACATAGGATATATCTTGATCAGTGATTTGAAGATTATCCTTCGCTTCAAGAAATAGATTTTCAATAACTGTTTGGAATAAATGACCATCCGTTGATGCATGATTACATCCACTTCCAATTTTTTCATATAGTAAATGACCTAAATCATCTAATACCGCTAGATGTGTTTTGGTTCCGCCACCATCAAAGGCAATAATATATTTCATATAATCCCCTTAAAGTAATAATTGACCTGTCCAAGAATTACATTACATTTCGCACCAGTCGCATTTTTCATATTAGAAGGGCTCATATGAATGGTTTCATTTCCTAGAATAATAAAGGCTAGTGCTTCCTTTGAACTACTATTCATCCCGAGATCCTCTAGCACTTTAATTTTTATAGTAGGTAATTCATTTTGAATGAGCTCTAATAAATACTGATTATAGGATCCACCGCCACAAAAGATAATTTCATCTATATCAACTTTTGGTAATATAAAGCTTTGATAGGAAAAAGCAATTGATTTTGCAGTAAATTGAGTTAGTGTATGAATCATGTCTTCATTTGAATAATGATTATATTTAGATATAAGCTTTTCAGTAAGCTGATCTCCAAATAATTCTCTACCAGTTGATTTTGGAGGTAGCTCCTTTAAATATGGGTGACTCATGAGTTCATCTAATAATTTCTGGATGACTTTCCCTTTTTTTGCTGTTTCGCCATTTTCATCATAGGGCTTATGAAATAGCTTTTGCATCGCATAGTCTATCATCATATTTCCTGGACCTGAATCAAATGCAAAAACGTTGTCAGTTTGACAACCCCTTGGTAAAACTGTCATATTTGCAATGCCACCTATATTGTGAATCGCTCTGCTAACTTCATCACTTCTAAATAAAATGAAGTCTGCATAGGGCACCAGTGGTGCACCTTGTCCACCAGCTGCAATATCAGCTGCTCTAAAGTTAGAGACGACTGTAGTCTTGCATCTAGCTGCGATGACCGCTCCTTCACCTAACTGCAGTGAGGACTTGACTTGTTCTTCATTAGGTTTCCCTATATGAAAGATCGTTTGTCCATGGGAAGCGATAAAGCTCACATCATCCATTTGAATATTATTTTCTTCACACAAACGATTGGCAGCGCTTGCAAAGGCTTCACCTAATTCAAAGTTCAGACTGCATAGCAATTCTGAATCACTTTCTTTGATGGAGAAGCTCTTTCTAATTTTTTGTAGAAGAGAGGCTTCAAATGGATAGGTTTTGTATGCAATAAGATTTACTTTTGTTTGAGTGAATGTCCCTTCGATCTCTGAAATTAAGACATCGATGCCATCTAGAGAGGTTCCACTCATCATGCCTATAGCAAGTTTCTTCATATCTCACCTATCATCACTAGTTATTATAGTACATATAGTTTTTAAAACTATAGAATCCAGTCCTTTAGGTTGTTTTTTTCAAATTAGAAAAAAATAGGGCATTTCTAGAAAAACGAAAAAAAAGCATATAGAGTGTTCCATATGCTTTACATAGACTTAAATTATCTTTTGAACTTCTTAAAAGTCTTATAGGTCATTTCTAATGTTCTTACGCTTCTATCGATATCCGTATATGCACAATGTGCAAATAGAGCATCTACCATACAAAACTGTGAGATTCTTGAAGTCATCGCAGCACTTCTAAATTCTCCTTCTAAGGATGATGTGTAGAGCACAACATCAGATAGCTCAGCAAGCATTGAAGCTCCTAGCTTCGTAATGCTTATAATCTTCGCTTTATTTTCCTTAGCTACTAAAGCAGCACTAATAATTTCCTTGGTTTTACCTGAGTTCGAAATAAAGATAATAACATCCTTTTGATTAATGAAGGATGCGTCAACCAACTGCTCATGACTTTCACCCTGTGCGATACAAAACTTATTGATTCTTCTTAGCTTCATCTCTAAATCCTTGCAGACTAAATAAGATGACCCTTTACCAAAGATCAATATCTTTCTCGCACTCATAATCATTTCAGCAGCCTTCATTACGGTTGCTTCATCATAAAGCTTTAAAGTATCCTCTAAAACTCTTATATTATTTTCTACTGCAGATAGCCCGCAATGAGAATCTTTGGCTAAAATAACGTCTGCGTATTCTTTATTTTCAGGAATTTCGACCTTAGCATTTGCTAGGATGAAATCGATCTTAAAGTCTTTAAATCCCTTATATCCAAGTTTCTTACACATTCTCACAACAGATGCTGGAGATGTATAAGCAGCTTCAGCTATTTTTTCAACAGAGAAGTCTTTTAAGACGGCTTTGTTTTCGATTAGATAATCTAAAACAACACGTTCTGCCATGCTTAGGTCTTCTTTGTACTTTAACATATTCAACATGACGCTAATTTCAATCGCCTCCTACTTAAATCATATAAACAACTGTAAGTGTTTTCATCCCTATTATATCATTAAAAAAGTATATGTTATACAGTTATGTTTTACACATAATTGAAAAGGGCTAACGATAAGCCCTCCATAAAATACTAACTAATTCAATATCATTTAAAACTAAATTACTTTACCTGGATTTAGGATATTTTTAGGGTCAAATGATTTTTTAATCCCTCGCATAATTTCCATTTGTTTGTCACCTAAGAGCTTTTGCATATATTCTCTTTTTGCATAGCCGATGCCGTGTTCTCCTGAAACCAGACCACCATAGGTAAATGCTTTTTCATACATGAGGTTAAATCCCTTAGATACTTTTTCCTTCCACATCTCATCACTTAGTTGATCCTTGCAAAAATAGATGTGTAGATTACCATCTCCAACATGTCCGAAATAAGGAATTCTTACGCCAATTTCTTCAGATAATTCTCTAACGTATTCTAGGAATGCGCCAATATTTGAACGTGGTAGAACAACATCACACTCATCAATTTCTGAGGTGGATGCTTTAATCGCTTCTAAAAAGCCACCACGAACATTCCATACACTACTTCTACGTTCCTCTGTATCGACTAAAAAAACATCGATTGCATTATACTTATTTACACAAAGTGATGAGGCAATTTCAATATCCTCTTGAATAGCAATTTCATTATTTCCATCATAGCTAATTAATAAATAAGCTTCAAAATTGTTATGTGGGATTTTCTTTCCTAGGAATTCTTCTGAGTACTGCAAGGATTGTTTTTCTAGGAATTCAACAGCTGTTGGAATGACGTGATCCATAATCAGTCTTGGTGCTGCAGATATCGCGTCTTCTCTATTTTTAAATGGAACGAGTAGACTAATGGTTTTCTTAGGCTTTGGTATTAGCTTTAGGGTTGCTTCAACGATGATGCCTAATGTTCCTTCAGAGCCTATAATTAGGTCCTTTAAGCCATATCCTGTTGAGTTTTTAACAACCTTACCACCTAATTTAATTAATTCACCATCTGGAGTAATAACCTCTAGACCACGTACCCATTCTCTAGTGACGCCATATTTAATGGCACGCATTCCGCCAGCATTCGTGGAAATATTTCCACCAATGGTCGCGGTCTTTTCACCTGGGTCTGGTGCGTAAAATAAACCCTCTTTTTCAACACATTCATAGATATCTAGAAGTAATACGCCTGGTTCTACACGAAGTGTTAAATTGGTTTTATCGAGTTCAATAATTCGATTCATTTTAGAGGTGTCAAGTAAGATCCCACCAAATAAAGGAACACATGCTCCAACCAATCCTGTACCACTACCTCTGACAGTAACTGGAATATTATATTCATATGCATATTTCATTATCATTTGAATTTGATTTTTTTCTTTGACAATGACATGTGCCTCAGGAAAGGCAACTACAGTTCCTAGTTCATCATGTGCAAAGTCTTTTTCGATATCATTTAAGACAGTAACATTTTCATTTCCAACTAAAGCCTTTAGAAAGCTAAAATCTTCATTTGTCATCTTTTTATAGTTCATGATTTTTCCTCCATGATTTGATCAATTAATAAATTGAGTTCTGGTAAGACTTGATAGATATCACCAATAATTGAATAGTGACTTATATCAAATAGCTTATTATGCTCATCGCTATTCACGGTTATTATTAATTCCGCTTCCTTCATTCCTTCAATATATTGAACTGCTCCACTAATTCCTAAATTAATGATTAATTTTGGTTTAACTGTTCTACCACTTAATCCGATTTGTTTTCTTGGGTCAAACCAACCATTTTCAATTAAGGGTCTAGTACATCCAATTTCTGCATTTAATTTCTTTCTTAAAGGTTCAATCAACTCTAAATCCTTTTGTTTTTTAAATGCTCTACCCACAGCGATAATCACCTCTGCGTCACTTAAGTCAGAAACAACTGGCTTATGTAGTGTTTCTAATAAATGAATGGTTGAATCTTTTTTAATCAAATGAGTATCTTCATTATGGATGATACCAAATGGAGTGACTTGTTTTGGTGCATTAAACATCTTATATCTAATAGTAGCCATTTGTGGTCGATGATTTGGTGTATTGATCTTTGCCATAATATTACCACCAAAGGCTGGTCTTATTTGTAATAGCTCACCATCCGTAGTTATATCAAGCATTGTACAATCTGCTGTTAATCCTGTTTTAAGTCTAGCTGCTACTCTTGGTGCGAAGCTTCTTCCTCTTGGAGTTGATCCATAAAGGATAACATTATTTTGGTACTTCTTATAAAATGATTCCATTACATTGGTATAAAGCTCAACATTGAAATCCTTAAATGCTGGATGATCATATAGGAAGACTTCATCAACACCGTAGGATAAAGCTTCATTAGCGATATGTGATACATTTTCACCAATTACAATCGCGAATACCTTTTCTTTTGTTTTAAGTGATAGTTCCTTTGCTTTACCAATTAGCTCCCATGAAACATGATGAGCCTTTTGGTTATGTATTTCAACGTATACGGCAATTCCCTTATAATCCGCTTGATTGATCTTATATTTCTTCGTTTCAACAAACTCACAAACACCATCAGGTCCCTTTTTTACGCAAACTCTACAAATCTTACATGATGCGTTAATCGATAAATATGCGTCTGTATAATCAAAGGCATTGAATGGACAAATATCGATTAACTTTTTAGCGATTTCAGGACTGACTTTATCTTGATTGACTTTAATATATGCCACAATAATTCACCTATAAAAAACGACTTTCTTTCAGTATTTTAAACATATCCTCGGCAAGCTTTGCTTTATTGCCCTTCATTACAATCGCTTCTGTTCTCTTCACTGGTGGAAATATTTCATCCACTTGAGTTGGTGAACCTGTTAAACCATAGTTATCCGGATTTTGATCCTTTAAATCCTTTAAGGAAACCATTTTGATATGATAGTTCTTAAACTCTACCTTTCTAAGATAAGAAGGTAGTCTAGGTACATTGGCATCCTTTTCCACTGTAATTAAGCATGGATAAAGGACTTCAACGACTTCATCATAATTATCATAAGCACTACGCAGTACAATTGACTTTTCCTTAACTTCAATAATTTCCTTCACATATGGAACGTGAGGGATATTTAAAAATTCAGCCATTTCAGGACCGACCTGTGCTGTATCTCCATCTGTAGTTTGTTTCCCGCAAATAATTAAATCAAAATTTGCGATATGGGTTACGAGTTGAGATAATGTATAAGAAGTTGCGAGCACATCTGCACCAGCAAATCTTCGATCACTAATAAGGGTCGCTTCATCAGCTCCCATATGTAATGCTTCATATAAAACATTGTTTGCTGAAGGAGGCCCCATCGTAATAGAATGCACGATAGAGTCCTTACTTAAGCTTTTAATTTGAAATGCAGTTTCAAGTGCATATAAATCAAAGGGATTCATTTTAACATTGTTGCCATCACGAATTAAAACACCTGTTTTTGGATCGACTTGAACATTCGATGATGCCGGTACTTGTTTGATGCATGTTATTATTTTCATTTTTTCTACCTCAACCATAATATACGATTCTAACATATCATAGATATGATAATAAAAAAAGAACATGCGCCAAAAGACGCATGTTTTGTCATCATTAGATAATTTTTTTCACGTATTGACTACGGAGTCACATTTTGAGCAGCAAATCCTTTAAGTAGCTCAAGGAACTTGTAAATGTCTTGTGGATACACATTGTATACAATTTCTTGTGTGTATTCTGATGATTTATAGAGTGCTCCACCCTTCGCTCTTACTGATATTTCATGAGAGCCTATTGGAAGTTGAAGACTTAGCTGATTATCAGCTACTACTGTTTCCTTACCGTTAATAACTACACTATAGGAAATACTTCCTTCAACTGATCCAAAGTGAAGAACACCTTGACTATCAACAAATGGATTACTTGGACTTAATAGTTGATCTCTAGTGTCTGGCCATGCAGGAATTGGAGCAGGAATTTCAGCTAACTCACCCTTAACAAAGAATACACCATTCGCTACACTTCTAACTCTTAAATCAGAAGGTGTATTTAAGATCACATATTCTCCAGATTCAATATCCTTAAGAGCCATAGTGGATGAACCACCACCGTCAAGGTTATATGCTCTATCAGCACCGAAATGAGCCATAATTTCACCAAGTTCTCTAAGCTTTACACCATCCATACCATCTGGCTTATTTCTACCATCAACAACGACGAAGAAAATTGTACCATCTGTTTTAATACCAATTGCAGTACGTGGAGCAGGGAAATCCCAGCTTGCTCCTGCATTTAAGGTTAGATTTGCTTTACCATCAATAACAAGTGGTTGTGCATCAGATCCTACTGCATATCTTACATCATCCCAAGCACCACCTAGACCAAGTTGAACAACTGCATAATCATTTTCAGAAATCAATTGATCGTTATTGAAGTTGTTACCAACAATGACAAATTGAGTACTACCGATTTCAACAACATCTGTAGTTGTTTCTACTAGAGTACCTTTTCCAAAGTATCCAGAAAGATTTTTATTAATTTTTGTTTCAATACCGTCTAAAACAACCTTATTGTATAACTCAGGAAGAGCTACTAAAGAATTATTGAAGAACACAGCGATTTCGTTTTCACTTTGTGGAACTTGATTGATTCTATTTACTGGAATTCTCTTTTTTAATTGACCTTCATCATTATAAACTAATAATTCATAGCCATCAAATGTAGGAATACCATGAACTACATCTCCATTATCCTTAAAGCCTACAGCATTTCTATTTCCACCATAGCCTCTTTGAATAACTTCAAAATCTCTTACATGAAGTGATAAAGGTTGACCAGTATCATTAATGTCATAGAAGTCACCATTGACTCCACCTATGACTCTAAAGTGATCATATCTTGCATGTACTCTATCAATAATAACTGGTAATCCAGACATTCTCCAACTATGATCTTGGAAGTTATCAGAAACAATTACATTAAGATCACTAAATGATTTAACATTCGCACCAATGTAATTAATGACCTGATTGGTAACTAATCCATCCATATCGATAGATCCAACAATTTTAGTATGTCTTACACCTTCAACAAACGTCGTTTCCTTAGTCGTTTCATAAAGTCTAAATGCTGCACTGACTTCATGAAATTGAACGAAAGATAATGTGAATAACAATAGGAATAAAGCAATTAATTTTTTCATTGTTTTCCCTCCCTACACTGTAGGTAAAACAATATCAACAGTTCCGATATTGTTAAACTCAATAATGAATCTATAGCTGATGTCTTCAACTTGAAGGAAGAAACTCATTTCAGATATATAATCATCAACAATTGTCATTTCAAAGCTTGATAGCTCACTACCAGTAAATGATGGCTCAAAGAATGCCTGAAGAGAGGCTTGGTTTTGTAGGTTTAAAAGATATTTCCCATCATTATAGGTAAACCAGCTCACTTGAAATGCTTTAAAGAAATCATATTCACTGTTTTGTTGTGTATTGATGGTTTCCTTGGCGTAAGTGTTGCCTTGTTGAACATAATGACTAATGACACCATTTTTAATTTCATAATAATCCTTGATGCCATCAAATAGAAATGAGGATTTATCACCATCAAATTCAATAACAACGTCATATAACTCAAATCCATTTTGGATCGTGATCTCTAATTGATAATTAGACATCTCATCTATATTAGCAATCGCGTTCATTAGCGCGAGCTCTTCTGGTTCATAAATTGCTTTACAAACTCCATCAACGATTTCTTCATTTGTCCCACAAATCAGTGTTGGTATGGAAGGTTCCCCTTCATCCTGACACCCTTGTAGGAAAAATAACCCTAAAAGCATAAATATATAAAATATTTTTTTCATATTCTTCCTTTCATATACGCATTTATATAGCTGCCACTATTATCAATATTCTTCTATACATTCATTCTATACTTTATATAGTGAAAAAAACTGCCGAATAGTAAAAAAACACCGGTTGCAGCTGGTGTTTTTTTACTATACTCTAACAAAGAAAAATGTGTTTGTCCCACATTGAGACCTAAATCATTTTTTGAATCCTTTTAGCTACATCCTGTTTAAATCTTTCGATATAATCTAAGACATAGGTTTCGATGTCTAAATCAACATCTTTTACAAGCGGTGTTAAATCCATAGCAAATATTAAGGCTGAAGCTTTATCTACTGCATGTGAGGTTGAATAGGTTGCATGTGCAACTCTTCTACCTGTCGTTGCTAAATCATAACGCTTACCACCGATAATTTGAGAATCAAATACTTCTACTAAAGCTTGAGCAAGATTTGGATGATCGCTCACATTAAAAATAACTTTTTCTTCATCTAGCATCCAATCAAGATCTCTCCATACTTCACAGCCATAAACCTCTTTTGGTCTAAATTCCTGTGGAAGCTTACGGATTGCTTTGATCACCTTGGTGGTTACACCAATGTGTGTATCATGCTTATCAGCAAGATTATGTGTATATAATACTTCAGGATTAGCAAGCTTAATTAATAAGGCAAGTTCATCAACAAGTTCTTGATTTTTAGGATCCTTTGTTTCAGAGCTTGGATAGTCCAATAAAGCAAGTGCTCCAAATTCTCCGATATAAGCAGCCTTCTTTTGTTCAAGGCGTCTCACTTCAATCATTTGTTCATCTGTGTAGTTCTTATAGATAGAATCTCTTGCACTTCCTGAACCGTTTGTTACAACGACTCCAAAGAATGACTTGTCATCCTTACCAAAGCATTTGAGAATGCCATCATAAGCCATAATTTCAATATCATCTTGATGAGCAGCAATGGACATATGGGTAGTTCTTTTAATGGCAGTTTCAATATCCTTATTGTCTGGTATAAAGAATTCTGCAGTTTTTTTGTTTAATTTCATTTTATACACCTCAATACCTCTTATTTAAGTCAGGAAGACTAGCAGCAGCAACCGATTGGCCAACGCGTCTACTCTTTTCATCTGGCAATGTAATCTTGATTCGTTTTGCTAAATCAGGAGATTCAGCCTCTAATACAAGCTTTGCATAATGAATGATTCTAGAACCACCTAAACCTGAGGTGACTCTACCTAGAACAAGAACATGTTTGATGTCATAAAATGCTTGATAACCTAGTATATTATAACCCAAATATATTCCAATTGTGTCAAAAATTTTTAAAATTTTTTCATTTCCTTTAGAAATTTCATTTTGTAAATATTCTAACTTCTCTGCTGGTGATAAATCAGGATTAATTTTGATTTGATTTTGTTCTGCAAGCTTAATTGCTGCATCCTGAGAAAAATACTTAACACCACATCCATAGTCTAATGACCATTCATCAATCATAGCATCTGGATTGTAATCTGCTGGAACAAATGCGAGTTCGTTTAACCATCCTGTGATATTTCCCTTTGCATCAACGTAGCCTGCAGCTTGAGATGTACCCATAGCAATTCCTAAAACTTGGTTAGATTCTAGGCTCATTGCTCCTGCTAGTGCAGTGACGTCTCCATCGTTAGCGACTTCTATAGGAATGTCTCCTAATTCCTTTGCGATATTGATGAACATGTCCTTGACATGTAGGTCAAATTCATGCTTAGGAACCTTTATGAATAGGGATGCTGCCATGACACGATTATCAATATAAACGCCTGCAGAGGAGACGCCAATAGCATCTACTCGAGGCATTTTGGATGCTGCGGTTTTTATTGAATCTAAGATTCCTTGATAATGATAGGTAGGGTCTGTTTGTAATTTAGGATGCCAAACGACTTCCTCTGAATAAATAGGAACTCCATCAACTACAGCTGAGACCTTGCGGTCTGATCCACCTGCATCAAAGCCTATTCGATAGCCTTCTAGATGTCTTCCTAGAGGTGCTGATTTTTCATTAGAATCCTTAATCATATCTGGAGTAGTGAGTTCTACTGTAAATTTTTTCTCATAGATTCTTGTCATAAACTCTCGGTCGAACTCACGGAGTCCACCGACAGCATAACTTTCCTTAATATAGTTTCCAATGGATTTAGGTCCACCAAATATAATCTTCCATCCACCCTTTATCCATAATAAGGATTTAATGAGTCTTTCTATATAGAAGATATTGGATTCATATTCATTTTCACTATCATTAAAAACAAAGGTCTTGTAGACTGATTGAATGCCTTGGTTTCTTTCAATAGCAATTGCTACTGGTTCTGGATTTTTAGACTTCATCACAGCCTTTAAATAGTTAGCATTAGCTAGATAGATTGGTCTAAAGTTTGGATCCATCTCTGATATAATTTTTGGTTCAACACTATACTTAAATGATTTCATTTTTTATGTTATGCAGAGCATGCATAATCCCTTCTTGGTAACAATCGTAAGACTTATACTCCTATCTTACTTGTATTCTTCTTATAATACAACCGAACACTCAATGAAGATTGGTGTTTTGTCACAATTGAAAAATTTTTTTCAGTAAAAAAGCCTTGTCAATTGAAATTCACAAGGCTTCTCATTTTATTTCGTTAATTTTCGTTCTCGTTTGTTGTCATACATTCTCTTATCTGCAATTCTCATGAGTCCTAATAAATCTTCATTATCCATTGGATAACAAGCAATTCCACTTCCGAAATCTACAATATGCTCTAAATCCTCAAAGGTAAAAGGTTTTTTAACAAATGTTTGTCTAATTTCTTTAATTCTATCAAGGCTTTGATGCAGATCTTGCTCTGGGAAGATAATAACAAATTCATCGCCACCTGTTCTTGAAAGAATATCTTGAGGTTTTAGATTTTCTTTGATAATTTCAACAAAGTGAATTAAATATTCATCGCCAACCATATGTCCGTATGTATCATTGATTTTCTTTAGGTAGTTGACATCCATGACAGCAATTGAAAAAACCTTCTTTTTTTCTAGTGCATCATTATAGGCATTCTTAATCAATTTTTCATAATGCTTTCTAGAATGAACTCCAGTGAGTGAATCTGTTTTTGATAGTGTATAGATTTCATCTACTAATATATGATTATTTAAAGCAAGCTCAATTTGAGATGCTAAATGCTTAATATATGTTTTATCCTGTTCGTTAAATGCATCCAAGTCATCTAGATTATCCAAATTGATAAATCCATAAATCTTACCATGTAAAACAAATGAGCATGTGAGTACTGCTTTAGCAGTTAGCATATCCTTCTCATTCATGGAGGTGTTCGTCTCAGCATTTAAGTTCTTCTTGTTAAAGGTTTTGATATCTTTGATAACTGCTGGTTCATAGAGCATGTTTAGCTTATATTGATACATTTCTTCAAATTTAAGCTTAATCTTTCTTAGTTCACCTAAATCATAGCCAACTGCAGCATGAAATTCCATGTCACCATTATTTCTAATCAATATACTTCCTGATTGAGCCTTGGGTATGAGTTCTACTGCTTTTTCTAAAATGATTTGAAGCAGTTCATCTAAATCGTCATTGATTAACATTCTTGGTGTAATATCAGAGATCGTCTTAGTTATTTTTGAATTGAGATCAAGCTGGTTATATTTGCTTAGTAAGATTTGATAGTCTACTCTCTCTGATTGGATTGCCTTTTCAAAGTAGTGAAGGAAGAGTATCACAATTCCCGAAACGAAGAGTAAGTTAATTCTGATATCTAAATCCTTAAAGCTTTGAATAAATATGGATAATATATTAAATATCAAAATAATTGAGATAGAAAGAATTGCTCCCTTGACTTCATCTATAAAATAGAGGGAAACTGACAATATGGCAAGTAGGGTCATCGTGATATACATGAATTGAGCAAATAATGAAAAATCATTAAATGCTTGATAGTGTTTTAAAACTATAGTAAGTAAAATGATAAAAAACGCATATATTGCGGCACAGTAGCGAATGACTTTTTTAGTTTTAGGTATGATGTTCATAAATTGTTTCTTTTTCATTTCATTTTTCCTTTACATATAGGATTATTCATATTTTATCACTATTAAAAAAATCATAGTGTAGAATTAAGAAAAACGTAAGCAATTTATAATATTATCTAGTAAAACACTTCAATTATATTAAATTATCCACAATTCAGCTGATAGACTTCATATAGGTTGTTTATCAATTCTATCATATGTATAATATGAAGGTAGGATGGTGAAGAGATGAACTATACAGAATACTTTAAAGAATATTATAAAAATCACCCAGTAACAAGTATCATCATTATCATTAATTTGGTAATGGGGATTGTTGTTATGTTTAGTGGTGGGTTTACTATAGAAAACTTAATATCATGGGGAGCGATCCTTCCACCACTCATTACTGAGCAAGGTGAATACTATAGAATCATTACAGCTATGGCACTTCATGGTAGTGTATTACACTTTTTAATGAACTCTTATGTTTTATTTTACATAGGTGGTCATTTAGAACGATTTATAGGACCAAAAAGATACTTACTTGTTTATATGGTAGCTGGTATTGTATCTAGTTTATTTGTCGTTTTCTTTGGAGCACCTAATGTAGTAACAATCGGAGCAAGTGGAGCAATCTTTGGTGTCATGGGTGGATTATTTATGCTCACTATTAAAAAGGCGAGTTGGTTTCACCCTCAAGCGATTCGCTCGATTAGAAACTTAATGCTAATCAATTTAATATTTACCTTTGTTATTCCAAATATTAGTATTCCTGGTCATTTAGGTGGATTAGTTGCTGGTGTATTGTTATTCTTTGTTATAACACCTGATGAACCGCATTTTACAAGATATATGGTTCCTGGTGCTAGAGATCAATACATGAGTTAATGGATGAATAAAAAATGCAAAGTCTTGCGTGAGCAGGACTTTTTTGTATCAATAGAAGTAAAAATTCGAATTATTTATCTTTCTTCTCAAGTTCTTCATCTTCAAGAGATTTTATCATATCCTCAATTGACGTAAACGGACCATTTGAATACTTAGTTGGTTCTTCTTGAATACGCATCACTGTTTTTTCAAGTCTTTCTATATATCTTTTAGAATAAATCGCTACAGGTTCAATATGAATAACGCCATTTTTTAAGTTAATGTCTAAATGATCTCCTTCTTGCAGGGATAGAGAATCAACTATCTCTTTAGGTATAGTTATTTGAGATTTTTTTCTAAGTTCTATAATCATGATTATTCCTCTTTTCTTACTTTCGTACTTTCTAACATGATTATATCATCGCTAATATAAAAATTCAATTAAAAAGTGGAAAACGAATTCCACTTTATTTGTTGTTCAATTGAAATAAATATTCCCCAGCATGTACTACTTTTGTTGGTAACCATTTGATATCCATTTCAAATTGATATATCATATCCATTTCATAGATTTGGATATTTCTACCAATATCAGAAGGTAGCGTTGGTGTACTACTTACCTTAAATGTTGATTCTTTATATTCGTTATCAATCGTACCCTTATATATATACTCAAATCTTTTTAAAGAGATGATACCACTTCCAACTTCTATAAGCTTTTTATTTCTAAATGACATCAATCTAGCATGACCTTCTATTTGATAATTTGGGTTCAGATCAATTTCTTTTCTAACACGTGATTCTTGTTTTAGAAAGAGTGTATCTAATCCCTCACCATTTAGAAGTCCATATGTGTCATAGGTTATGATGTGATTACATGATGGACAAATCAGTTGATGCTTTTTTGATGTTAACCCTTCATGTAGACATGACGGGCATTGATAGATTACATTTTCTAGGTTTGAAATATCATTTAATTTATATTTATATTGTTTGATTAGATTATATTCTGACTGTGAGTAATATAGCTTATCACAAACAATCTTATAAATCTCTTCACCACTTAAAGATTTGAGTTCTTCCTTTGTTATAATAAGTTCTTTAATGGTTTCTACTTTCCCTTTAAAAGTCTTTTTAGACCAAGGAGGATTAGATAGTCCAGCACCCATGTGCTTGACTATATAAACATTAACATTCGCTTTCTTTAAGAACTTAGCTATGGCAAATGCAGGAGTGAGTGATCTACCCGATGGTGATATTTGACCTTCAGGAAATACAGAGACAATTCCCTTTTTCTTAAGAATCCGAAATGCATGCAGTGTAGCAACTGGATCTGCTTGCATCAAGGACTTTGGAATCGCTCTAGCAAGCCGTAAAAAGAAACCTGTTGGAGTTTCATAAAACATTTTCTTAGCAGCTAAGTAAGAGACTCTTTTAGGATACATCGCAGCACTTGTATAAATGAAATCATAAAATGATGTATGATTAGAAAGAATAATTGCTGGTCCTTTAATCCTACATTTTTTAATGATCCTTTGTCCCTTTAGATATGCAAATATTTTAACTAGAAATCCTAACGTTGTATTTAGGATTATGTTTGGTCTTTTCATTTATAAATCTGAAATGATTTCTTCTCTAGAAATTGAAGAATCATTAATAGCTTCAGTAATTTCTTTTTGTTTTTTCGCATCTATCTTATACTTAAATGAAATATAAATCCCGATGCTCATAAAGATGAGTGGTGCTAAAGACATAATGACACGAATCATAAGTAGCGCACTATCAGGTTGACTAACTATAGCTGGTCCATTTAGGGGTTGTTCCTGAAAGCCTGCAAGTCCTATTAAAAACATAACTAAGGCTAGTCCTACTGCTTGAGCAATCTTATTAATAAAGTTAGTAAACCCACTCATTTGACCATCTAGTCTATCCTTAAATTTAATTTGACCAGCATCAACTACATCTCCATACATCGTATGAGGAACAAGACCAGGACCTGATATACCAAGACCCATTAAGGCTGCTAGTAAATAGATAACTAATGGATTTACATTTGCTGGAATAATTAGAATAAATAAAGCAGTAAATATCCAAAGGAATGCACCAAAGCGATATGCATAGGTTTTCCCCTTCTTTTCAATCATCTTTAAATAAACTGGAAGAGCTACAATTTGCATAGAAAACATAAGTGCTGCAGATATTAAACCCACCATAGTAGGATTACCTAAAGATGTCTCATTTTTAGTAACGAAGAAATCAACATAGAAGAAAAATAATCCACTCATAATTGCCATCGACATTTGAAGCACTAGAAACATTCCTAAATATTGTCTAAATGGACGAAGACCTAAAGGCTTCGCCATTCCCTTGAATGATAATTTCGTTTCAACCTTAGGTGTTTGAATTTCTTCTCTTGCAAATAAACCTGTAAACAAGACAGATAGAGCGAAGAGTAACCCGAATGATAAACTCATGACTTGAAAGCCGATTGCACGATCACCAAACATACCAACAATAATACCAGGAACCGCAACACAAAGAATGGATGAGAATATAGAAAATCCTAGGCGGTAAGAATTATAGGATGCTCTTTTTTGGTAGTCAGAAGTGATTTCACTAGATAAAGAATAATAAGGAATCATTACTGATGTTTGTACAGTCGTAAATATTAGATAAGAAGCAAGTACAGCAACTACTCTTAGTGCTGTAGAAGAAAATGAATATGGAAAGAATAATAGATACATAGATAGTAATACAAATGGAGCAGCAATTACTAAATAGATTCTTCTCTTACCCATCTTAGAATTAGTTCTATCTGAAATATGTCCCATTAAGGGATCCGTAACCGCATCCCATATTCTAGCAACTAGAATAACGACTCCTATCCAATAAGGACTAATACCTACTGTTATTGCTAGAAAGCCTGGATAAAGAAAGTTAACAATGTTAAATGATCCTCCACCAAAGATATCGGCAGATGCGAAAGCTAGTTTCTTCTTTAATTCATTATGCTTCATAGAATGCTCCTCGTGATAAAGATTATTAGTTTAATTATATGATAAATTCATGCTTTATGGGTAATAGAAAATAAAAATCCCCATTCTATAAATCTACATAAATCATAAGTAGTTTATATATAGAGTAGGGAAATAAAAGTTATTACTACAAATATTAGAACAATGCAGTCATTTCTACGAGTCTTTGTCTAATTTTTTCAGATTATTAATAATTATGTTTAATTGTCTAATAATATGACCTGCTGTTAAGAATGCAATACCTATAACTATACTAGCAAAAATTACCATAAAACCAATTTCTGGTAATTCTGTCGCCAATAGAACAATTCCTATCAATACACCAACAATAATGTACATATATCCGATAAAGTTAGTAGCACCAAATCTTACTGAAAAGGTTTCTACGCTTGAAAGACCCAATGAAAGCTGTAATAGTGTCTCTAATTTTTCTAATTCCTCATTTGATACTTCTTCATATACCTTTTTATAATAAACCAATTTATTATTCTCATAGGCTGAGTTGTTATATTCTGAAGACTGTGGACCATAGACTTTAGTATATAATTGGTATTTTTCCAATAGTTCTCTTCTCTTAATCAGTTTTTTCTTCATTATCTCTAACTCTGCTTTTTGAATTAATGAATCATATATTTCTTTTCCCATTGTTAAAACTCCTTTTTCTATTTTTTAGTGAATCATAAAGGTGTGTTTTACATAGTTCATAATATCTAATCAACTACTGCATCTTCTAATGCAGCATCTATATTTCCATCACCATATAAAATACGTTCTATTGCATAACCAACTTTTTCTCTGACCATCTCAGATCTAATAAACGATGGAGCAAAGAACATATCATCTAATTGTAGATACATTGCATTAGCAACCATTGAAGTATACTTTTGAGCAGTTGTTGGATTATTTAAGAACTCTTGATAAGGAGCAGTTTGAAATGCACTTGTTCGAATAGGTATGCTGCCTGTATTGATGGCCCAATCTGCACTATTTTCTGTATTTGTGATAAATTTAAGAAATAGCCATGAAGCAAGCTTTTCTTGATCTGTTCCTGTATTGACTAAGGCTAGATCTAATCCCTTTTGTAAAACAGCATTTGAACCTGATAATTCACTATTATATGGAATTGGAGCAACTCCAATTTCAAATATTGGTTGTCCTGTATTTGGATTAATTGGTGGGATGTTATATCTAATCTCTGAGGATGAACTAATCAAAGCAAGCGTCTTTTGTTGCATAAATGGATTTGTTCCATAATCCTCATTCCAAAATTGAGGAGTAGTAATACTACCTTTATTGGTCTTTAGGAAATTCATAGCTTCGATTGTATTTGCATTATCTTCCCATAAGCATTCACCAGTCATTGTGTTATAATTTAGGCTTGTATATGCTCCATCAAACTGTTTTATAAATGTGATAAAAGCATTACCTGCTGAATCATAGGTTACTGGTATGACCTGACTTAGATTGTTGTATTGAGCTCCATAGGTTCTAAGGAAAGGAGTTATTGAAATTACTTCATTCCATGTCTTTGGAATTTCTTTATTAATCGAAGTAAATGCTGTTTGATTATAGATCATGACTTCAGTGGATTTTGAGAAGGGTAGTCCGTAGAAGCTATGATTAGCATCATATTGACTGCTTTCTTCTCTAAATGATAATAGGATATCCTCAAGTGAATCTGAGTTACCTAATCCATATGTAGGATCATTGATATAGGGATTAAGATTTAGGATAAAACTTTGATATTTATATTCAGCAAGATTGTAAGCAGTTGCTTCTATGATGTTAGGCTTTGCAGTGTTATCAGCAAAAGAAGACTGTAAACTATTCTTAAGTATATCTAATGAAGAGGTGGCATCAGGAATGTTTACTGTGATATGGGGATACAAATTCATAAATTCATTTGCATATTTAATGAGTAAATCTCTTTTTGTAGTTCTTTCTATATGCCACATCGTAATTTCGATGGGTGCAGTTACTAAACCGAGAGTGTTCCATTTCGCATAGAGTGTGATATTACTTTCTGGCATCGTAGTAAATATGTAAGGTGTTGTATAGTCTTGGTCTATATACCAATTATCAAATGTGGAAAGACTATCCATGGTTGGATCTGTTGGTTTTTGGATTGCTGATTGATAATCAGCTGTTATTGGTTCAACAGGAGTTCCTCCCATTGAATCAAATGTGATTGTAAATTGTCTAGCATCAGTTGCTGGAATCCATTTTGCATATACAGTCATTGTAGTAGCAATCTTTGATTCTGGGATGGATTTATTGGTTAATTTTTCTGTGAATGTCTCGTTATCCCAATACCATCCATCAAATATGTATCCATCTTTTGTAGGATTATCAGGTAGACTGATGGATTTACCATCTGTAAGAATTGGAGTGATTAAAGATCCTCCATTGGTGTTAAACTCTAGAGAAACCTCTGGAGTTTTTGTACATGCAAGCAAAAACACTCCTAAAGATAGGAGAATTGTAAATAAAAATATGGATTTTAAGTTTTTCATTGAATGCCCCCAAAAATGAAAATTTGTTTATATTAATTATATCATGTTTGGTTTAGTGTGTGAATCTCTTTTTTTTGATGAAAAATACTATAAATGAATAATCAATCATGTGATTGTTAAATTAATGAAAATATAGTACAATTAAACCAAATACAAATACAAAGGGGAAAAATAATGTCTAGAGAGTCTAAAATAATCGCTGCTCCAAATAAGCAAATTATTGGGAAAAGGGTTAAGGAATTTGAGTCTTTTGGTTGGGAATTACTTTCTATTAATGGTCTTGATGTTTCTTTATCAAGAGAAACACAAAATAGTGTGTATGCAGATTTGGTAAAGTTTGAATATCAATATGATGTTTTAAGAGAACAACAAGAAAGATTGGTCATTCCAAAGGCTCCAATTTCTTTTAGTTTTCTATTGTTTTTAATATTGATTTTGGTTTTCGTAATTCCAGGTTTATTATATGTTGGTTTGATCATTTGGAGTAAACAAAAGTATACTGAAGCAGTTAACGTTTATAAAGCTGAATTTGATAGACTTGAAAAAGAAATTAAGAAGGTTTGTGACGATTCTCGTACAGTATTCTTTTCAAGACAACAATAGTATTGATATAACTTAAAATACCATGATAGAATATAAAATCATTAGTTCAGCTACAATAAAAGATGCAGAAATAGAGATTAATAAATTAGCAAAGATTGGGTGGGTAGTTGTAACAACATCGATTTCACAAACACTACCATTTGAGATTATTATCACACTTAAAAGAGACCTTGTAGATCCATTCAAAAAGAAATAAGTTGCAATTTAATAGAAAAGATATCGATGCCGAGAACTTCGGAACGATATCTTTTTATTTTTTGATCTTTTTTAAACCAAATTATATATTGTCAAGATTCTCAATAATTAAAGATTTTATTTTTGGTCCAAGCTTCAAATGTTTTGAGGTAAAATCCTTAGCAATCAATACTTCGATATCAACATCCATATCTATTCCTTTTTGAGTAGGTGTTCGTATAATTTTTTTATCTTTTCTAAGAGAAATTTCAATCAAACCTTCTTTTTCTAAAAAGTCAAAGATATTGTTTGTCTTGATCTTCTTCATAATTCCCCTAGATATCATGTATCTATTGACTTCTTCACAAACTCCAGATACTGATGAGCTTCTTAATAATAAATTGTCTACTTTTGGAGCTTTTTTAGGCTTTTCCAATATTTCTTTATTGCTAATAATATCGAGTAAAGCTTGGAGATCAGTTTCATTTACGTATCGGTTATTTTTTAATATTTTGGAAAGACTTTCAATATCTTTAGGTGGCTTTTTGACAATTCGCTTGAGTATCGATTCTTTAATATATCGTTTGGGTTCTAGTCCCTTCTCAGCAGCAAGTTTCTTTCTAATATCTCTAAGATTTTTTAATGCATTATTTTGATCATAATTAATGATCTCTTTCATCTCTTCAATTGTTTCTACAACATAATCAAGTTTATTCACTTGACTTCGAAGTGCAATTTTTCCCTTATTGCTCAACTTTAAAACAGAATATAAACCAGGTGTTTGTATAATATAACCATCCTTGATTAAATTCATGATAGTCTCAATAATATCATTTTTGCTATTACCTTCAAGTGACCCATATGATGAAAGTTCATCTAGTTTGGCTTCCAATATATATTTTGCTTTGCTTCCGATAAGAATATCAGTAATCTTCTTGATGCCAAAGTTAACTATAAGTTCATTGACGCATTTGAGTATCTTTAATTGATTTATACTCAATTGGTCTATAGTTTCATTAATAACGGGAGATGATGTCTTTATGTTTATATTACTTTCGTTTGAGTTTTCAACTTCTTGAATTTGTTGTGTTACTAAAACGGGAGTTATTGCGGGTGTAATCTGTTGTGGAACATTGTTGATAGTTTTTTGTTCAATTGAGGATTCTATCTCAGGATTTTGTTCTATCTTCTTTACAGTTTGGGTTCTCTGATGAATTGGTTTGGGTTTATCATCATTTAAATGGTTCATTTCATAATAACGCACCTTAGACATTGAGTAATCACAACCATTCCCTTCTGTTGTGTAATTTGTGCATCCCAAAAAAACTGATTCATCATTTCTCTTGGTTCCTTTGACTATCATATAACCATCCAGACATTTAGGGCATTTTCCTATGCTCATTTTTCCACCACGTAAGTTGTTGGTCATAAACCCACATGCTTCAGGCTCATTAGTGCATATGTATAATTTGAGCCCATAGGATGGTTTATATTTCAGTGTTAATGGATATCCACAAATTGGACATGTATTATGCTTAAACTCTTTTATATTTTCTTGCAAAACACCCTCTAGTTTTACATTCTCGTAATCCCTGATAAGTTCAGTTACAAACTCAGAGGTTTTCTTTTCTGGTGCGATTATATAAACACGATTTTTTGTTCGTGTCATTGCAACATAAAACAACCTACGTTCCTCAGCATAATCAATAGATGCATCAACATTAATAACTAACTGGAGAACAGGATCAATTTCAATTTGTGATGGGAAACCATAAACATGATCAATAGCATTAATTATTATAACATCATCAAAGCCAAGCCCTTTACTGCTGTGTGCTGTTAAGAATTCTAGTCTTATTTTAGGATACATATTGCATATAATAACATTGTTTAAACTATCATATGAAAAGTATGGAGTGTCACCGATCCTTTCAGCATCAAAATTATATCTTCCGATAAGCAATATTGTGTGTTCTTTATTACTATCTTTCTTAAAACTAATAATATGCTCTATTGCTTTAACAACCGATTCTGCTCGCTGCTCTAAAACACCCTGTAGTCCAAGCTTTCTATTTTTGTCATAATCATCCGAGTATGTGATCACAATGACTGGATCTTCAATGTGGTGTGGTGAAAATAAAGTTTTCTTAATTTGATTAACATTTTTTTGAATAAAGTTACCCGCTATATCAATAACCTCTTGAGCATTTCTATAGGTGTTTCTAATAATCAATTCTTCTGCATAACCCATGGATTGAGCAAATCTAGTAAATAAGGTGATGTCAGAGCCACTGAATGCATAAATAGATTGCCAGTCATCCCCAACTGCTATAATCTTTGCATCGCAAACATTCGATAACTCCCTTGTTAGGTCAAATCGTTGCATTGATATATCTTGATATTCATCAACAATTATATATTTGAATGGAAGCTTTTCTTTTAATTCTGCCACTTCCCTTAAAATTCGCGCTGAATCATTAATCATATCTTCAAAATCAACACATTTTTCTTTATCCAAAGCATTTTGATACTCATTATAGATCATATGACATATTTCAAGAAAAAGCTTTGTTCTAACATTTTCGGTTGTACGAAGAAAACTATAAAAGTCTTGTTGTTGAAGTCCTTTGACTTTGAAATTATGGATAAATATTGTGATAAGTTTGACTAATCTCCAAATATATTTATTCTCTTCATTACCGACAAGTTTTAAAAGAATATCCTTTGTATCTTTTTTATTTAGGTCGAATCCTGACAAAATAAGATTTTTTTCTAAATGATCAATTATAGATTTTCCATCGTTAAACTGTGAGTAACTAATGATTAGATTTGTGTTATGTTTTCTATGAAGATTGATTTTATGATTCTTAGCCATAATATATGCATCAAGTTCTTCTTTGCTATATCTACTGTGACCACCTGATTCTGTGATTCCAAAATGCTCAATATATGCCTTTTTATCTCCTTGTAAAATCATAAAATCAGGAGTATAAATCTTTTTTGATCCTGATATGTGATAGGGATAAATTGGTTCGTAAGTATATTCAATACCGTGAGTATACAAGAAGTTAGCAATCAAGACTTCTTCTCGAGATCTCAATGATTCATTATTGATAGTAATCTGTTTTTTGGTCAAACGATCAATAATCTCTACTGTATATTCATTGAGCTCACTTTTTATAGTTGTAAAATCTGCTTTGATAATATAATTGAAAAATGATTTTAGATCATCACCTTCATATGGTGCATCAAAATAAGTTCCAAAAAACATAATGACCTTTTCCATCATTTCTGGATTGCTTAATATATGTGTTTTCAGATAATCTCTTGCCACATTGTATAAAAATCCAGTATCTACTATTCGTAATTTCTCTTGTTTCTGTTTTCTAATTATTGCATTTCCTGCTGCATGGAAAGTAGTTATAGGACATGGGATTTTAAGCTGTTTATTTATGCGTTCCTTTAACTCATCTACAGCTTTATTAGTATACGAGATGACAAGAATTTCTGAGGGGTCTATAGCTTTTTTATCAATAAGATATTTCACTTTAGCTGCAACAGTTGTTGTTTTACCTGCACCAGCGCCTGCAATAACTAGGGTATAATCTTCATCATTAAGAACGACATGTCTCTGATCTTGGTCAAGCATTATTTTTGGATCGACATCTTTTAATATATTATCAAAATATATCTTGTCTTTAATAAGATTATTATTAATAAATGTCTGATTATGTATCTTTATATCATCATCAAGCTGGTTATAATACTCTAAAAAACTAAAAATGAGTTTAGAATCTATGTCATTTTTATCGGAAAATGAATCTATTGCACTTAGTTCTTTTGCATTCATAAAGAAACTAAATATATCTAAGTAGTCCGAAATCAAATTTTTATAATCTTTTTTAGACAAAAACACCTCTTGAGAAAAAAGGCTGCTGCGAATTTGATGAAATTCTAAAACTTTTATTATGCGTGAATCGATAGTGCTTGTGCTTTGGTTTATCCCCATATTATCCTCGAACATCATTGTTGTTTATTTCTATTATACTTTAATAGTATCTTTAAGTAAAATTTACTTAAGTTATCACAAAAATCAAAGATAAATGTTTCTTTATATCGCGTGTTTATTAATTAAGTTGGGATATGTTAATTTCAAGAGATTATGAATCTTAATGAAGTTAATATTTCATCTTCTATATAAAAAACAATATTATTCTATTGGTCATCCAAAAATCAGAAAAGTAGATATCGGTAAATATCTACTTTGTGATTTAACTATATTCAGTTCCTATTTATGCTCTGACTCTTGATGTTTATCGTTGTTTGGGTTTAATTGATCTGCATGATTATCTAAATTATCTTGATGTGCATCATTGTTAGGGTTGTTTTGGTTAGCATAATGATCTAATTGCTCCTGTGTATGTGAGCTTACTCCACCACCTTTTGGCATTTGTTTTCCTCCTCTCTATTTTTTTCTTCTATATCTATTATTAGTTAAGTTCCAATTTTATTTCTCTATCTCTAAGTAACTTCATATAAAGCCATGTTGTAGGAATAAAGTCAAACACCATACCTAAACCGAAAAGTAAAGCAATTCCATTCAAGGTTGGGATAAATATACCTAGTTTGAAAAAAATGAATGCAGCACCATAAAACATGATATTAACTATCAAAGATTGATAAAGCATGTAGTTTGTTTTTCCGACACCGTAAAAAGTTGAGTCCATGATATTATTATAAGCAAATATTGCATAGAATATGATCTGAAGAGTGATCAGATTAAATACCTTTTGGTATTCAGTGATATTCATGATTACGCGTAAGAACCATGGCCAAAATGGAATAGTAACTAGCCATAAAATCATTACAATAGTTGTCACTAAAAAATAACCATAGGTCTTTGTACGTATTTGTTCATCACCTTCTGAGGTTTCTTTTTTAATCAGTTCACCGAGTGTCAAAATTGGCAGCAACATCCAACCCCAAATAAATCCATTGGCTACCCAAAACGTGCCTTGTTCGTTTACCACGTTAATCATGCGAATAATCATAATCATAAAGGCAAAGTTTCTTACAAACGATTCTATCCCCGAGAATCCACCAATGATTACCCATTCTCTAAACCAATGAAAATCCAGTTTGTTAGTTATGTCAGTTTTGGTTATATCTAGCTTTTTAATCGTAAGACCTAACATCATCCCCAAGAGTGCAATATTAACAATAATATTTGTATATGCTATGCCATTAACGCCGACATTCATTGATATACTCAGTTCACTTATAAACAGTGAATCGAAGAAAATAGTCAAAAACATCTGAACAATCAATATAAAATATATCTCTTTCTTATAGTTTTTTAAGATGAATAGAATTAGCAAGAACTTAACTAGGTTAGAGAATACCAATCCGATAAGTTCATAGCGGATATAGGATACAGTTTGTGCAATCAAGTCAGGATTTTGTGCCATTGCTTGAACAATCCAATTTGCTGATAAGCCAACAATTAAACTGAATAAAGTGAATATCCCAAATAGCCCCAAAAGCCCTGTATTAACCTTATTCTTTGTAGCAAGACTATCATTGATTGTTTTGCCAATAATAAAGAATAGCGGTAGAATAAGCATTTCCTGAAGAACTTCAAACATGAGATGTATATATTGTAGCTGAGATGCAATATTATACCCCCAATCTGTTGGTAGGTTTCCTAGAAAATTAAACCGAACGGTGACATATAGCACTGGCAATAATCCTGTGATTAATAGTGCTACAAACAATCTTGAATCAAAACGTTTCAAATGTTTTAACATAACAAAAATCTCCTTTATTCGTATATACTAATATGGATGAATTACTAATTTTACCATTTGCTAAGTATAAATATAAGAATATTTCAAATGATGACATTTCGATAATCAACTCAAAATTACTTTGATTAATATATGCACACATACAAAACTGGAAAAAATTAGCATAAACTGTCTTTAATTTCTAAAAAGATATCTCTTTTCTCTTGAGTAACTAATAAATCAAACAACAAACCTAACTAAGCGTGGTGTATCTACGAATTTATTGCTATATCCGTAGATTGCTTGAATTTGATTGTTCCTGTCTTTTTCTCTAGTATCTACGGGATCCTGCTTTGACCAGTTCTTCATCAGACCAATATCTATTTGATTGGTTCTTAGACCATCATCTTTATAGGTGACATACATATAAAGAACTATTCTTGCCACATCACCTTTGAATTCATCTGTTGGCATAAAGTATTTATCATTACTATAGCCCACAAGCACATCATTATCATAAACCGCGTTACTACTAGTTTTTTTAACATTTCCAAATGGAAGGTTTGATCGTGTAAAATTCGCAATCTGATTTGACCATATTACATTTACATAGTCATTGACATAATACTCATCTGTTTCGTACCATGATCTTGGAATGATATGTTCTCTATTACTATCTCCTATACCATAAACACTGTAAGATTCCACTGCTGACCATGAAGAACTAAAACTGTCTTTTGGGTTTTTATTTGCATTTGCAATAAATGATGGAACACAAAATAACAGAAAGGTAGTTAGAAATAAAACCAATGTTATTATTGCTATTCGTTTCTTTTCATTATAGGGAAGTTTATTCTCATCTAGTTCTATCTCAAATGAGCCTAATGCACCTAGCATAATGATAACTAACAGTAAACCAATCCACCATAGTGGTGTGATAAAAAATGCAGAAATCAACACAAATATTAAGGTATAAAATATAATCCAGCCCAGTAAATAGCTTAGTCTAAATTTCAAAGTGGGTGATTCTTTGATTTCTTCATTATATAAAGATAGAGTGGTTATACAGAGAGGTATTACAACAAATAGCGACCACCACCACCGATTATCAATGAAATATATTCCTATGTGAAATATTACAATTGATAAGCTTGATAATACTAACAGTAAAGACTTCTTCCCTTCCATAAATAACCGATCAAAATTCATGTTTTCTCCCCTATTGTGTTCTTTTACATTAATAACTGTTGTATTTATTATACATTAGATAGATGTCGAATATATTTCCTGATTTCCAATATTAAATGATTAGTATTCAAATTATAATAAAAACCTCTAAAAAATAGAGGTTTGCTAATCGATAAATTTCTTTCTGCAAAAAATGCAATTTATTTGAATTGAATAGTCCTAATGGCGATATATTGAATCTTTGAGTCCGTTAACTCTATTTTGGGGGTTATCCCTTTATAGCATCAACAACTTTATTGATTTTAGTCTTGACATCCTTAATCCCCTTATTAATATCTTGATTGAGTTTAAAGGCAGGATTTTCTAGGAATGTTAAAATAACTCCAAAGTTTGGAGTACCAACTGCACTAACAAAATCCCATCCTTCTTTTTCATTTTCATTTATAACTTCTTCCATTTTTTGTGCTCTTTTGTCAATGTTACATATTCTTTTAATAACTACGGTTTTATACACGATTTAAATCCTCCTTTTATTATAATTTTACACAATAATACTCAAAAAACAAGATATTATCTATAAAACCAGTGATTGTAGTGCAGTTAGCAAAAAATATTCATCAATTATTACAGTTAATCGGATGAACTGTTCAACTAAAATCACACTAAAAATATATCGCAATTAAGAGGGTTCTTAACTTATTGATTAATTTTATTTACACATAAAAAATTATGTATATAAATATTTTGATTTTTATATATAATCCCCATCTTCATTATTATATTTTTTCATTTCTAAACTGAGCATATCCAAATCCATTAGACTTAGAAACATATTGGTAATAAGTAGTCAGTAAGTCTAATATGTACCTGATACTTTCTTTATTTTTTTCACTTAGTTCCATCAGATTAGTTTTTGTTAAAAATCGAGATTTCATCATAGAGAATTCAACTTTAGATTCAAATAAAAATAAGGATTGATAACTCGGAAAATGTTTCCTAAACAAAATGTCAAGTTTATCAACTCCAGCAATAACATTTTTCAGTTTGTTATCATCAAATCGTTTAATAGAACCCATAAATTCAAGAAAATGAATTCTTGAATGATTAAAATAATATTCTTGAATTTCCTTATCTTCATTTCCAGGGAGTTTACGTATGAGTAGCTTACATTTATCTAAATCTTCATTGAAAGCTTTTAGTATATCTTGAAGCAACCAACACATATGTGTCGACGTATGATTTGTGTTTATATAAAGACCGTTTACTAGCGGTCCTAAATGGGCTACGATTTGTGAACTCTCCATAAATACGGCTTGTTTTGACCAATCAATTTGCATATTTAATAAAAATTTTATTTCAGGTGAATGTTTATTAATTAGATAATTAGATATTCTTTCTAGTAAACGCCCCCAAGATTTTTCATCTACTTCTTTACCATCGATTATGAAAAGTATTGGCGAGGTATTGTCTAAGAAATATTCTTTCTGTAACAAATCTATACTATAACAATGTTTACTGTCATAATACTCTATATTATATTTATCCTCTATCATAACTACCTCATTTGATTTCTTGTGTTCTTAACAATTAATTTGAATTGAAATATTCCGCTAGCGCTTTATATAACTCTTTTGATTCATTTATACTAAGTGTAATTCCTTTTTTATACTTCTTTGTTCTCTTATCAAAAGTTCTTATATCTAAATCTGGAATATCAGTTTGTTTTCCATTCCATTTAACCAATTGAATTCTTTTTACATAATAAATACTTCCGGTTGGTATCTCCTTAATTATTTTTAATACTTTGAAGTATTCATCTTCATATTCAATATTATCTGAGGTACCTTCTAGAAAGACATCAATAAGATCCATCAGAACCTACCCCCACGGTGAGATTGTTTTCTTTCAATATGCAATCACACCAATTAACCCAAGCTTTTACTGTGCTTGCTCTTCTTAAAGCAGTTGAGTTTTTCATTTTGTACAAATTTTTTAAATAATTTTCTACAAATGCTAAGTTCCTTTCTTTATAATAAACATAAAATATCTCATTCTCTAAAATGAGTTGAACTAAGCTAACAAGCATATTATTTTTATCTAATTTGAAAATATGATTAGCAACGCTTGTTGATTGATTCCTTTCAATCAGCCCTAAATAAATGGCTGCACTCTTATAATAACTATCCTGTCTTCTTACAAAATTCATATTAACTCTTCTTAAAGCAGTTTCGTGATATTGATATGTTTTATTATCAACATATTTAATTACTTTATGAACATCGTTTGCCTGTGGAAATGTATGTTTAAGATTGGGTTCTTTAATTTTTAGAAGCATTTTTTTTCACCTTCTCTATATTATCAATTAATATTTCTTCTACTGGCAGTCTAGAAGCATTTTTAGATGCAATACTTCTTTTAACTTTAATAATGGAATGTTCATCTATGTATTCCTTATATAGCTTTGCTGTATTTTCAGTGTATGAATTGCTTGCGATTACATAAACACCTTTTTCAGTCAATTCATCAATCTCTCTTTTTAATCTTTCTTGATCAAACTCATCAAAGCGAGAAACATTGTATTCAACAAAAGATAAGTTGTTTATTTTATCATAAGGGGGATCAATATAGACAATATCACCCGCTTTACATTCTTTTAATACAACGCTAAAGTCTTTGTTTAAGATATCTATTTTCTGAAAAATAGAACTCAATACCTCTATATTATCTTTATCATATATACTGATATTTTTTTGTCTTCCCAAAGGCACATTAAATTGCCCCTTGCTATTTACTCGATAAAGACCATTATAGCAAGTCTTATTTAAATAAATAGTTCTAGCTGCCTTTTCAACTTCACTTAGTTGTTCATATGTTAGATCTCTATCACTTACCCTGATTTTATAGAAATAATCATGTGAATGATTTTCAGCATGTATATCAAGCAATAGCATGAGTTTCGATGGGGTATTCTTTATCGAATCATACACGTGTTTTAATTCTTTATTTGTATCATTGATAACACATTTCATAAACCTATCATGAAATTTAATTGTAACTGATGCCCCACCAGCGAAAACGTCATAGAAACAAGCGTTACTCGTTTCTATGTTATTTAACCTCTTTTCTATTTCTTTTAATATTACTGTTTTTCCTCCAGCCCACTTCAATACCGGCTTTGCCATCTAGTCTTGATTCTCCTCTTCTAAAAGTAATCCAACTAGTATCTCATTGATGTCAGATTGATCGCTTTCTAAAAATTCATGTATATTATCTGCTATCTTAACAAAATCTTTCCCATCCACGAAAAAATTATTCTCAAAAAATTCAATTCCTGATAGCATATATTCATAAAACGTTTTTACATTTTTCATTTTAAGAAAAGGTGTCTGGTTTACATCGGTTCTCTCAAATGCGATTCTGTTAATAACCTCTTCATAGGGTAAATCTAAATTATCAAGTATTGCTAAAAGACCATATGCTGCATCAAGATCACTCTCATTTCGAGGATAAACAGTTCTTAAAGAAAACTCATGACTTTTATCAGAATTTTTATCAGTAGCACCTAAATCAATTTTTTTCTGATTTTTATATCCCATTAATGCCAATATAAGGTGCAACAATGGTTGTTCGCCTTCTCGAAGCTCAAATATTTCCTCTATCTTTTCGTATGCAGATACTTTATAATTTATTTTTAAATCAGCGGGTTTATTGTTAATTAACATGTATTATTCCTCCTCTATTGAGTGAATATAATCATCAAGTGTTGAAAGCGATACATCATTAGCAACTACTTGTCCATTTGGCAGCTTATCAATGACATATGCTTTACCAATATTATTTTTTATTCCTTGATACATTTCATCTCTAAGTTGGCGTTTAAATGAAAGAAATACGAGTTGATCAATATTGTTTATTGCATGTCGACATAATCTCTCAATATGGACCTCATCAAGATTAGATAATGCGGCATCCATTATTACTCCATATTTTTCATCTTTATTGATTTTTGCAGATAATTGTTTAGCTGTAGCTATTAACGCACTCATGAATGAAAGTGAAATAACAACATTTTGTCCTGTTGATAAAGCGGTAGTAACATCCTTGTTATTACCCTTGTCTACAATTTTGACTTGATATTTAGAATCAATGCTCACATCGTAAGAACCATGAATCGTCTTGCTTAAGGAATCATTAAATTTTTCTGAAAGGATACTTCTAGCAATTGAATCCTTAGAATCTTTTATTTGCTCAAGTTTTGTCTTTATATCCTGAACTAAACCAATTACTTTATTAATTTTCTGATTATATTGGCTGTTTTTGTCTATGACATCAATCTTCTTTTGAAGTCTCTTAATGCCATCTTCACATAATCTCAGTTTGCCTTCTTTGTCTCCTAAAAGTGTTGCCAAACCAACTTTTGCATCTATAAGTTGTTCAATTTCCGTTTGATTTTGTAATCCCAATTGTTTTTCAATTCTAGAAATCTCTTGAGTAAGTTTATGCGAATCATCGATCCAATCCATTATATTCTTTTTTGAGGTTCGCATATCACTCTTTATTGTCCCTAATCTTTGCATTACTTCTTTAAACTCAATACTCTGCTTAAATTTTTGATCAATTAAATTCAAATGTTGAGCAGATTCTATAGGCAGAGCAGTTTTTTTCAATTCTTCAAGTCTTTTGAACTCTTCAGAGTCCATAGTAACAGGAGAACCACATACACAAATCCCTTTTTCTTGGATATCTTGAATGGTATTTACATGTAAATATGAATAAAAATGATCATGTTTGCGACCTAAATTAATAAAATCATCATATTTGCTTTTATTCAACAGTAAAAACTTATACAAAAGAGCATGCTTAGACTCTTTTATGTATGTTCTAGCAAGATTGTTTAATATTATTTCTTCATCTTTAATTTTATCATCTATTGTGTTTCTTTTTTTTGCTCTTTCTTTGTTTTGACTTATCGCTTCTTGTTGCTCTTTGTTTAACTTGATTTTCTGATCAACTTCTTCTATCTTTTCATTAATATCATCAATTTCTTGTTTTATAGAGACTTCTTGACTTTGTAATTGTTCATATTGATTTTTGATTTTTTGATCTTCTGAATTATTTGCCGTTTTCTTGTTGGAAAGAATTCCAATAACTGAAGTGCTTTTCCCAGGATACCCTAAAATATCAATTAGTTTATCATACTTCTTAATATCGAGAATGCCTAAAATTGACTCCTTTAACTCATGACTAAAAGCTCTATCACTAATGTTTCGCTCCATACGCTCGCCATCAAACATAAATACTTGAGATAATCCTTCAGGAAGAATTGATCTTATTTTATCATTTGCATCTGTTTCTTTAAATGGTTTGTACCCAACTTTATCAACCAATTGCGATAAAGAAAAACGTTCTTCATTCGTTTCTTTTAAAATGCTTTTAGACTTGATAAATACTTTCTCTCTTCTGGCAACATAACTAGTTCCTTCGTGTAGAAAGGAGACTTCGACAAACATAGTAGCTTCATCTAGGTCTTTTAAATCTTCCACCAAAGTGTTATTAACCAATTCATCGGGTTTAGGTAGATTTAGGTAATTTGAACTTTTCCCATAAAAACAATATCGAAATGCTTGCAGCAGAGTGGTTTTTCCTACACCATTTGCTGCAATCAATAAAGAGATATTATTCTTACCATTCTGTGGTAGTGAAAAATCAAATGTGATGTCTTCTTTATACTGTCTGAAATTTTTTAATCGAATACTTTTAAATATCATATTCTTTCTCCAATATTCTAATGATTATTTCAGCAATATTTTTATCGTTGTAAGATTGTTCTAAATACAATATATTCTCTACCTCTTCAAGAAATTTTTCTATTAATTGCTCTTCAGTCATTTATTGTTTCCCCTTTCAAATAAATACATATTAAATAAGTTTTCGTGTTCTTTAAGCAATTCTTTTGAGTTGATAGAAATTCTTGCAAATTCATACATTCTTTCGAGTTCTTTACTCATTAGGGATTCATAATCTTCCTCATAAACTATAAAGTCATATATCTCTGAAGATTTCTTGCCCGGAAATGTTCTTAATATACGTCCTCTTCTCTGAATAAATTCCCTTGGATTTGTTGAAGATGCAAGTATAACTGCTCTTTCAATTTGTGGAATATTTATACCTTCATCAAGGCATTTTATTGCAACCAAAGTTGAATATGTTTCTTTCTTAAATAAATTTATGGCAACAGTTCTTTCATAGTCAGTTTCTTTACTAGTATATTGAGCAAATTTCATGCCTTTGGATCCTAATAGTTTATTAACTTCTTGAAGCTGAGTCATCGAGTCAAAATCGACATCATCATCAAAATCAGTTGAATATGAAGTAGGACCGCAGTAGATAAGTAATTTCCCTTTTTTACTTAGACCATCAATTATTTTACTTAGTTCAATAATTTTATTGTGCGCTGCATAGATAATTCTAGCTCTTTTAAACAGTAACATTTCAAGAGCTTTATTATATTTATCTGTTAAATCATCGATATCTCTACCAATCATTTTAACTATCTTTTGTGTTATGATTTCATACTGCTCTCTCTCGTTATTATTTAGTCGAACAAAGATTGGATAATAGTTGTAGCCTACTAATCTTCCGTCCTTAATTGCTTTTTCTAAGGTATACTCATGTGTTATTCCACCAAAATAAGTGAGAAGCCGCTCTGTTTTTTCTTCTGAGAAAAATAATTCCGGGGTTGCTGATAAACCTAATCTCATTTCAACATTTGGTAAATGATTTAACACACGCTCGGTTCCCCATGTATGACATTCATCTACTATGAGCAAGTAATCATCTTTCAATTTCAGCAATTCTTTTTGGAATTTTTTCTCAAAATAAGTATCATTAGTTACTAGTATGTATTGATATCTTACCTCATAAAGTTCAAACACATCGATGATATTTGTTAATTCTGGTTGCCATGGATAATCAGAGAAACATTTTAACACTTGATCATTTGTTTCGATTAACTCATCATACCATTGATTTACTAAAGACTTATCTGGAACAACAATGATAAAGTACTTTTTAAGATAAATTTCTTTCAATTTATCCATTAAATAGATTGCTGTTTTTGTTTTTCCAGACCCAGTTGCAAACTTAAAAATTCCCCGTTTATTTATAAACCATTTATTGACTGCTTCTATTTGATAATCATAGGGAGTAAAACTAGGACCAAAAGACTTTTTTTCTTCTTCTATTACAATTGAAATTAAATCTTCCATGGTTTCATTTGTTTCAAACTTTCTTAAAATCTTATCACTTATTGCGGATTCTAAACTATGTAATTTGATATTTTCGTTTTCTCCATACCAATAAGTGTTAAAATCATCTAAATGCTCATCTATGTATTGTTGCTGTCCTTCTTTCCAAGAACAAAAAGTATTAAATGATTCTTGATTAAATCTTGCTGCATTTCCTGTTTCATTATTTGAACCGATTATTGCAATCTGATTATGCGCATCATCTGTAAATATACCTATTTTTTCATGAAATAGTCCTTTTAAATTCATTGGTTCTGCTACAAGCACTTTTAAAACACCCGAATTGACAAGCATAACAAATAATTTACTAGCAGCAATTGTTTGTTCATCACCATTTAGAAAAGACTCAAACAAAGAATCAAGAATTCCACGATTCAAAGGTTCGGAATATACATTTTGTAACTCGATAAAATCATTTTCGGTTATAAATGGAGAAATAATTAGTCTTATCTCCCCATCATTCTTAATGAGATTAATCAAGCCCTTGATATAATCAATCAAAATGTTTGAAGAAAAATATCCTACAGCTCTATAGTAAAGTTTTGCCTTAGATAAAACAGGTATATAAAAGTCATTAATAATATCATCATGAAATGTTTTGTACTTTAATTTGATATTAAGATTTTTCATATACTCCCCCCTCTTATTTGAAATGTAGTTAATCTTATTATTATTATAACATTAAAGTCTTTTTAAGAGTAGCCTGCTTTAGTATTGGCAATATTCGTATACAAAACTGGCTTATATTGAATGGATTTTTATTAACTCTTGATACATCAACTATTTTTGTCTTTTTATAAAGTCCTCATCTATTGCAGCCTTCCAATTACTATCAATTTCATTATTCGTTCTTAAATCACTAATCGCTTCACTAAGTACATCATAATTCATTCTAGTTCCTTTACCATCGGAATGGTAATTCGCTGCTCGATCTCTTCTAATGCCAAATCTTTCAGCAGTTTCCAATGCATCGATATTAGCACCTAAGAATATAAATTCCCAACTATACATTTCTTTTTGTCTTTCTACCATCTTCTTAATAGATTCATAGGAATATTCTCTACTTGCATTTTCCATACCATCTGTTGTGATGATGAAAATGACTTTTTCTGCTCTAAAATCCTCTGGTGTGTATTTTTGAACATTACCAATCTTCTTTATACCTCTACCGATAGCATCCAATAAAGCTGTAGATCCTCTAACATAATAATCCTTACCTGTCATTGGTCTTAAATGTTCTAATGGTACTCTATTATGAAGCACTTCAAATTGATCATCAAACAGTACTGTCGAGATTACTGCTTCTCCTTCAACTTTCTTTTGTTTCGCTATCATTGAATTGAATCCTCCAATCGTATCAGACTCTAATCCACTCATAGAACCGCTTCTATCCAAAATAAATACAATCTCTGTTAATCCTTTTTTCATTTTCTTTCCCTCTCTTTTCTTTCATGCCTTAAGAATAACAGTTTTTAGATTCCATTTGGTCGCATGCCATGCGACAAATAAAAAGGGGACTATGAATTTCTTCATACTCCCTAAAAGTTTAAACCAAAATCAATTATAAACTTCTACAATCTCATTAATGAACTCTTCAACTGATAAGATAGTTGCTCTAGATTGCATAGCACAAGCCATAACAGTTGTATTAGCTCCAAATACCTTCTTATCCAAATAATTAATAATAACTATTGGAAATGTGTATTCACTTGTTCCAATATATTCAGCAAACAAAAACCCTTTTAATTCTAATCTTTCTCTTAATTCTTTTAAATTAAGGGAATCTTGACATCTCACATAAAACTGTTGATGTCTTGGTAAATCAATAGCGTATTTCATTATAATTCTCCTTTCATCTATATTCCATTAAAGAAAAAGACCCCATCACATGAATGGGATCTATAAAAGCTAAGTCATATCCCATCCATCAAGCTTTAGCACCTTGCCTAATGGTAGGTTGCTGAAGGGTCATTGAGCTTGTCTCTCGCCTTCTCTTTATGGTAGTTTTATTATATCATATGATACTTGTTTCACTATGAAACTCTTTAATCTTTTCTAATGCATAATCTAAATCTAATGAGATATCTAGATAGTTTGCTTGACTCTGTCTTAAATGAATACACTTTAGAAAGTTAATTTTCTTTTGATAGCTTTGTTCATAGCCTAAAGCATAAAGATTAAGTTGAAGCTTTAAGTGAGAGAGATGAATATTATATGTTCTCTTGATATCTCCTATTCCAATACCGGGGTAATCATTAGATGTGATAATCATATCTAATCTTCCTGCACAAACAGGCTTTCCTTCATGTTCGATATAGATTAACACTTCATTTTCTAATGGCTTAAACTGGTAAATCCTTTTCAAATATAGATAGTTATTAAATTCTTGAGTGTATCCTTTTGTATTATCCTTTTCATAGAGTTCAATTTCTCTATGCAGTGCGATACCTTTGTCTGCTGCTTGTTTTAGGACATCCTTATCGATATCTCGATATTGATTGGGTAAAACATTTGCTACAATTTGAGTAACACTAGGAACCTTTATACCATCAACAAAGTAGTCATGCGTATCAGATATAAATTCTACTTTTCTTCCATTAATAATTTGCACTATGTTATCTTCAAGATTATTCATTAATTTTCTCCCATATACGGAAGATTGAACATAAAATGATGCTTGATAATCTTCTCCCATTTTTGAATAGCTTCACTAGAAAAATTAAAACCAAGGCAATGATTTAAAATATCAAAGAATTCACTTTGTAAATCATCATACAATGAAAGATTATACTTGTAGATTTTATCTACATATAAGTAAAAATCAGATCCATCGATAAGGAAATCAAATTCACCTTCTTCATTATCAATCATAGCAAACTTTTCAAACATCGAAAAGTTTGTTTGTTTATGATAAGGAAATGTCAGTCTCAAATTATTCTTTTTATCCCCATAAAAAATTTTTATTTCATTCTTGTTTAGTATAATTGTGAAAGCAGTAAAGACTAAATTTCCCCATGATCCTTGAATAGATATTTGTTTCATAATTTTTCTCCTCTAATATAGTCTACAGATATTATAACATCATGAATAAATAAAAAAGGTCGCATTTAATGCGACATTGATTATTGAATAGCACCTAACATTGGTTGTTCATATTGAAATAGAATACTATTAATATAGAAAACATCATATACATCATTAGTTATACAGTATTCAATGATGATATCAAAATAATTACTTCTTGATAGAGCATATCCCGCTCTACCAATTAAATCCTTTGTTTCATCTAAATTGAGTTCAAGTGCTATAGCTAAAGCAACAGCTGTCTTCTTACTTGGATGATAATCTTTATTTCTTAATTTAGAAAAATGCTTTCTGTCTATATTTGCTTTATTGTAGATGACTGAATCTGGTACATTCTTTCGATCGATATGCTTTAGCAAAGATTCAGAGAATGTCTCATCTAATTCATCCATTAAATCATCAAGTGATCTTTCTCTACTAACTATGGATGATATCTTTTTTGTTTTACTTGGTTCAAAATAATTTGCATTAAATGTATCTCTACTATACATGAGAAACTCATCAACTTCTTTAGTTAATGAATCATCAATGAATGAGTTTACCGATTCAAAAAGGTCCTTTGATAGCATGTATGATTCTTTATCAAATACAACAAGATACACCATCATTTCATGTGTTTCTAAAAATGATTTGATGGATGCAATAGCAATATTTAGTGCTTGATCCTTTGGAAATCCATAAACTCCTGTTGAGATTAAAGGAAATGCTATAGATTGGCATTTGTTTTCAAACGCTAATTCTAAAGAGGAAAGATAACATTTATTAAGCATTTCATATTCATTATGAGTTCCACCGTACCAAATGGGTCCTACTGTATGGATAACATATTTAGATTTAAGCTTAAAAGCACTGGAAATGAACGACTCCCCAGTTTTGATTTCTCCTATCCTTTTTCTTTCTGTGAAAAGATCGGGACCTGCAGCATCGTGAATTGCTTTATCGACTCCAAGGCCTATTAGAACGTTAGGAGCTGCAGAATTGACTATAGCATCCGCCTTGAGATTGATGATGTTGTCTCTTATGATTTGAAATGGCATAAAATCTCCTATAATACATTTTATCTAATTATATCATAATTGAATCAATTCTCTTATATTGACTTTTTGACCAAAATAGACTATAATATAAGTGCCATAAAGAGAAGGGTAGAGACAAGCTCGTTAAACCTTCACCAACCTGCATAAGTAAGGTGGTAATGCTTGAGACTATGGGACAAATACTCGCTTTTTCAAGTCCGTAGTCTGCTATGGACTTTTTATTTTCGTTAAACCTATAGGAGGTTAAAATGAACGAGGAAAAAAATTATACGAGTATTCTGGAAAAAGAAATGAAAACTGAACTAAAGTTTTGTGCTTACAAATATACAATTAGTATACATGAAAACATGGCCTTTGATAAACGCTGCGAATTGTGTAATGTTGTATTAGGATTAGGTGAGATGACTCATGTTGATGAGCACGACCATGCTATATGTGACAATTGTTACAATAGACATATATTGCCTGTAAATAAGTCTACAGAGCAATGCTACATTGCCTTTCATTTAAATCCAGATATGAGAAATCTCTTAAGCACAATTAGTGTTAGTACACCTCTACCCTTTAACTTTACCAATTGGTTAAATAACCAACCCGATTTACGTCATGAATTTTATATGTTTATTGATAAGAGTTATGAAGGATATAGTGGAACTTTGGTGAAATCATTTTTCATTCCACAATTCCTTGACCCTTATGTTTTTGCTGCATGGATTAAAAGAATTGGTATTAATGAAGAGGATTGTATTTTTAGAACACTTGATACATTTCCAGCAACAAAAGGGAAGTTTAGTAATGTAACACTGGTGTATAACAATCAACAAAAAACGCATAGAAAAAATAGTGGAGATCCAATAACAATGTATAGAAATGCAATATCAGATTTTTTGGGTGAAGAGATCAAAGGAACTGTAACATTCTTTAACTCCAGTTTATTTTATGAGAATGTGTTCGATGAAAATTTAGAATTTGAGTATGAATTTATGCTGGAGGATAGAATGCATGAAGATAACAATACAATTCATTAAAAGAAAATCCGGATACCCTCTAAATAGCGGTGGATTCACCGCCTTATCTTTCTCAAAAGTAGATATTGATTTGCTCGCAAAAATTATTAATGATCTCGATTTATCAAGCTATAATGACTATGTTCAGATAAGCTGTCAATCAACTAATCGTAATGAAATAATCAATCTAAAAGAAAAAGATAAATTTGTTAAAAATATTTGGAAAGAGCTTTCTAAGAAAGAAATAAATAAAAAAATGTCTCATCGACATGGATTCATTGATATAATGAGTGAGAAAACGAAAGAGGTGTGAAAAAATGAATAAGAAAATTATATATGTTGATATGGATAATGTTCTAGTGGACTTTCCCAGTGGTATATCTCAATTAAAAAAAGATATTTTACTTGAATATAAAGATAAACTGGATGAAGTTTCTAAAATATTCAGTCTAATGATTCCAATGCCTGGAGCGTTAGAAGCTATAAAAAAATTAGCCAAAGTCTATGATTTGTATATTTTGACAACTTCTCCTTGGAATAATCCAACAGCTTTGCAGGATAAACTAGACTGGATTAAAAAATATTTTGGTAATTCATCTGATGACATTTTTCACAAGAAAGTGATTTTTTCACACCATAAAAATCTATTAAAGGGTGACTATCTCATAGATGATAGAACAAATAATGGAGCAGGTTCTTTTGAAGGTGAACTCATTCAGTTTCAGACTGAATTATACCCGGATTGGGAATCGGTTACAAGATATCTTTTAGGATAATCCTCATAAGTGATTTTTCTTTTATATCTTTAGGGAGGGAATCTAGAAGTTTAAAAAGCTGTCTTTATTAGTATTCGAACTACAGAACAACATTCTATCTACTTCGATTAAATATGTTCCAAATAATATAATAAATTGTTTGTAATCATCAAACAGCTTGTTTTTCATCTCAAATGAATTACTATATTCAGTCACACGAGCACGAACTGTATGCTCAGCAATATCTAAATACTCTGATAACACAGAAACTAGACAAGTACCATCTTCATTTTGTTGAGATCAAATGCTTGATCATACTCTTCTTTTCTCGATGTTAGTGTTTGATTTCTTTTACTACTTCTTTCTAGGTTAGCTCTTGTATCACCATCTGTGTACTTCTTTTTAAGAGTCTCTTGATTATCTATTCGATGGATCGGATATTCAATCTAAAAGTTTAGATGATTGAAATTATAGAATTCTCTTGAGCTACTTTACATACGCTATGCTTTAGATGATACATCATGTGTATGCTTTCGACGAAAATCTTCAGTGATGTTAATCTCAATCAAATCGACTAGGGCATCTGGATCTCTTGCAAACACACCCGAACCTGAAACTCTATCCATAGCTCTTTTGAACCCTTGCGGTCTTATGGAGTGATGGTGACTGAAGATGACCATGCAACCTGTCTCTCCTTACATATCTTATCAAAGAGATTTGTGAAAACTCCTATATCAGAAGCGTTATTCTCATCTCCTGTAATACCCTTGTAGATGAGATCAACAATGATAGTATCATAACCTCTTAAGAATTCTCTTCTAATGAGTATGAGCGCTAGTTCATCAAGTGGCATCGCATAACCTCTTGGGTTCCAGATTATCAGATCGTCATCGTGTTTGGGTTCCATCTCTGATGCTTTATAGATTTCTATCAAGCGCTGTGTGACACTTGCAGAATTAATCTCCATATTCATATAAAGTACGTTAGATTTCTTAAATTGAAATCCTAACCATTTTGTCCCTTCAGCTAAGGCAATAGCAAGCTCCATCAGTAAAAATTTTTACCTGATTTGAAGCACTATAGATAATCATTTTATAGCCTAATCTGACAACTCCTTCAATCAGTTCAGGTGGAAGTTTTGGTAGATTCGCTAAAAAAATGCTGCAATTAACGGGGTCTGGTAATCCCTCTGAATCCAATTCATCTTCATAAAACCAACCTTCGTTTGATATATCAAGTTATTCTTCTTGTTTTAAAACATTTAATCTATTCATTTTATCCTCCTCTAAGTTCAAGCTTTAAATTCTTTCTTAATAGTTAAATGGCTGGATATGATGTGTTTTGCTGTTCATTTGATAAAAAATTCAATCCCTTCTAAATCTAAGTCCGTAGAAATCATCTAATTGTTCGGGTTTTCAATAAAAATATACAAAAAAAGCGATTCAGCTCAATTAAGAGCTAGATCGCTATTTTTACTTAAATGTTAATTGACCATTCATGAGCAAAGGCAATAGAAAATTTCTTAGGAAAGACAACTCCTGGTTTTGCCTGGTGCAATTTGCTATTTTCTTCCAAGCAGGTGCACAAGTATCATTGAAGATCTTTAAAACATTGATATCTGGTAAGACTATATTTTTATTCTTTAATGCGTCCTTCTGAAGATGTTTAAGCCCAGATCCTGCAAAGAATAATTGTTCAAATTGCGGCATTAGCTTTAAAAAATAATAATATAAAATATATGAGTACTCTTCCCCCGAAATACACCATGTATCAGTTGAATAAGCACACTTACCCATATATGCCTTAATATCAGGATTACCTCCAGTATTCAAAAAGATATTAAAACCATCAATAAAAAACTCATCATATGATAAAACACTTTCACCACTTGTAAAGAAGGGATATTTACCTTTTTCTTTTGCCTCATTAACTTGAACCTTTGATTTATCAGTTTCAACTAGAATATTGCCAATTTTTTTAACCTCCCATCGTTCAGGAATTTCGCGTTTAAGTTCGTCATTCCATACCATCTTCCCTCCGGCAGATTTATAAGGTTTGCCTCCTTTATTGGGAAATTCAAATTGCACGAACCAATAGTCATATAAAGTTATCGCTATTGATTCTATTTGAGCGTTAATTTTGTTGTTATTTGCAATTTTTTTATCAATAGAGTCTAACAAGTTAGCAACTTTATTTGAATTACTAATTTCCCAAAATGGAAGTTTTTCAATAGCTTCCTTTGTTAACGCATTTCTAGTACCACCCACATTGGATATTTGCAATAAATGAGGTTTCAAATATTGTAAAAAATAGAGTAAATATTTCGATGATACTTTAGTTGTTCGTATAATTGCCACGTGCTGGTTGACTCTAGCTGGCAAGGTCTCATCAGGAACAATGCAGCACCTAGCAATAGAGTCTCCTGTAATATTAAGTAAAACATCTCCGCTTTTTACTTCTGCATTACTAAGTTTAGCAGCTTGTTCTATATTGATGTGAGCTAATCCCTCATATTCAAAACTCATGTCTTGAACATTTTGGCTTCTAATCAAAGAAATTCCACTATCCATATAAGTATTTGCCCCACCTCGTGGTGTAGCGCCGCTACCAATTTTGATAGTTACATCCTTAAAGATCATACTTTATTTCCTCCAGTTGATTCTTAATTTCATCTTCCAAAGTTTCTCCTTCAGTAAATAAAGTTAAGAGACTAGATTTAAGTGATTTCATTTTTTCTTCAAATTCTTCTGGAGATAATTCAACATTCTTAATCCTGACATCAAAGTATTGACCTGCACTGAATGAATAGTTATTTTCCTTAATTTGATCATAATTAACTGAAATGGAATAATCTTCTTCAACAATATGATCTACAAAACTATCAACAATCTTGTCTAAATCTTCTTTTGATACAACAGTCTTTTGATTTTTCCCAACTTTTACCTTTTTTCCAAGTTTTGATGCATCCATTAATAATACTTCACCGTTTGTGTTTGATTTATCAATAAATAATACGGATACATTTGTTCCTGTATTTGCAAAGATATTAGAAGGCATAGAGATTACTCCACGCAACCAATTATTATCAATAATCTGTTCTCTAATTTTCCCTTCAAGTGTTACCTTCCCATTTTTACCTTTACCCTTATATTGTGCAGTTAGAAAACCTGTAGGGACGACAATTGCAGCCTTACCACCATTTTTTAATGAATATAAGATATGTTGGATAAAGCAAGTATAAATCGACATAGACTCTTTTTTCTTGGGAGGAATATTTGGTAAACCTGCGAAAAACCTAGTCGTTTTCTCCCATTTTGTCTCAATCTTGTCTCTAGTTGACGAAAAGTCGGTATTGAATGGAGGATTTGAAGTGATGAAATCAAATTTCTTAATACCTGAGGTGTCATCGCCTTTGACTAAAAAATGAGCAGGGGTTTCTAATGTATCGCCTTCAATAATGTTTTCTAATGATTCTTTTAAACTATTTAAAAGCATATTTATTCTTAAAAATCTTGAAGACTTTTGAGAAATATCTTGTGTATAAACTCGAGCTTTATTGCCGAACTTACCATTACCAAGTTCGTTTGCCAAATGCAAAACAAGAGAACCGGAACCAGCTGAAGGATCATATACTTCATAAATTTTGTCTTCAACAGGAGCCATATGAACTAAAATTTTAGCAATAGCACTTGATAATGCTTGAGGAGTGAAATATTCTGCATATGTTCCTCTAGCGACATTATAGTTTTGAATTAAGTATTCAAAAATTGTACTAAAGAAGTCATAGTTTCCTTCAATAGTCTCACCAAAATCGAATCTATCTCTTGTGATATATGAAAAAATATTTCTTGCGAATGAATTTCTCTTTGAAGCTTCTACCTTATCACAAATTTCAGTGAATAAAGGTTTCTTTTCTCCGCCAGCAGTTTCTACACTAAATGATTGATTTTCCTTATAATTTGATATTCTAAGTAATGTTTTATCAAACTGATCGTAAAAATTATCATCCTTGATGTGTCGCACTAAATAGTCAATTGTATCTTCATATTTGAATGCTACATCTTGAGGATAAGCAGCGTAGAATGCATCAAGCATGTCATCTTCATTTTTAATTACTGATTGATAATCTAAACCAGTATCTTTACAAAAATTACTAAGATTTGCCATGAACTTATCATTTAAGAACTTATACAGGAATACGGAAGTAACAACAACTTCTTCATAAGCCGTATTGGATAATCCATTAGTTGAACATAAACCTTGCAAGTCATCAATAATGGATTTTATATTTTTCTCTAATTCTACATAGTTTGGCATATTTATATTCCTCCTAAATGCTTTCTTTGTAAAGTAGTAAGTTCACATATAGCATCTCTAGAATGTCATCATATGAATCTTTAATTATCCTAAATAACTTTTGTTTAATTAAGATAACAGTTATTTTTGCTTTTGTAGCATCAACAAATCCTTTTCTACCTTGAACGATTAATGCATCATCGTAGATTGTATCCTTAATATTATCGAAAATTACTTTTAAGAAACTTTCAATATCTGATCTATCAATGTTTGTTTCAAGAACTGCATCACTTAATGTTTTAACGAATGCAAAGCTTCCACCATAAGCTTGAGAAAGTCGATCATTTTCTTCGTTTATCTTTTTTGCTTCTTCAAGAGCTATTCTTAGTTCGTCGGACAACTCATCAATGCTTGCATACTCAAATACTTGAAGTTTCTCAAAAATCTTCTTAAGCAAATCTTCGAGCTTTTGAACCTTGATATCTTTCTTGTTTTTATTCTTTTGAACTTCTTTTTGAAGCTCAGTAAGTACATCTTTTACTTTATTAAAGTCATCATCTTTCAGCATAAATTTCCCTAAATCAAGAATGATGATTTTTGTTTTTATGAACTCATATACAACATTTATAACTTCTTCATTATTCATAATATCAAGCGTATCAATGACCTTGCTTGATAAATTGATAAATGAAATTCTATCATTAACTGTCTTTAAGTATTTGTTAATCTTATCATCATCAATAAGTTTTGAATACTCTTCTGCTCTTGAAAGTTTGAATTCAACTGAACAATCTTTCACACCAGTTAAAAGCTTTCTTATCTTTAGTAACGCTTCTTTGTTAAAGTACTGCATCATATTGACAAACATCTCTATGTTATCAACTGGGATGAATTGTTTTAATTCAGCTAAAAGCTTATCAAGTTTTCTCTTGATATCTTCCTTATCAACAACAAGACCAGATAATGATACTTCATCATCTCCATTTTCATTCATGTCAGCTTCAAGCTCTTTAATATAAGCATCAAGTGTGCTGTTATACTCTTTTTCTATATCAACAAAATCTACGATATAACCATATTGATAAACTTTACCTGACGGACTCTTATATGGTCTATTAACACGAGAGATTGTTTGAAGTAAGCTTTGTGCATGTGGTCCTCTTAAAAGGTACATTTTCTTTAATCGTTTGACGTCATATCCAGTAGTCAGCATGTAATGAACAACTAATATATCAGGGAATCCACTTTCTCTGAAATTGATTTGATGTTGTTTGTTTAAAGCACTTTGAACAGCATTATTCTCGCTATCTGACATGACTAGACCACTTGTTAATTTACTGTTGTTCTTAAACCAAAAATTGATTTTTCTTGCTTGATCATTAGAACGGCATACGATCATTCCACCAATCGTATTATCAGTATTAACAAGCCTAAATTGTCTGAAATCTTTTTCAATATATTTTGATAGACCTTCAATATAGTCATCAGATTCATACACATCTTTGCTATCAAGATTTTGGTTCTCAATATCAAGATTTTCTTTAATCTCTGCTTTTGCGGCAGTATCGATTTGTTCTTTCTTAATTCTTAACGTATAGCCATCTGCGATTGATTTGTCATAGAAATACTTGTGTATGTAGTCACCAAATTTTAAGTTGGAACGTTCCTTTTTAGTTAATAAAGGTGTTCCTGTCATGGCAATATAAATACCATTAGAATCACAAGTCATTAAGTTTTTGAAGAATTCACCATGAACGTTATAAGATCTATGTGCTTCATCAACAAAGAAAATTCTTTGTACTTTTACATTGTATACATTCTCGATGACCGGCATCTTGGATTCTTCCATTAGCTTATGTATATTAACAATACAAATAGTACCTATACCATCATTTTCTTCATCAAGAGGTTTTCTTAGTTCTTTTGCAAATTCAGTCTTGCTTGAAACATTGGTTACTACAAAACCTCTATTAGAGAACTCAGTTGTTGCCTGAGTCATTAAGTCAAGTCTATCTACGATAAAGAAAAATCTACTATTAACATTCTTTTTGGCAAAATAATCAGTAATGACTTTGATTGAATATGCAGAAAGTGCCGTCTTACCAGAACCTTGAGTATGCCAAATAATACCATTTTTGTCTTGCTCGCCAAATCTTTTAATGATAGCTCTTGTAGCAAAAAACTGAGGATATCTCATGATTTGCTTTTGCTTGATTGGAATTTCCTCATCTATATTTGTTGAAGCATTATGAACTTTCTTGATTTCTGTTAGGAACATGATGCCATATCGAAGCATGTATAAAAATCTTTCTTTGTCAAACAGAGACGTAATGAACCTATTACAAGGTGTAAGATCCGAAAGGTTAGTTTTGAACTCTGGTGCATCAGTTTCTTCTGGATTATATCCACCATCTTTTACAACAAACTTGATTGTAGCTTCATCAATCTCCTTAAGCCTATATCTAGAATGGTACTCTTTGATATCTTCTCTAAAGAAGGAGAATGAGGTGCTTTGACCATTTGGGGTCGTATAGAACGATCCTGCTTTAACTTCATAAGCAATAGCATCATCGGCATCCTCATATTCCATGTTGTTTGAAAAGGAAATAATTTGCATGAGATTGAAATACTTTTTATAGTCATCGTTTTTCAATCTCTTGTTTATCATTCTTTCAAACTCAACTTGAATACCACCGCTATTATCAGGATGTTTAACTTCTAAAAATGCTAATGGAATACCATTGATAAGAATGTTGATGTCAGGTCTGAATGATCCTTCATCTGTTCCTTCTTTAACACTAAATGGCAGTTCATCCACAATAGCAAAATCATTGTTATTGTAATCATCCAAATCCATTAACCTAATTGGATGTTCAGAAGAAAGTAGTCTTTTATATAACTCTTTGCCTAAGTCGTTGTTTTTAATTATCGTATTAATTTCAGCTAAAAGAGCGAACAATTCATCATTTGGAATTTCTCTCTTATTGATTCTTTCTAATGATGCTTTAAATCTATCAACAAAGATTTTAGTATCGAAATCAATTCTAGCACCTTTTAGTGATTGATATTCGTAACCTAATCTTAAAAATTGAATGGTTGCAGGAAATTTTACTCTTGTATCCTCATTAAAGTGTAGCATTATTTCTTTTCCTCCAAATCAATATTATTTACTTTACAAAGTTCAACGATTTTTCTTTTGATTTTTGTCGTTGGTTCATGCTTGCCTGTTTCCCATCTGTTGATTGAAGCAAATGAGACACCTAAAAGTACTGCCAATTCGATTTGTGTGATAATTAGTTTTTCTCTTATCTTTTTAACTAATGTTTTATAGTTCATATATAATCACCCTTTACTTGTAAACTCCTTGTAATTAATATAACACTATTTTATCAATTAGTCTATTAAATACAGGATAATTATCATTAACACATTATGATTTCTCAAATAGTATAAATGGCTAGGTAATCGTTAAAACGTTGAATGTATAATAATAAAAAGACATGCAAATGTTCCTCTTTGAACCTCGATAGGATATATGGGAATTGGAAGATAGGGTGAAAATACCCTTTCTGCATGAAAAAAGGCCCGATACCTTTGCATCAAACCTATGCTTTATATGTTTAAGATTATCTATTTTGATACAATTAAGCACTTATCTAAATTTACAACACTTCTTCTTTTTCTATATACATTGCATCAAATACTATTGTTCAAAAACCATACCAATCCAATATAAGAGTTTGCTCGAAAAAGCAGTCTTTATATTTTTGTCAATTCCCAACTAGCGAGTAGTCAAGTTATATGTGTTTTTTTTCATCGAATCTTCTTAATATCAATTTGGGAACAAAATGGTTATCAATCTTCATGTTAACTGAAATTTATGTTATCTATTTATTCTAATTTTTTAATATCAAAAAAATTATAATTCCTGAAATAGAGCATGAAGTTCTTTATTAGACATATAGTCAAAAATAGTTGGGTAAATCAAACCATCATCGCTCAATTTTTCAATAAATTTATCTTTATTATTCTTTTTGTGCTTGAAAAGATTTCCTGTGTTATTAAACCTCGCAACATAATCACAATACCTAACAAATAACTTTTGAAAACTAATAATATCGATTTGCTCTTTATTTTGACTAGCAAGGCTAACATCTCTCGTCCAACGATTATTGTAAACACCAATGTTACTTGTAATTGAATGTTGTATAGCCTCATTAAATGCATCTTGAGCAAATGTAGTTATAGTTTCGTATATTGATAGCATAACAGACTCATCTATCAGATAATTACTATTTCTGGATAAAAAAATCCCTTCTCGAAATTGGTTTATACTGTACTCATCAGCTAAAGCTATAGCAATTTCCTCATTTATTTCTAGTTTCCCTAGCCATTTATCTTTCATTTGATTTATCGTGCCTGCAATTGGTATTCCAGAAACTTGGAAGAAGTCTTCACAAACAACCCCTATATATATGTAACTTGAAGTTGCAAAGAATATATTTTGATCCTTTTTGTACATTAAAAATGTGATAATTTTTTCCATAGTTAAAGTTGATGAGACAAGCAATACATCTATACTATTATTAAATACTATTTTAAATACATCTCGCATCGTTAACTTGTCAACAATATCCCCATCCATAGAAACGATTACTCTATCATTTTTCTTAATCTCAACTTCATTTTTGAGATTCTCTATAAATATTTTAAAATAGAGTGATTTATCAACTCTATGGCCAAATAAATGAATAATGTCATATATTGAGAATAATTTTTTATGGTTTGCTACTTCAATAACTTGATTAAGTTTTAACTCAAGTGATCCAAATCGTTTATATGAAAAACTTAAATGTTGTGAGGTTTCACCGTTACTAAAAACATGTTTATTAGCAACTCCTTTATCAAGCAAGTAAATTTCGTACGAGAAAACTGAAACTATTATGACGTAGGTTTTATGTTCAAAAGTATTTTTTCTTGTATTTTTTTTCACAGCAGGTTATCTCCCTCCACTAATATGTGATAACCATAATCACTAGCAATTCTCATGACTTCATCAAATCGTTCTCTATCATAGTGCCCTATCAAAACTTTAGGACTCTTGATAAATGAACTACAAAAATGATGCATGCTTTCAAGTGAAATATGCAGTGTATAGTTGAATTTTTTAGCATAACCTTGTGATGGTCTAGTTGTAAGATTAACTGTCTTATCAAACCTAGGCATATTAGAAGTCAATTCTAACATTATTTTATCATTTGTAAACAATTCATAACCACTTTCTAAAAGTACTTCCAAATAGGGATATAAATCCTTTTTATATATAATCTTGTGCTCATTAAGATGTTTACTTTTTGATAGAATTGTAGCAATATCCACTGCTTTTTCAGGCTTAATCAACAAATCAATATGATTTCGTTCTGCATAATCTTTTGCAATACTTAGCACTTTATCTAATTTTCTATTGTTTAAAATATTTGTTCCATCTATTATTATGTAATCAACATCTTTATCAAAATCAAAATAGCAACTGCGATCATTTACCGCCTTGTTATAATCCATATCTCCGGTATATAGTAAATTCACTTCATTTGATTCGATTAATAACATACTTGATCCAAATGTATGACCCGATGGGTAAACAGTCAATTGCAAATAGTTATCATTGTCATGATAGATTTCGTGTTGCTGATTGAAATAGAGCAAACGAATTCGTTCTAGTACTTTAGCTTTTTTTTCGTAGTTTCTTAATGAGATTGATTCATTAAACATTTTTTGAAAGCTTAGTTCAATCATTTTTTTTGTTGTATTTGTCATGAAAATTTCTATATCTTCTTTGAGGAATTCTGCCAAGTGAAAAAGAGACTTGAAGTGATCTAGGTGCTCGTGAGATATAAAAATATATTTAATGTCTTTCACCATATTTGGTGTAAGTGAATCCGAACCAAAATCAAGAAAAAATCTGTCTTGATTTATGATTAGTTCATGAGTTGTAATTTTCCCTTGTTCGTTATTCAAGTCAAGATAACTATATACCTTCATTCTTACCCCCTACTAAACTTAAATATCTAGTAAACAAATAATCTGATTTATCTAATACTTGGAACACACTTTCACACTATTTTTGAGACTCTTTTGTTTTTGTTTCTTTTGTTTTTTTTGGAATTTTAGTGGTAGATTTTTTTAATATTTCTAACTCTTTATCTATTTTCCTAACTTCATTTTTAGATATACAAAAATCCAATATTTTAAATGCGATTTTGACAAATAAATAAATTAAAATGAGTAATTTAAAAATATAAGCCAGATTGTCCCCGATTTCGAGAATAAGCTCGTTAACAATAGTAGTTAGAATGTTCATTTCTGATCAACCCCTTTTGCTTCTTTTTTAACTCTGCGCCATTCAGGTTCTAAAATCATTTTTGTTAGGAAAATTACTTGTTTTCCCCACTTATCATCCAAATTATGAAAATTCTTAATTGAGTATTCATCTAATAATTCCGCTAATTTTTGATTTGCATCAATATTTGCACCATGATTTATATTTAACCTTGTGAGCAATTTGTTTTTCGAATAAAATCCATCCTTCAAAATTGAACATGTAGTTTCATCTGTATTTGGGATAGAATCGTCATTACTTCTTTGAATATTCAATTCAACCGGTAGTAATACTTTCGATACTTCCTCTCTAAAATTATTAATCCATTCCATTCGATTTTTAGATACAATCTCTCCCCATGTTTGTCTTTTAAAAATAATAAATGAGATTCCCGAACCGAAAATCAAGCCAATTAAACCATAAATTGTTTCATTCATATTATTTATCCCCTTTTGCTAATCTCTACAGTTCTTATTGAACAAACCTTTTGATTTCAAATATCTTACTTCTCACACTACTTCAAGAACGGAGTAATAATTTCTACCTCTGAATTCTGCAGTTACAATATCACCACTTTTTAAGTCATTTTCACCATATAAATAAATAGAATTATTCAACTTATTATAAGTGACTATATCAGGGTGTGTTTCATTTTTTCTGAAAAATTTGTATACTTCGAATGTTCTTAATTTAACACCTATAAACTCCGGATACAAGTTTTCAGGCTTCACTTGTATATTTGTTCTTTTGAAAACAACACGGATAGCTTTAAAGTCTTTACTCGGATTAGGTATGAAAACCTTTATAAATACAGTGGTGTTAATAGGCAGTGATGGAACGTTTTCCGGATTTGGGTATGGAAAATCTATAAATCTTGTTTCATGCTGAAATGCATACTTAAAACCATTACTATCCTTGACTCGAAAATATCCACCATTACTAAACTTAATAGATATACTATGATCATTATCTGTTACTATATCAACAATATCAAGAGTATAATTGCCAACATCTAGGTTGGTATATCCTATTGTTTTACCCACCACTACTATATCTACAACTATTTTTCCTGATATTTCTAACATTTCTTTACAAATATCTATTGTTCTTCCTGAAGTGCATATGTCATCTATAATAATTATCTCAATATTATCTATGTGATTTATTCGTAGTGAATCCTCAAATTCTTGATAATGTTCATCCGTATGTCCACTTAAATGAGCTGGTTCAATATCATATTTTCGCACAAATACACGTGAATCTTTGTTATTAATTTCATCTGCAATACGATCAATCGTTCTGTTATAATTGTTTGCTTTAGATGATGGAATCGACGCGAAATAAGCATTAGGATATCTTTGTTTAAGTTGAAGTAATATTTCTAAAAACTGTTGTTTTAGTATAACACTCTTATCATTCATTCTACTGTTCTTAAAATCTTGAATAATGTTAACTAAGTCAATTTCATTATCAAAAAGCAAATACTCATTTCTAGTTACTTTGCCATAATCAAACATGTACAAAACAGAATTACCATTTGCCGTTTTATATCTCACTTTTCTTCCCCCACATATTTTTTTATATACTCAATAATCTCAATATAATTCCTTGAATAGACACTGAAATATTTAGATTCTAAATCTTCTTTCGTATCATTAAAATAAACATTGGTTATGCCTGCTTTATATGCTGACTCTGAATCTTTGATACTATCTCCAATTGCAATTACTTCATCTGGATTTAATCCCATCTTTGATAGTGCTAATTCCATTGGCATTGGATTAGGTTTATGAAGAGTTGTATCCTCGTAACCAATAACAAAATCCACTTTTATATCAAAATAAATCAAAATACCCTCTATATACTTTCTTCTAGGAGAATTTGATACAATCGTCAATAAAAAATTACTTTCTTTCACAAACTCAAAAAAAAATATTATCCCTGGAATTAGGGTTATATTATTATACTTAGATTTTATTAGTTCCCAGTTTCTTGAATCTCTTAAGTGTTCGATCTTACTGCTATCTACAATTGTTTGATCAAAGTCTAAAATTATCCCCTTAATCACTATTCTATACTCTCAACAATAACATGTTTATTATCACGACAAATTTCTTTATACTTTTTCGGAATTTTCGTATAGTCTTTCCCTTCATAACGATATGTCTTGAAATTCGGAGTATTTATAATTTCAAAGGTTAGTTGCGGTTTTTTCTTTGTTTCAATCATACTCACCAAGTGATTAAGATTAATTGAGTTAAGAGATATCATACTTATTTCTGAATTCTGCAAGAGTAATTCATTACCTTTATCATTATAAATCTTGCCATCATTAAACGGTTCGAGAACAATTATCTTCTTTTTATATGTTTTAGCATAATTTGTTGTTATCATAGTTCCACTTTTTTCACCAGTTTCTATGACAATTACTGCTTTAGACAATGCTGCTTGAAGTCTGTCTCTTTGTGCAAAAAAATAAGGTTGAGTAGCTGAAAATGGTGGATACTCACTAAGTAATAACCCTCCCTTTTTGTAAATATCATTTGCTAATTCTGAGTTCACCTTTGGGTAAACTGTTTGTAACCCGTTGGCCAAAATTGCAATTGTGTTCCCATTTGTTAATAGCGCACCCTTATGTGCAGCTGTATCGCTGCCAATTGCCAATCCACTTACAATGACATAATTCTTGGCTAGAATTTTCCCTATTTCGACACCTTTTTCCATATATGCAAAGTCAGTTTCACGACTTCCTATTAAAGCTACAGATTCCATATCTAATAATGCAGTATTACCCATTCCATATAATACTATAGGACGTTCTAATTCTGGTATTAGATTCATTTTTTCTCGTGGATATAAATCATCTTCAAATGTTATGATTGAAATTGGCAATGTATTATTTTGACAATAATCAATTGCTTTATTTGTTTTATTAATTGCTTTTTGAATAGCCTTAAAATCAAATAAAACTTCATTACGTTTGTCCTTTACCAAAGTTCTTAAATAGACTAAAAAATCAGAGTCATTAGCAAAAGAAAAATCATTTTTCTTGATTTCCTCCCATACTCTTGCAGTACGATACGTATAAAGTTCTAGTAAAGTTATAAGATACTCTTTTTTTATCATATGTTAAATTTTCCTTACTTTAATATAAACTTTTGGTTTTCGCAAAAGCAAATAATATAACTTCTTTAGCTCCTGCTTTTTCAAGTAGAATTCTTGCAGCCTCTAGTGATCCCCCAGATGTAGTTACATCATCCATAACTATGATTTTTCTTCCAACAATATCTTTATTGATAGCCAGTGAATTCAGATGAACTTCAATTGATCTACTTCCTCCACTGTGCAATGATTCTATGTCTCTAGTTCTTATAATAATATCCTTATCGAAAAGTTCCTTAATAGTCCAACTAAATCGAGTAAGTCTCCAAATGCTACGTCTATTATCTGTATTCGCATGATGTGGTGGTACACAACAAAAGATGTAGTCTTTATAGTTATCCACTTTTTTTAGGAATATACCTGAGAAATATGCATTATACTTGTCTATAATCTCACGTTGCTCATTGTTAAACGACTCATAAGAATATAATTCTTTAAATTTTAGTATGTCGATTGAATCTTTGTCTTGGGTGCCACGATTTTTTGGATAATAATCGAATAAATAGTTTACCGCTTCATCATCTAGTTCTGTGTAATTAAGAATCTTATTAAATTTCATACTAACTCCCCTATTATTAATAGCTTTAATAAATCTTTTTCTCTATTTTTCTGCTACAAATGTAACAATATTATTAATATATTATAGCATATTACTTGTGTTTAAATCCTGGATAGATTTTCTTAATACTAAAAAAAATATCTTTCTATTTGCCTGAGTTTAGATTCCTCAAGTTTGTTTGTTGAAACGTTGAATACTATTTCATAATCATCGATTGAGTCTATACAAGGCATTAACCACTCAAAGTCTTCAAACTCAAATCCATATCTCAATAGCATAATTTCCATATTATCATCAGTACCATATTTAATATAATTATACATTTTTAGCGCTAGCTCGTTCTTCGTTTTTTCGTAGTACATAAAGAATGCAGCTGATAGTGGATCCCTCAATGATATTCCAATCACTTTATCAATATAATCATATGTGTCATAAACTAAAATATCATAGTTAATGTTTGAAATATTCATATCATAAAAAGCAGAATATTTTCTTGCATTCTTGTTCGGTATTGTTTCAGGATGTTGTGAGAGCAAAACCTGACTATTTAAGAAACTCTCTAATTGAAAACTGCTTATCTGATTTCTATTATATCTATTGATAGCGTTTTTTCTCTCAGCTAATTTGGAGAGAAATGAGTATCGTAAAGCTAAAATCTCCTTAAATGATTTACCTTGAACTTTCCAAAGGAATATTGTGATTGCAGTATTAAGTATCGCTATCTCTACTGGGGTTAGTTCTTTTCTTCTAAGATGTGAAAGGTAAATAGATTTGAAAGCATTTTTTATGGACAAGTTATCTTGTTCATCAAGTTCTATATATTGCTTATGTGTAATAAGAGCGTTATCATTAAACATTAATTTCAAGATTAGCTCTATTTTATCATCAATATCTGAAAATTTTATTCTCTCTATTTGTAACTCTGTTATGTGGAGTTTTTCACTAAACGTGTTGGTTTTTGTTGCTTCAACTAAATCAATATAATCCTCATCAAGTTTATCAAAATCCTCATCTAGCCTTGATGTTTCGGATATTCTATGATTTAATTTTATTCTTTTTGTAAATGTTTTAAGATTTTTTTTATTTATTATGGTATAACCAAAATCAAATGTGTTTTTTTTATCAGTAGATCTACCAGATCTTCCAATTAAATTTTTAAGAGTTAACTCATCCATTCTAATAAAGTTATCGATATATACAGCATCAAATGGCATATTAATACCCTGTTGCAAAGTAGATGTAGCGAGACATATTTTCGCAAAATTAAGTCGAATAAAATCTTCAATAATATATCTCATTTTGAGTGGCATCGAGCCATGATGAATCACTACCCCTCTCTCCATTAATTCAATCATTATTGATTTTTTTTCGTTTTCATCCACACCTATATATTCTCTCATTTGTTGAATCAAATTTATTGCATTAGGGTCGGTAATCTTCTTTAACAGTCTAAAATACCTTTTAAAATAGCGTAAGTAATAATTCTGATTAATCTTATTTTTTGATGCATAAATTAAAAATGTTTTATCGTTCTTGAGAAGATCTTCAATGAAATCGTTCCTAATAGGGCGGTTAAATGATGGACTGCCAAAAGGAGTGAAGTAAGAGAAGTTGAAATTGTCGAAATACATGAAGATTTTACCCACAGTATTTTGCTTGTAACTTTCTGATACAGAATTATTAACGTAATTGTGTTTTTTTAATTGCCCCTCTGGGTTGTCAACATATGGTTGAGCAAAGATTTTTTTTGATTTGGGAAAGTCTTTATCAACCCTTCTTACAAAAGAATCAAAAGCAAGTCCTCTATATTGTTCTTCAGATATCTGAGCTTCATCAAAAAAGAAAAATGATATGTTAAATTTTTCTTTATGTTGAAATAATTCGATACCTCTCTCAGGAGTTATAATAAAAATATTTCTTCGAGTATGTTTAATATTAACTCTCTCTATGAATGGCATAACTAATACGTCTTTCTGAACACGTTCTTTAATATCATTTACATATTCAGCTATTAGTGCTCTTGAAGGAACTACAATAACTATATCTCCTAAATCGGTTGCAAGTATTTCTTTAAGCAAGTATGACTTACCTGCACTTGCTGGAGCTGAAAATGAAAATATCTCGCTATCTTTGAATTTCAAGAATATATCAGCTTGAACAGCTGTTAAGTTCATCTTTGTCTCTTCTTTTATTGTCAAAGCAAATTCATTATAGACAAAATCCACAAGACTTTCTGGCTTTTTAGTTTTATAAAACAACCCTAGATAATACATTAGTTGGGACTCATACTTTGAAAACATATCTGAGTGAAAAAATTTTATATATGAAAGTAATTCTAAATGATGGAGGTCGATGGGTCCAATTTGACGAATCTCATTTAATGTGTTAACCAATGTGTTTTCTGCTTCAAATATATCTTCAATTAATAAGTTAATCATTTATTTTCACCCCAATAATGAACCACTTTTTATATTTCTCAAAATGTGAAGCACTTGAAAATGCATGATTTAAAACAATTTTCGTGTTATCAGAGGTGATTGAGAATGAAACTGAATAGTATTTTTTGCTATATAGCGCGAAATTATCTATCGCTTGTTCTGATACAAAGTTTTTTAAATCTACCAAATCCATATTATCTTTTTCAGCAACAATAAAATCAAGACACTGATTAATAGCTTCAGAATATGGGTTTGAATTACTTGAATATTTCGATTCGCCAAAGACCAACACTTCATCTGGATCTAATGAATGATAATCAAAGCCTGGGTTTCCAGAAATTCTCTCTTTGAATAACTCTGACAGAGGGATCTCGGTATGGCTTTTTTTTAGCATAAGAGCATTTTGGGAAACAATGGATACTAGGTACTCACCAAATTCTGCACTTATTGGACTAAGACCATCTTTAAAAATTGATACTAACTTGTCTCTAGTTTTGTTAAATCTTGATGTATATGACATTCTATCTGAGATACTTAATCTTGAAATCCAAGATTCTGACTGGACTATTGAAACCATCTTTTCTGCATATGATTCAATATCATCAATGAGTACTTCTAAAACTACAGCATCTAAATCTTTGTACCGATAATTAGGACTATGATCAATAATATTCATTACTATATAGTTCCTTTCTTCGTATAGATTGTATCTATTATTATTTTCTGCTTTTAGACATTATTTTGTAAATCTTTCTTGCTACTATAAACTGACAAGATGTTTTTATCAACTGTTTCAAACCATCCATATTCCTGTCAGAAACATCAATATGGTAAAAAGAATTACAATGCTTTACTCAACTAATAAGTCTATTTAATTAATAAAAAAATTATAATTATTCAACCTAAGATGTTTCTTTGTAATGTAAAGTAAATATTTCACATAGTTCGATTTTGTATCTCTTTCCACTTTAGAAGTAAATGAAGCCATGTAAGTGACTGACGATGATGAATCACGTAACAACCTTTCAAATTCATCAACTATTTCATTTTTTTGTGGATTGGCTATGCGTAATTTCGCAATATAGTCATTCATATCCTTTGCTAGAGTAACATCATTACTACGTGCAGTTGATAAAAATTTTGCTGAAGTGCTAATTTGACCTGTAATATCCCTAATTTTAGCTCCATCAAATTTAGTCTTATTATGCAGCAAATAAATACTATTATCTTTCAAATAAATTGCATCTGCTATTTCCACAGATTTTATATATTTCATATCTGAATCTAATAAATTCTCACTTGTTTTAATTTTCTTCTTGAGAAGTTCCTCGTTTGTAAATGATTTAAAATCGATATCTATCTCACCTACTCCGAAAATTTTTTCACAAATTATTGCTGAGTCATCAAACAATTTTTTGAACTCATTATCTAAATAACCTACATATTCGCCAAGAAATCTATACCAAACTCCTTCAATTAAATATACTTGAATTTCATTTTTGTATAAATACTCCTGATCTAGTAAATCTTTGATTCTCACTTTGTTTTTCTCATATTCTCCAGACTCAAACTTAAAATAATAATTATTAATAATCCCAATACTTTTGTTTTCAGTTATATGATTAACTAATAAATTTCGCAAATCATTTAAACTATTCATTGATTTGATTGAATATTTTTCTAAGAATTTCGAATCAATATTTTTATTATTGTTGTTTCTAAATCTTTCGATATCAATCAAATTATTCAGTTCAAAATTGTAACCAATATTCAAATTATCTGGATGGATAATGATATTTTTATAAAACTCATCAAAGACATCTGACTGTTTTATCCCTATTCTATCAACTGGAACAAGGAAATTAATCACAAACTTAAATGGAATGCTGTCATCCATTAATTCATTGATTTTTCTTGTGATATCCAAAATTTCCTGTATTGTTGACGGTTTTCCTATACGAATTGTTGAACCGAAATTTACTAAAACACCTTTTTCCACTTCATTTCCATCGTTATCTTTCTGTATGCTAATTCCAAGTCGTTCTTGTATTTGATTCTTTATTATCGTTCCAAATTCGCTAAATATGGATTCATAATTTCTCTCACTATAGAAATTACTTGCAGTTCTATTGGTAATACGGGAAGAGTTAATTCTTCCATAAACACGCTTATCTGCTATATATCTTATTATTTCATCGGTCGGTTCTACAATTTTGCATATCAAATTGACTCCAAATACTTTGTCTTTGAAATCAGAAATTAAATGGTTAGCTAATCCTCCAGTTATACAATAAATATTTTCATCCAAATTAATAATTAGGATGAATGATGGGTATTTAGTGAAAAAAAACAATTCATCCTGAGTTTTCTTACCAATTATTTCTTCAACCAAATCTTTCCAATCAACTTGATTACCATAATTATAAACAAAGCAATGAACATCTCCACTTCTGTTATATATTACTTTTTCCGTCTTGCTCGATATAGTCATATCTATATAATGTAGAAATGAATCAAAAACATCATTTATGGCATACATAGTATATTCATTAGAATTAACATATGTATCAACATTGATTTTAGATATACTTGGTCTAATTACACTATTCACAGAAACCTCCACAGTACTTGTGATTCTTATTTAAAATCAATTATGTTCTTATTTCTTTATATTTCCTATGTTTATAAACAATTCAAGTGAATTTTAAAAAGAATTATAATGTATCTATGGTTTCATTGACCGCTTCAATGAGTAAACTAAACGATTTTTTCTGCTTTATATTATTGTTTTTCTTAAATCTATACTTTTCTCTTAACAACGACCACATATCATTACCTTTGATCTTTTTATAATTCTTTTGAAAACCAAGACTATTCTTTACTTTCGCAAGACTCATGATAGTTTTTTCTTCATTTTGGTATTTAAAAACGTAATACCCATCATTTTCTGGACTTAATAGAACTACATCGTAACTATTAATAATTTTTGAGTCATCTGGATATTTTATAGTTATTGCTGATGTAGAATCATCCGCATAATTGTAACCTTTATTGACAAAGAACTCATTGAATATATTTCTGAATCTGTTTTTTATTTCAATAAGTTCCCTTGAGCTTTTAGGTTGAATAGACTCGCAAAAAATTATTTGATAGTCTAAATCAAAACCTTTATTGTGATGTTCTATGACTAAATTTCTTTTTGCGCTTCCAACTAATCGATAGTTATATTTATATTCATCAATTTTTTCATGCATAAATATCATTCCTTCATTAAACAGATCTTTATACGGTTGTAGTTCTTTTTTATTAACATAGTTCATCATAATTATATCTCCACGCAATATTCTGTGAGTGTTGTATTATCTCGACCATACTTCAACTTTAACAATTCATTTTTAAATCCTATTTGCCAATCTTTTGGTAGCAAATCATGCAGTGAAGATATCCAATTTGACATGATATTCATATGATTTTTCACCTCTAAAATCGTATTACATGACAATGGATTTATTAATACAACCGAATGATGCATCACTTTATTTCTTAATTGTCTAATATTCTCTAGTTTTTGTATAAAATCCTTGTCAAGATTTTCCAAATTCATTACTGCTGAAAAGTGTTTGATGATTCTTATAAGGCTTCCAAAATCAAAAATTGAATTCTTATAAAAATTTATGCCATAGTTTTGTGATGGTTCAAACATACTAATATTTTTTTCATCTATTCTTTTTATCTCTTTGCTCCCTTTATAGTCAATCTTTTTAAAGACAAGATTTCTAAGGTATTCCTCAAATGTCCCCAAATAAACATATAGCAAATCTCTTAATCTTTTGTCATATCTTATAAAACCACTAAAGTCATGATAGAGGATTTCGTCACGTTGGATTAATAGTTTGAGAATATCTTCAACTATTTGATACGTGCCCTCACCTCTAATTGTTTTATACTTATTAAAATCAAATTTTTCAATTTCACTTCTGAATTTTATCATATTATTCATCCTTTAATCTTTCCATAAAGTATGAGTCATGCTGCTCGTGTTTACTAATCTATACTAGCTCCAACTCACACACTCTAGAAAAATTATCTCTCTTACCATATTATGAAGAAAAACACTAAACTTCATACTTTTAATTATCCCCTTGTATCGAAAATTACATCATCTCATAATACATTATATTTGTTTTAATTGAATAAAAACAGGGCGTATATGTCCTATAATGACATTTTTATAAACAAAATACCCATTTTTATCTAAAAACGGGCATCTTTAACCACTTTTAACTGCTTTTTCTTTTATTATTCAAGCATTAAGTCAATCTTGAAATAAAATAAAATTCACTCCGAAATCCACAAATCTCCGTGGCTCACTTCATAGCTAATAATTTCAATCTTTTCCTCATCCCAACCCATTATATTCTCATAGATAAATATGTAAGTACTCCAGTCATACCCCTTCTTAATAACTTGATGTTCTTCAAACACTTGATCTTCATATCCTATAACAATATCAAACTCAATATTTGCATGAACAAAGTATTGCTTATACCTAAATACAACTATAAAGTATTCTTTTATATACTCATCAGTCATAATCTCTATGTCAAAATAATCGGTAATGTTATCTGTTGTTACATTAATTATATTAAAATCGTAAATCTCATCCAATAAATAATACTCTTTACTGCTATTACTTACTGTGTCCCTTAAATGCATACTAAAGTTATAAGACTCATTCTTAATGTAGTATGATACACCATTCGTACTTGATATCGATATGGATTTAAATGGAATAGGTGATTGAAGATCTCGATTGGATTCAAGAAAATCTATATAATAAAACTCATATCTAAATAACCCTTGTTTGTAATCATTGATATGATTGGATGGTGCTATATATACTTTATTGGTTTCTTCATATTTCATTGTTGTTCTTTCGATATCAAAACCAACAAAGGATATATGGGGGCTATTTTGCAAATACTCGAAAATATAGTTTGCGTACTCCTCAATATCTATATCATCATCTAGTATTGCATAATAACTATCCATTGATGATGTTAGATGTTTACCGCTATGTTCAATTTCTTTTAAGTTTGAAAGTGAAAAGTAATCTAATTGTGCTTGTGTGAAGAATTGATTTTCATAATATCTTTCTTTGCTTAAAAACCTAGGTAGCGCGGTTGCTGATGCTAAGACAATCAGTAAGATAGAAAGTATGCTGATTAATATCATGTTTTGTTTACGCTCACTAATAGAAGCGTTTTGAATGGTATAAATCACCTCCATTGCATCTTGTTCACTTAACAATTCCTTTTTCTCAATAGCAAAAAAATCCGTGATAGCATCTAAGCTATCCGGATTCGGTATTCCTCTACCTTGTTCCCATTTGGCTACAGCAGATCTTGTAACAAATAAAAGGTTAGCAAGCTCTTGCTGTGTTAAGCCTTTATCTTCACGTAATTTTCTCAGTTTGTCTTTAAACATATAATCATCCCCCATATATATTCATTATATGATAAAGATGTTTAACTTATAGTGATACTCTTTAAAATAATGATGATACTCTGATGATTTGATGATTACTCTTTATAAATATATTTTTCAACTGCATATGAAAACCCATCTTCATCAAATGGTTTTGTTATATAATCAGCTTCATCCTTTAATAGAGGATTTCCATCCCCCATCGCAACTCCAACCCCAGCTACTTGAATCATCTTTATATCGTTTTCTTGATCTCCTATTGCCATAGTGTCTTCAAGTGATACATTTAAGTACTTTGCTAATATGGATAATGCGCTTCCTTTATTAACAGAGTGATGTCCTATATCTAAATAATTTTTTGAACTCTGCAAGAGATAAACACCATGAATTTGACTTAAGATAATTCTAGCTTCTTTAATACGTTCTACATCACTATCAAAAACAAGAATTTTGATTGCTCCATTTTTCACACTTGACTTAAGCTCATTTTCACTAAGAACTTCTATGTCATACTTGCCAATCATAGAGATTAAATTATCTCTAGCTTTCTTAGTTGCGTAAACATGATCAACAGTGTACAGAATAAAGTCCAAATTATTACTCTCGCATACTTCCATGGTTTTTAGTGCTGTTTTCTTATCTATAAGTGCTTGATGGATGACCTTTTGATTTTTATGATCATAAATATATGCCCCATTACTATAAATCACGGGATGTTGAATATCTATCTCATCTATATATTTCTTAGCTGTAAGGATATGTCTTCCTGTAGCTATAGTAAAAATAACTCCCTTTTCATGGAGTTTTTTTACTGTTTTTAATGTTTCCTTTGTAAATCCTTTACTATGGATTAACGTTCCGTCTAAATCTGCAACTACGAGTTTCATATTTAATCACCAGTCTCATTATACTATATAACATGTATGTGCTCTACAAAAACAAGAAAGACTATACTCCATGACTGAATATAGTCTTTCGCATTAATTTTTTACTATCTTATTTTTTGTCGTATTTAATATAACCTGCAATAAATAAAGCCGCACCTAAAACTGTAGGTGGTATTGAAGATGTCATATCTGTTGCAAAGCTATCTACTATGGCATTGATTGATATCACAATCATAATAGCAAGACCTATGAACATAACTACTAAATTCACTTTATTACTCATAATATACCCCCATGTTATCCGTTACTTAAAAATTTATAAGACCTTTTATCTTCTAGGTTTCGTTCTTTTCAAATTGTTATTGCAGCTAAATCTACATTGCTTTTTTTATTAGTAAAATATTCTTATATTTATAATGGTGTATATAGAGTATATGAATGCAACCAATGCAAAACAATGAAAAAGTAGGAATATCAAAAGGTTACTACAATATTTTCTATCATACTTTAAATCATAAATTGATAAGAATACTGAGATCAATATGAAAATAAAAAACACAACTACTGAAAATAGAATCCCTGAATGATAGCTATTTAAAATTAATACGAAGCTGATGACAACATAGACAAAAGATAAAAACAGATTTAATACATTATACATTTGATTCTTATCATTAGTTACCAAAAAAATCCCCCCAATTTTTTTATTGAAATTTTCTTATGCTCTTGAACTTTTAAAGTGAAATCTTATTCAAAATACATATCATTAATAGCTGCTGCCCAACTCCAAAACGGTGTTGTTTCAACGCCTTTAAGCTCTACATCAAACACATCATAATATTGATTAGAATATAGAGGAACATTTGGAATTAACTTATTCCATCTCTGTTGATATTCTCTCCATAATGCTAGATATGTGGCTGTATCGCCAGGACTTACTCTTCTCAATGCTATTACTAATTCATCAAGAGTCTTTTCACCTGTTAATAGTGGTGCTGCAGGGTGAGCTATAGAATCTTCTAATTGATGAGCATTTCTCCATGTCCCTAGCCAATCTGAATGCCACGAATAATATGGGTCAAAGGTCACTGAAAAGTTAGTTGATAAATTAAAGATATGATATCTCTTTTCAGAAAGCTCTAATTCATATGAATAGTAATAATGATCTAATAAAGTAGCATAGTCACCTATAGTGATTTCATACTTAATACCAGCAAGCTGCATGTTAATTTCATATTTATCTCTTAACGAATTTGTTACTTCATTATTAATACCAAAATGTCTTATAATAAGTCTTTCACCAGCTGCATTATGTCGGAAGTAATTACTTCCTGAAGTTGCTAAAGTTGAATTAAATAGGGTCGTCCCATTTGATTCATACTTATAGGCTGATAAATCTAAAGCTGCATTTGCTTGACCTATAGAGAATGTATATTTATTTATATTTGCATTAATCCAATCTTTAGATTCCGTATACATCCATTGTGACTGACTATATTCTGAATATACATATGAACCAAAGCCATCAGCAGAGGCGTCTGCAACATATTGCCGATCTGTTAGATAGGCAATTGCTTGACGCACTTTATAATCAGTTGTTGGCCCGAAATGAGCTTGCATAGCAAGTAGAAAGTAACCATTACGTGAGTAGTATTGAGTTCTTGCAGATCCAGCAGCACTAGCATCAAATATCTTAGCACTCTCTATAACTCCAGTAACTAAATCAATTTCACCACTAATCACTTGATCTACATTTGTTGCTTGATCTACTTTTTTAATAACAATATTTTGAATGACTGGAGTTTTACCTAAGTAATTCCCTTTGAAGTTTTCATCCTTTTCTAATGAAACAACTTGATTAGCAAAGCTTACAAACTTATATGGTCCAGCTGATACATAGGGTTGATAGCGATATCCACTAATACCAGCAGCTATTGGTAATAATGAAAAGTTATCTGCACCGACCTTAGCTCCATCACTATTCGAATCAATAGTAGTTCCTTCAGGAGCTAAAACGTGCATTGGATATGGAATGACTGAGACATATAATGTTTCATAGTAATATGGTGTTTTTGAACCATCGATTGTTAATGAAAAACTATATTCACCGAGAAACTTTACACCTTTAAACCGAAGATCTGCTGATTGATAGGAAGAATTGTATTCTGAGTATCCATATAGTGATTGTCCCACTATTGAAGTTGCTCCCACATTTGCCCATTCCTTTGATGCTTGCATAAGAACTGAAAAAACAAAGTCTTTAGCTGTTAATGGTTCATTATCAGACCATAATAGGTCTTCATGAAGTGTGAAGGTATATGTCTTATTACCAGTTCCTGAATCTACTGAAGTAGTTAAAGTCTTGACAACTGTTTCATTTAATACAACATCACCAAGTGGTGTTGTTGTATATGTATTATATCCATTGATTAATTCTCTTACCCAATGATCATATACATTGGTACCAAATCCTGCCATAAAGTTACCACTTAAATCTGGTGCACCAACAATTAGTGTTTGATTACCTACCCATTTCGCATAAAGTGTAATATCATTCGCTGGCATTTTATCAAATACATATTGAGTTGAAAAATCTTCATCTATATACCAATCATAGAATTCCTTTTCTTCTTTAGTTGGATTCTCTGGCTTTGAAACATCTGAATTATAGTCTTGAGTGATTGAAGCTACTTCTGTTCCGCCATTCGTAACAAAACTAATCGTATATTGATTGATTACCCAATTTGCATATAGTGTTATTTCTTCACTAATCAAATCAGATTCAAATATCCATTTTTCATCTAGAGTAACACCTTCATCTGAACTTGTATACCATCCTTCTAAGGTATAACCTAATCTTGTTGCAGTTGGTGATTCTATGGTTTCACCAACAATGGCAATTATATCTTCAATAGATTCTCCCCCTTGAGAATCAAAATGGATTGTAACTTCTTTTGTGGTTGTACAACCAACAATTAGCAATACAAAAAATACTATTAATAGAAACTTCAATCTTGTTCTACCCATAAACCCTCCCTATAGTACCGATATTTACTTATATTATAATGACTTTTTGGATATAATCGTCATATTTTATTGATATTTATCATTTTTATACATTATATAATCAAAGTTATATTGCTACAACAAAAAAAAGGTGCTAAGATAAAGTTAAACAATACCTTACATAGGAGGTTCATATGAAAAGATTCAACAGATTCGGAGTGCTTTTTCTCACCGTTCTTTTTTCTTTTTTACTGTTTGGGTGCTCAAATGATGAGATCACCATCGAATCCGTGGTGATTAAATCATCTAGCGTTGAGCAAGCAATAGACATTGCTGATTTCGATATTTCTGATCTTATCTTAATTGTGACTTTTTCTGATGATAGAGCAGAGGAAATACAAGTCACTCAAGCCATGCTATCTGCTGCTGACCTTGAAAAACTAAGCTATATGGGAACACATGCTATTGTTGTTAACTACCAAAAGTTTAAAGTAAATGTCACAGTTGAAATCACAGATATAGCAACTACAACCTTATTAGCTGACTATTATGAATATGCTGTTCAATCCTTGAGCTTTCAAGGAAATTACTTCGATTGGTTAAATAGCATTACAAATAACCCACTACTTTCAGTAATCCATGCCGAAGTCAATCAAGCAAATGAAATAGTCATTACCTTTTCCAATAAAGAGACAAGAAATCTTGGGGTAATGAACATAGAATCCTTCACTGTTTCCTTTTATGGCTTCAATGGTATCTTATTATCCACAATTACAGTACCAAAGGGAGGTCTAGCAACTCCTCCAGTTATACCAACTGTAGAATCTCATCAGTTTATAGGATGGGATGTCGACTTTTTTGATGTTCAGTCAGATCTTAATGTACATGCCATTTATCAATATACTGAAACTCCATTATCTAATGTAGATGATGCAGATGCTCTACTCATATCCATCAATCGTCTTGAGCAAGCGCAATTTGAAGTCAATCTAGATGACATATTTAAAAATACGTCAAATACAAATACCCTTCAACGCTCACGTTCTTTATCTTCTATACTAAAATCAGCAATCACTTTAGATGCTAGTAATCCATATGATATCAACAACTATACACCTCATACCTATTGGCAAGAATTTTATTACCATAAAGGATTATATCAACAACCTCAAGTCATTGATGGATATCATGTTATCACATCAACACTTACATCCCACAGCAATCATTCGTTAAACAACCTTTATGAAACCACTGAAAGTGTAACTTCACAGGCAAGAGAACGCGCAGATTGGGCAGTAGAAAATATAACAGTCATGGATACTTGGGTAACTATAGAATATTATAAGTATTTACTACATTATGATGAAGCACTAGATAGAGTTGAGCTATACACTATTTGGACCTATGAACCACACTTTGTTACTTCATATGAAAAAATCTATGTTTACTATAATAATAAGGGTGAAGAAGTTATTGAATCCTGGGTTGAACAAGTATACTCAGAAGGTAATTATCCTGGTGTCATGGGATACCATAATTCAGTTGCAGGTCGTGATTTTAACTTCTATTATATTTGGTTAGATGAAAATTTCGAACCTACTTCTCAACGTATGTGTCGTGGTATTAACCTAACAAATGAAGGCTATTATGAATATTATGAAAATCATAGTCATATGGTTTCTGGTGATTATGGATGGTATACAATCCAACCAACCATAAACCATATAGAACAAAAGCTTGATTATTCAAGTACTCCTTCTATTACAGTATTCTCACCAGATGCATCAACCAATGTGATGACCATCTATCCTTTTGGTGGTGGAGATTATATGGTTGATTTGTATCTACCTTCAATGAATGGTATTGAAGCTATATTAGTCGAAGAAGGAGGAATGTATGAAACCAATCAAGATTCAGAGGATACTCGTCAATTTTTGATTGATCAAGGTTTTCTTACAATGCCAAACTGGTGGGCAATGGATGTATGGGATATAGATATCACATCAGGATTTAGAACCAGTACAGGAACTTATATTGCTGATCGTGGATCATTTAGTGAAAAGGTGAATTTCCGTTCCTTAAACTTAAATATAGGCTCTGAGGGTATTAGAGAGTATGATCACTTATATAACTATTACGGGGTTGCAAGCTTTTATGTAAACGAATCCTCTATCAATAATCTTGTACAAACCTTGTTCTTATACTTCCAGAGTATTGGTTTATCCTATAAGTTTGGTGACACAGATCTTCTATTTAAAGAACTTGGACATGTGTATCAAAATTATGAATCCATTGGTAGAAAGGTTAGTATCACAAATGATGTTATGGGTGCACCTAATGAAACATATACTAGCTATGAGCATGTCATAGCTGTAGAAGAATATATTAAAAATCATTTAAATACAAGAAGCTTGTTAACCCAAATGGAAACTGAATATAATACAATGTCATTCTATGACCTACCAAGCAAATCAGATTTAAATAGCATTACATTAATTGATACTGCTTCTAATGTTACAGGTGAATTATCAGTAGTGAATTCAAAATTGGATACCTCGCAAATAACAGCTACTTTAAATCGTTCTCCTTTACTACAAAACAATGCAAGCTATAGTTTATTTTATGCATTAAAGATAGGTGGTAGACTAATTGAACTCGCTCATGAGGATCCTTTAGTATTTACAGGAAATAATTTAGCATTTACTGGAAATCTAACCATTGATATTCCTAATGATCTTGAGCCTGGTGAATATCAACTGGTTACCTTCTTTGCTAAAGTCGTTGGTGATAGTTTCTTAAGAATCTCTAATGTGATACCATCTTCTGTAGGTACATTCGAGACCATTAATGAAACTATAACAAATGAAGATGAAGAAAGTTCAATTGAAACAACTATATATCATTCAAACAATGGTTTAAATCTTACTATAGTATCAAAGGATATCTTTACACCAAAAGTGACCATAGCAGAAGGTGAAACAATTTATCAAGGAAATGCAGCAATTAATACAATCTTACTTCCATATGGTAGTAAGGTATCTGATTTATTAAATCAATTCAATATTATGGATAATGCTGATGGTTGGATTATTCCTACCATAGATATGATTACTCTTGATAATCAAGATGTATTACTCGATGATCTGTTAACAAGTAGTGGATGGAAATTAGAAGTTAGTGATAAGTCTGGCAACAAGACCACAATTGAAATAGGTGTTATTGAATTTGCTTATCTTGTTACCTTCATGTCTAATGACTTTATATACCATCAAGTGCTTGTTAAGGCTGGTGAAACTGTAACACTTCCAATTGACCCAGAAAAACAAGATGATGTATTCGTTAGATGGGATACTGAAGATCTAGTGATTACTGAACACCATGTGATCAATGCAATTTATCAAAGTGAATTGCTTACAGTAAAATTCTTGGTTCATGGAACATATTATCAAATTGATTATGTTCTTCCTGGATCAAAAATAGCTGCCCCAATTGATCCTGAAAAGGAAGGTCAAACATTTGCGGGATGGTACGATAATACGTATTACCAAGGAGAGATGGTTAACTTTGATTTACTTGAAATCATAACTGATTTAAATCTTTTTGCGAAATTCGTATTAAATCCATAATCATAGGAAAAAGATAATTGGTAAACTCATACATTAAAAAAAAGCGGAAATTCCGCTTTTTTAGTGTAATTTATCGTTTTAATTGAGAACTTACTTGCTACCTGAAATCCAAACTTTAAGTTGATTCATCTCTTGATCAGTTAATAAGTTTATATCGATGATAAATGCTTGTATTTTAGTGATGAATATGTAAAGTCTATCTCCATCTTCATCAACAGAATATATGTCTTTCCACTGAACAGTGGTTGTAGATATCTTTGCTTTTTCAATAATCTCATACGCGTTACATGTAATCTCGCCATTAGTAAGTATATTAGGTGAATCTTTTATAAGTTTTTTGATTCTTCGTACAATGCTAGCTGGGTAAGTATATCTAATAACAATAGATAATATTCCTATAACAAGTATCAAATACCAAAATGTGGATTTAGAAAAGAAGCTATATGCAATACAAGCAGTACCAAAAACAATCAAAATCGTGTATTGAAGATCTAGCTTATAATACTTGTTTAGTGTGTAAAGATTAAACCGTAAATAATCATCTTCAGTCAAATTGGTTTTAATTATTATTTCATTCATTATTGATTCCCCTCTAATCATAAAGATTTATTAAATCTCTAGTGGACTAAGTGTTTTTTAAACAGATAGTAATAATCGTTTATAATCATATAACACATGAATTTCAGTGGTTTCAGACAATGCAAAAATTCATCATATAAAAAAGACTTAATTATGAATCTGATTTAGTTGAAATCCACATAGTGATGTAATCCGGATCTACAACTATTTTACCAGAATCATTTAATCGGTATTCTCCAGGGTTGGCACTCTCAAAATGATTTAAGTCTGGTGGCAAATTAAAGGTTTCGTTATCCTCGTTTTTTATTGTTATGCCTTTTTCACTATTTGCAGATATAACTCTACCATGAAATCGTTTGTAACCTAATACTTCTCCTGCTTTATTTTGATATGTAACTACACCTAAAATCAACTTTCCTATAATATTTTCAAATGTTAAATTTTTCACATATTCTATCATTTCTTATTTCCCCTCATATTGCTAATATTATTTCAATTATAACTGATTACATTACTTTTAATTGCAAACAAAGTATATTTGATGGCTTATTTAGGGTTTAATTGGTGCCTCCCTGGAGAATTGAACTCCCGATGCAAGGATTTTCAGTCTTACAATACAAAAAAGGCCTTAAACAGCCTTCTTTTTAGCTTCTTTTTCTGCAGCTACTTTTTTAATTTTCAATGCAGCAATCTTTCTTTGCTCTCTTTGAATATACCAATCACGAATAAGCATTTCAATCAATTGAATCAAAAGCTCTGCTTCATCGGATTCCACATCAATAATTAAATTAACATCCTTTTCCATATGTGCACCAATATTTCCAATTGTACGCACCGAATCGATTGACTCCCATGTTTCTGTATCCACTTTGCTTTTTAACTCCATAATCTCATCTATTAATCTTGATTTGACAACTCCCCAAAAATCTCTAATCATTCCTTGTAAGCATCTTCTACAAAGTGCTGCTGAAGCTTTAGGACTATCTGATAAAACTGCACAAGCTTCTTCATAATCTGATTTAATGGCTTTAGGAACGTAATCAGGTACAATCATATGATTTGTTCTTGGTTGAAATTTTTGATGGTTCAACAGTAAACTCGTGTCTGGAGTATACCCTTTAAGTTCAGAATATTTACTCATATATAAACTGTTCGTTATTGTGATTTTTCTACAATCTGGATTCGGACAAACATAAACCTCTGATACATAAGATACATACTTCTTATATTCATTATCCATATTAAAACTAACAAAATTACTCGCGTATGACTGTTTATCAACCATTACAGTGAACTTTTTGCAATATGGACATTCCCAATTAAATGGACTCATACTTTTCTCCCCCCCTTTCCTATTTTTTGAATAAAAATTCCAATTTCAACCATTTGATTGTTTCATCAAAATCATCAAATTTGATACTCTCCAATAAAATCCTTTTTTCTTCTTGGATTTGATTAAACTGGGTTTTGAATAATTTAGCGGCATTTTCTTTTTCTAATTGTGACATTTTTTCCTTATTTGACAAAATATCTTCGGATAATTCATAAAGTCTTAGCTCAAAATCCATTTCGTAACTTTGAATAATAAATTGCTCATCATTACCAAGTGCACTTGTTGGTATATTTAATATGCTCATTAATTCAAGCCATAATTCAAGAGTTATTTTTCTTTCGCCACGCTCATACTTCGAATAACCAGAATGTGTCATATTTAATTTTTCAGCTACTTCCTTCTGTGTCATACTTCTATATATTCTATATGTCTTCAATAATTCAGCTTCATTCATTATTAACACCTCACACTTATTATAACATAATTGTACAGAATGGACATATTTTTCTTGACATTGTACAGATTGGACAGTATAATGGTATTGTACAGATTGGACAGTTTGATTTGTGGTGGGGTGTGGATGGCATAGGCCACCACCACCATGTCCAGTGTAAAGGTTAAGTATTACCTTTTACACACACATTTATGTTAGAAAAACTTATACGAAAGGAGGTTAAAAAGTTGAAACATGCAAGTCAAATTGAAGTTTATGCGATTGCAACTATTTTAGTAATATTAGTTGTATTCGGAATAAAATCAGGATTAGAGTTTATCCTAATGATGAAACCATCTGTCAATTTACTAAAAATTGCTTTTGCTGGATTTATCTCATTTGCGATAGTCGGTGCAATTATGGCAGTAGGAAGTAAAATGGGAATATGGTTTGGTAAAATTGGTGGTTCTATTCTATATGTGGTTGTACTTTATCTCATTGGTTCATTATTTTTCTAGAATAGAAGGGTTGGTATCCAAATGATCATCAAAAACAAACTCAATAAAAAAGACCCCATCTCATCTAAGAAATGGGGTTTATGTTTTCTTTTGTGACTGGTAGAAAAGTCAAACCCATGAGTGTTGTGGTTTTAAATTACTTGTTATATCAAACTCACTACAATCATATAAATCAATATCCCCGTCACGAAACTCGTATAAATAAATGCGTCACTCTTAATGATATTCGTCTCATATCTTCTATTAAACACATTGGTCATTGTTACGAATCTTTCTAAGAATCCTGTGTTTTCATTCTTCTTCAATGCTAACTTACTCAAAGGACCTGTATCGATTGGACATTGATCTCCATACATTAATTTACATGCTCTTCTCATCATAAAGTTTGCTGGATAGAAAAAGATATATTCTAGCTTTAACCAGTTTGGTAGATGTAAATGGAATAGATGGAACTTCGTACCAAACCAGAAGATAAATCCACCTAACCCAACAACATAAACCATTGTCATTAAATCTTCACCTGTAAAGAATTTAATATGAACTATATAGTGATCGATAAAGTAAGGATCATATGTAGTTAGATTTAATTGAGGAACGATAAATGTTTGCAATATATAATTAGGATTTAATCCAATTAAGATAATTAATATGGCTAACGCTGCCATTGAGGTATCCAAGCATGTGTATTCAGCTTTAATCGTCTTATACTTCTCAGGCATCTTGCCTAAGAAGACATAATAGAATAATTTAATAAAGCTTGCTACAGTACCAGCACTTACAACCATAAAGATCATTTCAGCATAAATGAAGAATGAGTGACCATACTCAGTAGCTTCTACAATTCCATGGTGTAATATCGATTTCGATATGAAACCATTAAATAATGGAATACCTGCAATCCCCAAACAAGCAATCAAACAGACGGTTGCTGTTAACGGTAATTTTCTCCACAATCCACCTAATTTATACATATCATATTCATGGGTATGGAAGTAGACTACACCTGCAACCATAAATAATAAGCTCTTAAATAAACCATGATTGATAATATGATAGAGTGCACCACTATATCCCATTGCTCCGCGGTATCCTAAGTATAACGCAATACCAATTCCTACCATGATATAACCCATTTGACTAATCGAATGGTATGCAAGCATCTTCTTCATATTAGACTGCTGTAGGGCTAAGAATACGCCTAACGCCATTGTAGCAATCCCAATCCAAATAATAAATGCACCTATATTTTTAGTGGTTAACCAAACTGGATCTAAATGACTAAATACTTCACCTTGCTTCGGAAAGAAATAAGCGGTTGCTACTCTCAGGATTCCAAAGGCACCAACCTTAATCATAATCCCTGAAAGTAGAGCACTTGCAGGAGTTGGTGCGACTGGATGTGCTCTAGGTAACCACACATGCACAGGTGCCATCCCTGCCTTAATTCCAAATCCAAAGATAAGTAAACCCATAATCCAATATTTTAAGTTACCTAAGGTATAAAGTGCAGAAAGCGCACTTTCAAACTTTAGACTTCCTACATTAAAATATAATAAAAGCATCGCTACTAATATGGAAAATCCTCCAATGATACCCATAAAGATAAAGTTATATCCTGCTTCATAGGATTCATCCTTTTGACTATGTGTAACAAGCACATAGCTTGATATTGTCATCACTTCAAAGAATAAAAACATAGTTAATAAATCACTTGCCATGATTGTTCCTAATACAGCACTATATGTAATTGCCATAAAGAGGAAGAAGCGATTAGAGTTCTCTTCTTTTTTCATATACTCATGGGCATAGACCATGACGATAAACCAAATAATGGATGTAATCATTAACATGGTAAAGCCTAGCATATCGACACTAAATCCAATTCCTAATCCCATGAATGATGGGAACTCAATACTAATTCCACCTTCCTTAGCTGCAGGATACATAATCATGGTTAATGGTATGGTTAAGAATGTCATAAAGATGATAATCCAGTCTCTCTTAAGACTAGATTTTTTTCTATAGAATACTTGAAGTAATGCACCAAATAATGGAATACCAATCATGACTAAAGGATATATGTTTAAATGGGTGAACTCAAAGAAGAAATCATTGAATCCATCAATACTAGATATAGAGTCATATAGACCAAACCAGTTCTTAGTAATTCCAACAAAGGATATTAGTAAAAATAACATCAGTAAAACAAGACCTGATGATCTCCATGTGAAATGGTCTAAAAAATCTTTAATTTTAATTCTCTTCTTCTTTTCTACATTCAAGATGACTTACCCCTTATAGTAATGTGTTGACTGCGTTTTCTATTAATTGATAAATAAGATTAGGATAAATACCTAATACGATGATTAATAATCCAAGAATGGTTATCGGTATTAACATGACCTTAGGAATCTTTTCAACTCCTGATATTCCATTTCCCTTAGGTCCTCTTAGGAATGCACTAATCATAATGGGTAGATAATACATCGCGTTTAATAATCCACTCACGACAATAATGATAATAAAGATAATCATTCCACTTCCTAAAGCAGCTAAACCTAAATTCATTTTACTAATAAAGCCAATAGTTAAAGGAATACCTATCATCCCAAGAGCTGCAATACTAAAGACAATCATCGATAATGGCATTTTATATCCCATACCATCAAATTGATCGATTCTTCTAACTCTTTGATAATAAATAATCGCACCAACACTTAAGAATAGCGCTGCCTTCATTAACCCGTGACTAATAATATGAAAGAATGCTGCAGATAGTCCGATATGCGTCATTAACCCAATACCTAATACAATATAACCAATCTGAGCAACCGATGAATACCCAAGCATTCGCTTCACATCCTTTTGAGCGAGTGCGAAGAAGGATCCCATAATCATACCGAATCCTGCGATAATCATAATGATTGCTGGTATATTTAATTCCTTTAATATATCTATTCCAAAGACTCTAAATAAGACTTTAACCATTAAGAGTAAATAGACCTTAACAACAATCGATGAAAGAATAGCTGATGATGAGCTTGGTGCGTGAGAATGTGCATCAGGTAGCCAGATATGAAATGGAAATATAGCGGCCTTAATCCCAATACCTACAATCATAAATCCTACAGCTGTCATAATGTTTGCTGGATATATCGCCCAAGCACTTTGAATCGATTCAAAGACTAAGGTAATATTGGTATATCCTGTAACCATATAAAGTAATGCAATACCAAATAAATAGGATAATGATCCAACTTCATTTAGCATGACATATCGGAATGCTGCAGTATAGTTTTCTTTTTTTCTCTTAATGGAGATAATACTACATGAAGTTAGGGATAAAATCTCCATAAAGACATAGGCATTAAATAAGTCATTCGTGTAAATGATTCCAAAGATGGAAAACATCAAAACGAAGAGTAGGATATAGTATCTACCATATTCTGCTTCTGCGATGCCATCTGTGGCATCTCCACAGGAATATAGGTAGATTAACATCGTTAGTCCAACGATAAATGTCGTAAATAATACAGAGAATGCATCAATCTTAAATTCTATTCCTAAAAAGCTTTGATAGTTACCAAATCTGTAATAGAACTCTCCTACTGTATTTACATGTACTAATAAAATAATTGATGAAACAAAGACTGATAGTAAAACAAAGAATCCTAGGATTAATGTAATAAAGAATGCTTTTTTACTGAGTAATGGAATAATTAAAGCTGCAATCAAAAAGATGAGCATATTTAAAATAGGTAGTTGTTCAATCATAGGTTTGCTCCTCATTTTGAATTTTTACGATTTCTTCTTGATCGATGGTTCCATAGGTCTGATAGATTCTAATGACTAGGGATAATGCATATACAGTAATCGATACCGATACAACAATTCCTGTAAGAATTAATACAGAAGGCATTGGATTGATAAAGACTGGTGTTTCACCATCAACGACGATTGGTGGTACACCACCTGTGACATTACCAATAGCTATGAAGAACAAGAAAATACCTGTAGCCATGATATTAATACCCATAACTCTTTTAATTAAATTCTTATGTGTAACTACTGTATGAAGTCCAATAATAAATAATGCGACTCCACCTAAATAGTTAATATGCTCTAAAATCAGATTTAAAATATTCATTAGACTTCCCCCTCAATTAAAATATGAAATAGGGAAATCATTGTAGATGCTACCTTAATCCCAATACCTACCATAAGGATTGGAATCATTCCACTTGATAATATTTCACCAGGTGTTCCAATTGGAAAACCTGCAGAAATATTAGATAAGAAAGCTCCACCAAAGATTAAACCGATAAAGCCGATCAAGACATAGATAAAAATCCCACCACTTTCAGCAAACTCACTTGTTTTATGTGAGAACTTCTTTTCACCCTTCTTCATACCAAAGACAAGTGTATAAAGAATTAAGGTAGATCCTATCAATGCACCACCAGAAAAACCACCACCAGGTGAGATATGACCATGGAGGATAATGAATATTCCATAGACTTGAGCAAATGGAATAATGATTCTAGTTATGGTTTTAACAATAACATCATTCATTGTGCTTACCTCTTCTAATCATCTTTCGATTCACTGGCTTTAAAACGCTTGTTACAGCCACTACAGCTATAAATAACACTATCGTTTCACCTAGCGTATCAAAGCCTCTGTAATCGGTAATTACAGCAGCTATAATATTAACTGAGCCTGTTTCAGAAACTGCATTCTCTAAATAATGTCTAACTGTATCATTATAGGAAGGAGCATTGACTCCTAGATTTCCTGGCATCATTAAAATGTTATAAGCTAAAACTAAAAAGAGTAATAAAAACATGGAGGTCGTTAAGATCTTTTTCATTTTTCGTACCTCTTTGTCTTCGCGATGACTGCGATAAATAAAAGACTTGTTACTCCCGCACCAATCACTGCTTCAGTGAGTGCGACATCTGGAGTCTTAAGGATTAACCATAAAACAGACATCATTAAAGAATATGCAGAAAAAATAATGACAGCAGACACTAAGTCCTTCGTCTTTTCCACAGCGATTGCACACATGATTAAAAATATAATGATAATGACATTTAAGATTTCCATAATACTTCCTATTCTTCCATCGTCATCAGGATTGATGTCATATATTCAGCCTTCGCAATATAATGTGCTGCAGTAGGATTGGTTAGCCAGATAAAGAGTAAAACTAAAAGAATGTTTAAGGAAACAAATGTGGCACCCTGCCAAATAATTAAACCAGTGAATATAAGTCCAGCTCCCATGGTGTCACATTTGGTTGTCGCATGCATTCTGCAAAATACATCAGGCATACGAATTAAACCAACAACACCTACGAAGAAAAAGAACATTCCACCTAAGATAAAGATACTAGCTATAATTTCTTGAATGATTGTTAACATTAGGCATCCAACCGTCCTTTAAGTAAATATTTAGCAACACCGATGGTTGTAATAAAACCAATCATCGCATAAATAAGTGCGACATTCACATAGGATCCCTGCTTAATCCATAACGCAATTAAAACAATCACTACAGTAACCTTTGTAGAAATCACATTGATAGCTACTATACGGTCTGCTGCAGTAGGTCCCTTATATGCTCTATATAAACCAACAAATGATAATAAGACTAAAAATATCGCACATCCAATAATGACATATTCAATCATTTTTGATCCTCCAAATTCATAAATACTTTTTCTAAGCGACTTCCTTCTATATTATGAATTAAATGCATTTCTAGTCCATGAACGATGATTACATCATCTTTCATATCTACAGTTAACGTTCCAGGAGTCATTGTAATCGCATTTCCATATAATGCTTTATTTAAATCTTTCTTTAAGGGATTACGAATCGTTGCAAATCCAGGGTCTATTGGCATCTTTCTACTTAACACGATTTTAGCAACATGAAAGTTAGCTACAAATATTTCCCATAGTAGCGTTAAGACTAAAACAAAAAGTGCTTTCAGCGTTTTTGGCTTCAGTGGAGTTGCATCATCCACAGTAAAGACCATATCATAGCTATAAAGCACAATCATTAATGACGCAAAAAAACCAAATACAAGTTCAATCCAGCTAATGCTGGATGCTATAATCATCCAAAATACTAATAATAAAATGATAAGAAGAATTGAGCCATTCCGTTTATTTATATTCATCATATACTCCTGCAAACGTTTTATCATATATATGATATAACATTTTACTAATTAATACAATTTGAGAAGGGTATTTTGATGTGAAAGTATATGAGCTCAATGAATATAAAAAAGGGGTGAAATGATTTCACACCTTTATGATTGCTCTGTAACCTTCATAACTGCCCTAGCAATCTTTACTGCAACCTTCTTATTAAAGATGCTTGGAATGATATAGGTTTCTGTTAATTCTACTTTTCTCACTATACTAGCAAGTGCCTTGCAGGTTGCTATTTCCATTTTGGTTGTTATTTGTTTTGCTCTACTATCTAATGCTCCTCTAAATAAACCTGGAAACACTAATGAGTTATTGATTTGATTGGGGAGATTAGATGCTCCTGTACCTACAACTCTAGCACCAGCATGAAGTGCTTTATCTCTAGAAATCTCTGGAGTAGGATTAGCGAGTGGGAAAACAATTGAATCATTACTCATGGACTTAATCATTTCTTCACTTACGATATTTGGTGCTGAAACACCAATAAAAACATCTGCACCAACAAGTGCGTCACTTAATGTTCCAGTAATGCGTTTTTTATTTGTGAAAAGTGAAATTTCCATTTGAGCAGAGTTTAGCTGTTTGTCACCTTTAGTGATTATCCCAAACTTATCACATGTAATGATATTTTTAGCTCCTAGCTCATATAAAAACTTTGTAATGGCAATCCCTGCACTACCAGCTCCATTAATAACAATTCTTACTTGTGACAGTTTCTTTCCCACAAGCTTTAAAGCATTCAGTAATGCAGCACCTACAACGATAGCTGTTCCATGTTGATCATCATGAAAAACAGGAATATCACACATTTCCTTTAATCTTCTTTCCACCTCGAAGCAACGAGGTGCAGAAATGTCTTCTAAATTGATTCCTCCAAATGATGGTGATAAATGATAAATCGTTTGAACGAGTTCGTCAACATCCTTAGTATTTAATACGATAGGAATCGCGTCCACTCCTCCAAATCTTTTAAAGAGTGCACATTTGCCTTCCATGACTGGAATCGCAGCTAGCGGTCCAATATCTCCTAGACCTAAAACTGCTGTACCATCAGAGATAACTGCTACAGTATTTCTTTTCGATGTTAACTGATAAACAGCTTCTGGATTCTCATGGATTTCTAAGCATGCCCTTGCAACCCCTGGTGTATAAACAAGAGTCATGTCTTGCATGTTATTAATCTTCATCTTATTTTTAATTTCTATTTTACCGTTTAATTTTTTATGTAGTTCAAGAGATTCATTCATGATGTCCATAATCATTCCCCTATCTATTATTATAATTTTTTATACTCATCAAATATATCCCAAACACCCTCAGATGTATTGGATACTGCAAATTTAAACTTCTTTAATATCGGATGATAGCTTGTTGTAAATGAGATTCCAGGGTCTCCCCCATAAAGAATTGGGAATATACCGTCTTTCTCTTTCTTAAGCCACAAACCAAGACCGTAGTAGTTATCTGTCTTTTCATCAACAACAACTTGAGGATGCATAAACTGATTCATCAAAGCTGGAGATATAATCTGATAATTAAAGAAGGATTCCCACAGCTTCTTCATATCACTAAGACTTATGATTGCTCCTCCATCTCCGCCAGCTTGATAGGGAAGTAAGTCAAAATTGGTTGTGCTATCCTCATTGCGTAAATAACCTAATGCAGTATGTTCTGGAAAATCATTCAAGTGATAGATTCCGCTCTTAATTATTCCTAAGGGCTTTAATATTTCATTATTGATATAATCCTTATAGGATATTTTTGATACCTCTTCAATAATGATTGCAAGATAAACATAGCCTTGGTTGTTATAATTAAACCTTTCACCTGGACTAAACTTTTCTTTATCCTTAGAAAATATTGGTATAAAATCTTTAGGGTTTATTAAGTCTTTGTAGGCTACATCAAAATAGATAGGCTTCGTATCATCTAATAAATCCTCATCTAAATAATCTGACATTCCTGATGTATGAGAAAGTAAATGCTTGATGGTAATATCTGGATTGATCCAATCCATTTTTAAATCATAAATGTCTTTAGCCCTTGAATCTAGTCTTAATTTCTTTTGATCGATTAGCTTTCCTATCGCAAGTGCAGTTAAAAACTTAGTTCCTGAGGCGACTGCAAATAATGTGTCCTTGGTTATAGGTATCTTTTTATCTCTATCTTCCATACCACTTGTGTATTGAAAGATGACTTGATTATCTTCTTCTACACTGACTACACCCTGGAACTTGCGATCATGCAGTACCTTCATCATTTCTTCATGCTTCATGTCATCACATCCTGTTTAAATTTTTGATTAGAGTTTATATCTTACGTTAATTCAATTATATCTTACTTTTTGAATACCTAAGTCAATGAAAAAATCATAGAAAAAAAGTGGTCCTTATTCTACTTAACTTGATTATCGTAGAATAAGGATGAATTTTTCTTAAGTAAAATTAAAGAAAAAACTCGATTGCTAGAATCGAGCTTTTTAGATTTACACCTTTTTAAGTACTGCAACCTTGCAATCGACTTGATGTTCTATTCCGTTGACTACAACAGGAATTTGAACTAATTCATCATGAATGTATTCTACCTTAACGGTATTCTTACCAATCTGAAGAATTTGATCAACCTCTAAGCTATCCTTAGCTCTAAAAGTCATGGACTCAAAATTCTTATCCATGATTCCATAAATTGGCATGTCTAGGTTAATAAATTCGCTTGTGACTTTCTTAACTTTAACCGCTTCTTTTTTAAATGCTTGGTAAAGTTCTACCATCTCTTTGGTGTCAGTAACATATTGTTTTACTTCATCCACCGCTTTATCTGCTTGTTTCTTAACTTCTTTAAAGAATTCTTTACTTTGTTTTTTCATATTTAAGTGAATCCTCCAATCTCTATATATATTATACCCTTAAATGAGCTTTTTTATTGAAATTAAAAGAGTTCATCTAAAAGTAGGTAATAATCATATTTCTTTTCATCAAAATCGATTCCTAGCTTTTCAATGATTAGCTTTTTATAATCATTTGACTTGTTATTATAGTTAAATGATCGAATGAGCAGGCTAATATCCTGATAGATATCAGCTATCCCTGCTCTGGATAAATCGATAAATCCAGTGATTTTTTGATCCTTAATAAAGATATTTGGTAAACAGTAATCTCCGTGACTTACTACAAGCTCTTCAGTAATTTTATTTTCTACAAGATAGCGATAAATCTCTTCTGGCTTATTAAATCTTTTGCTTGTGAGTTCAGGATCCCAATCATCTATTTCTACTAGATTATTTTCAATTCTTTCTTTAGCAATCTTGAGTTTATTCTCATTTCGATTGTCAATTGGACAATCCTTAATTGGTATATCCCAAAAGGATTTGATACCTGAAACTAAAATGTCAATTAAAGTTTCTGGATTTTTCATCAACTCTTCATCAAATGCCATCAATCCCTCTAACTTAGTCATTAATAGATAATAATAGCCTTCACTCATTCCATATTCAACAATTTTTGGAACTAAGACCTTACCATTCAACCATTTCATCATTATTATTTCAGATTGAAAGTGAGTTTCATTATCTACAACCTTTAAAACCAAATTTAATCCGTTATAAATAAAGACGAAAGAGCTTTCCATACCAACGTTATCCTTTTGGTATGGATGGTTTTCAATGTGTTTTTATATATTTATCGGTGCTTGATTTAATAGTTTTTGATCATCCATGAATTCATTCCTCTTTAATTTAGTCTTATATCATGTATATTTTATCATGATAATATGTCTTTATAATATTTCATAAAAAAAGCCCTTTTCAGAGCTTTATACAGTTTTCTTCTTTTTCATCTTTACTTTCTTTTTCGAATCAATTTCTTTATCCTCAATGATTTCAATGCCATTTTCTTCTTTTTTACGTTTTTCTTCAAGCTCGCCAAAGTATTCTATAAATGCTCTGATTGTTCCTGCAAGTGGAACAGCAAGTAAAACTCCTACAAATCCAAAGACTCCACCAAAGAATATTAAGCTTGATAATACAGCGAGAGGATGAATATGTACTTCTCTACCAATAACATTGGGTTGTATAATACTCATTTCAAGTCCCTGTTCAATAAAGTGAATAATGACTACAAACAAAATAGCCATTAAATAGAGATTTCCAACGTTTGGATCTCCTTGATACTCTAAATGTAGAGTTAATAAAAACACAACAGGTGCTAGTAAACCTAACCACGCTCCTAAGTAAGGTACTAAATTGAATAAGGCCATGATAATAGCAAACATTAACGCATGTTGAATGCTAAAGCCATCAACAAAAAATGATAGTATACCTAAAGTAACTGAAAAGTAGGTGAAAATGATAATCATCATGATCCCTTGTCCCTTAAAGAATCTTTGAATGACTAAATCACTTCTTTTACCTAATTCAACGACATGATGTCTGATACCCTTTGGTGCAACCTTAGAAATGCTTGTAAAAACCAATGTTTTTTCTTTAATTAAGTAATACATAAATACTGGTGTTAAGGCTAATACAATAATAACGGATATTATTGATGAGGCAATATTTGTTAATGATATTAAAATAGAACCAAGCAATGCAAATACTCTTTCAATGGATGCTCCATTGTTTGCTATATCTTCAACAATGACTGAAATATCGTTATTTGCTAAATAATTACTAATCAATTCAGTCACTTCAACTAATATAGCAGCGAAGGATGCGTTACTAACTAAATTGATTAAACTGGTTAAAATGGCATTTAATTGTGAAAAGACAAATGATATAGAAATAAATAAGATGCCTAATATAAAGAAAACCCCTAATAAGATCGCTAGTATGATACTAATCGTTCGATTGATTTTAAGCTTTTCATGGAACCATATGGAAATGGGTCCAATAATAAAGCTTAAAAAGAATGCGATAACAAATGGAATCAGTACTGCACTAATCGCACCAAAAATACGAATCAATATAGTTGATGATATTAAGCCTAGAAAATAGATTCCAATTAAGGAAATCGAGATGATAGACACAATCAGTAAATAGGTGATTAACTTTTCTCTTGTAAACAAATTTTTATTCATATATACATTCCCCTTCAAACGATTGTTTATAGTATATCATGTAGTCTTACTCTATTTGACGAACTTATACAAAACAAACTCAATTATCACTCCATAGACTATTCCAGCTAAAAATCCGATGACATCATTGAATCCAGTTGCACTATAAAAAGCTAGTGAAACGAGAGCTCCAAGGAGTGCTCCTCTAATTAATAATAGATGTAGCTTATATTGACCTCCAAATAGTCCAATCACTAATCCCATCAAAACTCTGTTATACCAAAATGAAAATAGATAGGATATGCTTTGGGTAAAACCAGATCTCACCTGTGCGCCTATAACACAAAATATACCTAATATAGCACCAATGATTAAACCTGTAATAACTCTTTTATTCATCTATCTTCATCTCCTTGCATAACTATTACCTCTATTCTACTCCCAATAAAGGAGATATACCTAATTTTTCACATCTTCCCTATTATTCATTGAATATAATCAATTGGTGCTAAAATAAATATATGAGTTTATTTACACCAAGGAGTGAATGAAATGAATGCACACATGAAGCCAAAGGAAGAATTTCTTAAAGAAAATTATCCCAATCATAAAGGCTTAACCAATGAAGAAATCTTATCAAATCTTGAAAAACATGGAAAAAATGAATTAAACGCTACCAAGGGTAAATCCATTTTGGTCATGATTTTTGAGGAACTAAAGCAGTTTTTAAATATCCTTTTAATACTGGCGGGTATAATCAGTATCGTTGCTAGCGGACATATAACCGATGGTGTTTTTATATTCGTTATCGTAATCCTCAATACAACATTAAGTATTGTTCAAGCAAGAAAAGCGAATAATGCCGTTGAAGCGCTAAAACAAATGAGTAGACCACATGCTAAGGTGTGGAGAAATAATAAGCTAATAACGATAGAGATTACAGAGCTTGTTGTAGGCGACTTAGTTGTTTTAGAATCAGGAGACTATGTTCCTGCTGATTTAAGACTTGTAGAAACAATCAATTTAAAGATTGATGAGTCTACATTAACTGGAGAATCTGTAGCTGTATTAAAGGATAGTGAGCAGGTTCTACCTGAGCATACATCTATTGGTGATCAAATCAACATGGCATTCTCTTCGACTCTAGTAAATTATGGTAGAGGATTAGGTGTAGTAACATCTGTTGGGATGAAGACTGAAATCGGTAAAATAGCTACGATGCTTAATGAAGTCGATGAAGCACTCACTCCACTTCAAATCAAAATTGATAAATTAGGAAAAATGCTTGGTATTGTATCTATCGTTGTTGTTGCCTTAATCTTTGTTGTGGGTCTTCTTTATCAATTTGACCCACTAGAACTCTTTATCATTAGTGTAAGCTTAGCAGTTGCTGCTATCCCTGAAGGGCTTCCTACAGTCATTACCGTAGTCCTTGCACTTGGTATGAGAAAGATGGCAAGCAAGAAGGCAATTGTTAAAGCACTATCTGCAGTAGAAACCTTAGGTAGTGTTACTGTCATCTCTACAGATAAGACAGGAACACTTACTCAAAATAAGATGGTTGTCACTAAATTATATGATTTAAACCAAATGGTTGATGTAACAGGAAATGGTTATTCATTTGATGGAGTTATTAATTCAAAGAATAAAACGATTGATTTATTAACTGAAATTGGAGTTTTATGTAATGACTCTTCAATTGATAAGGATGTATTAATTGGAGATCCTACAGAACTAGCGCTTGTAACACTTGCTGAAAAAAATGGAATTAATCATCAAGAGTTTAGAAAAAAACATCCTAGATTAGATGAATATCCATTTGATTCAGTTCGTAAATCAATGAGTACACTTCATGAATTTGAGGATGGAAAAAGATTATTAACAAAGGGTGCTGTTGGTCAAATTCTTTCCATTTCAACTCATTATATAAAGGATGGAAATGTTACACCTATCGATGAGTCTTTCATATCAAGCATTGAAGTGCAAAATGAAACACTCGCATCTAAGGCACTTCGCGTACTAGCGTTTGCTATGAAGCCATTAGATAAATATAAAAATATCATGCATGAAGAAAAGGATATGATCTATATTGGTTTAGTTGGAATTATCGATCCTCCAAGAGAGGAAGTTAAACCAGCTATAGCCCTATGTCATAAGGCAGGTATAAGAGTCGTTATGATTACAGGGGATCATAAATTAACTGCTTCTGCAATTGGTAAATCCTTAGGAATTCTAAGACCAAATGAAATCGCCTTAAGTGGTGAAGAGCTAGATTTGATGACTGATGATGAACTCAATGTTGCAGTCAATCATACCTCCATCTTTGCAAGAGTATCACCAACCCATAAGGTAAGAATCGTTAAAGCTTTTCAAGCTAATGGTCAAATTACTTCAATGACAGGTGATGGTGTCAATGATGCACCTGCATTAAAACAAGCAAACATCGGTGTTGCTATGGGTATAACCGGAACTGATGTTTCTAAGGAAGCTTCAGATATGATTTTAATGGATGATAATTTTACGACCATTGTTGATGCAATCGAGGAGGGTCGTGTCATTTACGCTAACATCAGAAAATTTGTTGGTTACCTAGTATCCTGTAATGTTGGTGAGGTTTTACTCATATTTATAGCAATGCTTTTAGGTTGGGGTTCTCCATTACTAGCTATTCAAATCCTGTGGATTAATTTAGTCACTGATAGTCTTCCTGCATTTGCTTTAGGTCTTGAACCTAAGGAAACAGATGTCATGAACCAACCACCAAATGATCCAAACGCGACCATCGTTGATAAGTTTATGGGTATTACAATAGGCTTTCAAAGTGTATTTTTAGCAGCTGCAGTTTTACTCAGTTATTATATAGGAACCTTTATCATTAATGGTCCTGCCATGCTAGGTGAAACATTCGCATTCATCACCATCATCACAGGAGAATTACTTCGAACATTTTCAGCAAGAAGTGAAACAACAAGTATATTTAAGATGAATCCATTTTCAAATAAATACGTGAATTATGCATTTCTAGCTGGATTTGGTTTACTCTTTATCGTTGTTTTTGTTCCAGGAATTAATACTGTTTTCAAGACTAACGTCGACTTAACAATAACACAATTTCTACTTGCTGTATCCCTAGGTATTATTCCTCTTTTTGGTGGGGAATTGGCTAAGCTATTTAAACGTTTTAAATAATCTAATACATAGAAAAAGGCCCTGTTGGGCCTTTTATTATGCACTGGCGTGAACAGTTTGATTTCTTACTGTAATCACACTATCGTATAGATGTTTATTCTCTTCGATAATCACGTGGCTCACATTAATAATGGTTACATTCTTTAAATTGAATAATGATTTTTCAATTTCTTTTACTCTTGCTCGGTCAAGGCTTGCGAATGCTTCATCTAGGAATATAATATTCGCATTATTGATTAAGCCTCTCGCAATCGCGATTCTACTCTTTTCCCCACCAGAAATATTTTTACCATTATCTAAGATCTTATAATCAAGACCCTCTGGGTTACTATCAATGAAATCCTTAAGACCAGCCTTTTTAATAGCATTCTCTAGTTCTTCATCTGAATAGTCCTTATATAATGTTAGGTTGTTTCTAATGGTATCTTCAAATAGGAATATGTTTTGTTCGATATTTGCGATTCTACCGTAATAATCATTTTTCTTAACGTCCTTTAGGGAAACGCCATCGATAATGATATCTCCATCATTTGGATTAAAGTATTTTCTAAGTAATCTCAAGACTGTAGACTTACCACCACCGCTAGGTCCGATAATCAAATATTTCTTTCCCTTTTCGAAGTTTAGGTTAATATCCTTTAATACGGTATGATCGTCATATGCAAATGTAACATTCTTAAATTCAATGTTTTTCTTAAACTCATCAAACTCTTCTGTTTCCACATGCGTTTCTTTATTCACCATCGTTTCATCAATTCTCTTAAATATTGCTTTAACTGATTGAATCTTTGGAATCGATTCAGACACAACTTGAATTGGCCAAATTAAACGATCAATATTGGTTGCTACAACAGCTATACCAGCAAATGTAATTACACCTTGAATTGCAAGGTTTGATACAAATAGCATTAAGCCAAAGAAAATAATATTGAAATTTGCAGTTTGTGCAGCAAAGATAAATGACATGATCTTGTCAATGACATATTTCTTTTGCTGAACACCTTCACTCTTTTGATAGAAATTTTTTCTTACTCGATCTTCTAAGCCATTATTTTTAATAATGTTGAATGCCGATAAAACTTCCTTAACAAATCCACTATATCCGCTAAATAAAACGCTTCTTTCCTTATTATGCTTTTGAACCGGTTTGGATACAATACTTGATAGTAAACCATTGATGACAATCACACCAAAACCAATGAATAGAATGACAGGACTAATTTTCGCGAATATAATAATACCAGTAGCAAACCCTATTGCTGATTCTGTTAATCCAATAATACTTTGGAAGTAATCTGTTTCAATCAAATTGAAATCATTGGTTAATGCTGATACGTATGCTGAATTATTTTCCTTTTGAAATTCATTAATATTTTTTCCAAATACTAATTTCATATAATCCGTCTTCATATGTGTCATCGCATCTTTTAAGAAATAGCTTCTAGCATATGCGTTAAACATAGAGGATGGAAATATTAGTAATGCATAAATAATCATTGGAATAGTCGTTGGCCAAAATAGTTCCCAATTTTGTTCAATCGCTATATTGATCATATCTAGCATCGAAAATGATAATTGAAATGCTACAAAGCCTCCAATTAAATTCCCAATGACAACCAAATAAAACTTTTTAAAATATTTTAATTTTCTCTTCATCTTAAACCGCCTCCTCAAAGTATTCACTTGCAGTATATTGGTTTAAGTATCCATCCTTTATTTCTAAGACATAATCATACTGATTAGTTATGCCTTCAAAATATTTATGACTAATTGCGATTACAGTTTGATCTAGGCTAAGTATGGATTGTTCAATAGCACGACCTAATTCATCGTTTAGAGCTGAGGTTGCTTCATCAACAAATAAAATATCTGACTTCTTACATAATGCTCTAGCTATTGAAATTCTTTGACGTTCTCCACCAGAAAGGTTTTTCCCATTTTCACTAATCATTTCATCTAGACCATGTTCTTGTTGATTGAGTAGCTCTTCAAGACCTGCCATTTTAGCTGCTTCTAGAACCCAATTTCGATCTAAATCCTTAAATAACGAAATGTTTTCATAGAATGTCGCTTCAAATAGAAATACATCCTGATAAATATAGGATACCTTATCATTAAAGCTGTTAAGCTTAATGTCTTTTAGGTCAACTCCATCGACTGTGATCATACCTTCATATTCATCATATGCCATAGAAAGGAGTTTGATGAGTGTTGACTTTCCTGATCCACTTGGACCCTTAATCAAATATTTCTTACCCTTTTCAATCTTAAAATCTAATGATTGAAAAATAGTTTTTTCACCGTAAGAGAACTTTAGGTTCTTTACTTCGATTTCATGATTAAATAAAAACTGATTTGGTCTTCCGTTCTTTTCTACTTCTACATGCTCTGGTATTGTTATCTTATCAAAGATTGCCTTTGATGATTTGATGGTATTAATGAGTGGTAGTATAGTAATTAATGGGAAAAGTGAGTTCGATGCCAATGTGATTGTGAGAAATAATTCTCCATAACCTACTCTAACTGAATCTGGACGATACATCAAAAAGATAATCAATCCAAACATAATCATCGTACCAACTGCTTGATTTGAATTCTCCTGGAGAGATCTATATAGATTAAACTTCATCTTTCCATTTTCGAGTGTTCTAATTTGTGCTTTACTTTTCTTAAGGAACTTATCTTCAATATTGTTCAATTTTAATATTTCAAGACCATTAAACGTATTAGATGCTTCTACGGTAAACTTTTCATTCTCTGTGGATACCTGTTCTTGCAATTTTACTGTTTTTTTCTCATAAAGCTTACTAATACCTAATAAAATCCATGAAATAACAAAGATAATTACACCAATTTGCCAGTTAACTACAAAGAGTATTGCCATCGTTACTATATAATACCCAAATCTAAAAATAACATTAATTAAAGCTAAGAAGAAATTATTTTCAAATGTATTAATATCGTTCATTAAATTTGAAATATATACATCTCTAGACTTCTTAGAGAAGTTTCGATAGTTCATGTTTAAGATTTTATCAAATGCTCGAACACGAATCTTTAGTAGGATGTCACGCATGAATGCAATACGCATCATGCGGGATGCAATAAAAAACAGTGCGCTTAAGATTAGAAATCCAATAACTACATAAATCGTTAGCCGAAAGAATTCTGGTGTTTGTCTTTCAACTGTTTCAACGATCATTGCTAGCGTAAACATTTGCAACAACTGTGTAACTACGGGTATGAAACAAGCTAGCACGTAAATCGTGAACATTTTTTTATTTTCTAATAACATTTCTTTCATGCGATCATCTCCCAATCACATTTTATTCCTAATGATTTATGTTTTTCGAATAAAATGCTTTATAATTTTCTAATTTTTAATAACTACTTTACCTGATACTGATTTACTTTTAACATCATCTATCTTTTTATCTTCAGATCTATTGTGAATTGTAACATCACCTGATACTGATTTTAAGGATAGCTTTTCTGGATAGAATTCAGTTCCCTTTAAGTCTCCACTTACAGAACTAAATTCACAAGTCTTACCACCTGATGAGTTTTCAATCTTTACATCACCAGAGACTGTATTTAATCTAATATTACCTAAAAAATCTACATGATTCATAAATAAATCTCCACTTACTTGAGATGATGCAAGTATGTCAATTTGAGAATTGCTTACATGCATATCGCCTGAAACGGTATTCCACTTCGCAACATCTAATTTCACATTGGTAAGTGTTACATCACCGCTCGTTGTTGATAGGGCGAAATCTTTGCTTGCTAAGTTTAATACCTTAAGATTAGAGCTTACTCCCTTTAAAGAGAAGTTTTTAATGATTGCAGTCTTTGGTACTTCGACAATAAAATTCATATCATCTGTATAGGATCTCATGAATAAAAATCCGATTTTCTTTGGTGCAGCAATCTTAAAAACATTATCATCAAAAGATATTTCATAATCTTCAATCTTTGCTTTACCTTGATAATAGACTCTTAAAGAATCATCTTCTGATGCTTGATAGGTTATGTTTTCTGAAACCAATGAACTATCAATGTCAAGGGTAGCTGATTTCACTGTGAAAGTCTTATATAATTGATAATTGTCATATTTAGCTTGTTTCGCTTCAACTCTTTCACCACTAGTATCTGCAAGCTCATCTGCTAAGGACACTGGGTCACCGAATCTTGAATTCAGTTCTTCTTCTGATAATCCTTGTTGAAGTGCACTTTGAATCATCTCTTCATGATCTGCTAGGATTTCTTCGATATCCTCGCTACTTAAGTTTCGTTTCTGAAGTTCTTTCTTTAAATCTTCTAAAAATTTCTTCATTCTTTTTTCCTCCTTGGTTAATAACGTGGTAAACACCACCAATAAACTCATCCCATTCTTCTCTTAACTTCAAATAATAGATGAATCCCTTCTCTGTCATCTGATAGTACTTGCGCGGAGCACCTTCATTTGACTCTTCTAAATAGGTTTGAAAATAATTCTCAGTTGTTAATCTTCTTAAAATAGGGTAAATCGTGTTCTCATTGACATTGATGTGTTCAGATAGTTGATTAATGATTTCATAACCATAATTATCCTTTTCCACTAAGACTGATAAAACACATAGCTCAATGATTCCACGTTTAAACTGTGCATTCATAGTATCACTCCCTTCGACACAATTATAACACAGTACTATTCGTCACACAATACCTAAATGCATTTTTTTATTTGAAATATTTTTTAAGTTTACTTAACAAAAATAAAAAGGTGTTGCACAAAAATCATGCAACACAAACTATAAATCCAATATTTTTTATATAATCATTAAAAATGATTGACTAATAATGAGCCATGTGAATAAACCGGAAATAATCAGGGTCACCATTAAAATAATCCAATATTTTTTTCTTGTGTCTTTTTGGGCTAAGAAGAAAAAATTAATTAAATTCCAAACCAAAAATATCAAGGTTGTCCATAAAACAGCAATCTGCCATGTAGAAATCAATCTTCTAATATAGACAAAATAAATTAAAATTACACTTGAAATAATGTAGAGTGAATCAAAAATCATTGTCCCTATGGGTTTTTTGTACTTGATTTCAAGCAATGAAGAAAGACCTGTTTTGGAAAGCCAAATCAAAGCTCCCATAAAAACTAATAAAAAAGCAGCAGCAACTATCATGAGTAGAAAAAACAGAGCTGCAAAAACACCAATGGTTTCAGTTGGTCCTAATTGAAAAAACTCTAAGTTTGCATAATCAATCTCATAACTACGACTATAATATGAATCTTGATTTGGTTCATTGTGCAAAAAAAGCTGTGAGGTTGCTAAAATAGTGCCATCTGTTTTAAACATAATGAGTCTTAAATAAGTAATACTATCCTCTGCCCTAAACTCATTATTATAAAAAATTACATTTCCACTTTCAGAAATATATGTCCCTAGTACGAATGCTAGATAACTCATTTCATTATCTTCTTCAAGGTGTGTATAACTTTCATAATTTGGATATGTTGCTTTATATTCTTCACTAATGGATGAATATGTCTGATATTCATTGAAATCCGATTTAAGAACCATGAGTTCAACATGAATATCTTCTATATCTATATTGTCGTTCGAATCATAACTGATAGAAATAGTAATACCTCGTTCGAGGTCGATTGAAGCGATAGATTCAAGCCTTAAATTTAAAAATATAAATAGAGCGCTAATTAGAAGAATAAAAATAGTTACTTTTTTAATTTTCATATGATCCCCCATTATGAAACTTCTTGTTCATATTCTATCACTTTGGATAACATTTGACAATTATCTATTGATTAAGGAATAAGAAGGCTGTAGGCCTATAAAGAGAATTAACCCTTAGATGTCATACAGTCCTAAAAATCTGCTCGTATGAATAATTAGACTTGTCACGAAAGGATTTTCAACGATATGAAAATAATTATACTGAAGATAAGATATAAAATGATCCCTACAATCAAGTATTTTTTTCTAGACTCTTTTTTAACTAAAGTGAAATAATTGATTGCATTCCATATGAGAAATATCAATGTAGCGACCAAAATAGAATTAACAACTGCTTGATTGAAAACTATTATATAGAAATAAGCACTAAGAGCATATCCAAAAAATAGGAATGAAACATCTATCTTTCTGGTTTTACTTAGATCCTTATACTCTACTTTAAGAAGAACACTGAATCGTGTTTTTAATCCCCGAATCAAAAAAACAGTACCTATAAAAATTACTCCAAAAATCAATACCGAAAGTAAAAATAATTTAATTAAGCTTTGAGTTATGCTGTCTTGAACAGTTTGTCTAAACGTATGATTATCAAAATTAGCATAATAAATATCTCGTGCACCTGAATCATACCTGTCCGTATGCTTATATAACTCTGATCTAGCTAAAATAGTTCCATCTGAAGTAAACATAATTAATCTTAAGTAAGTAATACTACCGATTTCCCAATGTGTATCACTATAACTAATTTCATCATTATATCGTGATATAGAAGATTGGTCTATATATGCAAAATAACTGATCTCGGTATCATCTTCAAGATGTGTATAATTTAAATAATTTGGGTAATAAGCCATATAAGACTCATTAATCGTTGAGTTTATATAAATTTCATTAAAATCCGATTTAAGAACCATGAGTTCTACGTGTATGTCCTCATAATCTATATTGCTATTAGATGCTTTACTAATGTATATTCTAATCTCTGGTATATCATACATTGCATGTGATTTAAAACTTAAACTGAATGCAAAAAAAGTAACACTCAATAAAATGATAAATATGGTTACTCTTTTTATCATCATATGACCCCCATCATAGAACATCTTGTTCATATTTTATCACTATTGATCTATGAATACAATAAAATGATGATAACAAAAAATCCCCTCTGAAAATCAAAGGGGATTTATAGTTAATGATGAAAGATTATTCTTCTGGTTGAACTTGAACTTCAGAAATCTTTTTTCTATTGAAAATCTTATCTCTAAAGAATACCATTAAGAACAATACGATACCTACTGCTAAATATGCAACTAGTAGCATTTCAGTTAGACCATAGATCAAATAACCGAATGCTGCAATACCTGCAGTTACTAATGCGTAAGGTAATTGTGTAATGAAATGTGAGTGCAATGTAGATTGTGCACCTGTAGCAGATAATACGGTAGTATCAGATACTGGTGATGAGTGATCTCCAAATACTGCTCCACCTAATACTGCTGCAACGATTGCTGGCATAAATTCTGGGTTAGTAGCCATAGCGATTGGAATCGCGATTGGAAGTAGAATACCAAATGAACCCCAGCTTGTACCTGTAGCAAACGCCATACCACCAGCAATAATGAATAATGCTAATGGAATCATCGAAGTTGCAAGATTAGAACCTGCAACAACTTCAGCAATTAAATCACCAGTTCCTAAATCTTGAATTGCAGTGGATACCATCCATGCAAGTACAAGAATTGCTACTGCTGATTTAAACATTGCAAACATACCTTTACCACTTGCTTTAACTAATGATTCAAGCTTAACATTTCCATCTAATACTGCAAAAATAACAGCAGTTAAGAATGATGCTACACCACCAACAAATAGAGGTACTGTAATACTTTGATCCATAATTGCTCCAAAGCTAAAGCCTGCAGCAATAAACATCATGAAGAATGTCATAAATACTAAAACTAAGATAGGAACGATTAAAGTCCATTGTGTAGCTTTAGTGCCTTGAATTTCAACTTCAGAAGCAGCTTTAGTTGCTTCTACTCTTGAAATATCATCGCCTGTTAAAGCAGCATCTTCAAACTTCTTCATTGGTCCAAAGCTAATTCCAAATTTAATAATTAAGAAAACCATAATAATTGCTGTAATTGGATAGAATTGGAATGGGATTGCAGCGATAAATCCTGAGAATCCTGTATGCGCTGTATATGCGTTATCAATAAATAGACCGCCCATCATCCCAATAATGTATGCACCCCAAGTTGAAATCGGCATTAAGATAACAACTGGAGCAGATGTTGAGTCAATGATATATGCTAATTTTGCACGTGATACGTTATATTGGTCAGTAATTGGTTTGGATACTTCACCAATAACAAGTGCATTGAAATAGTCATCAATACAAATAATTAAACCTAAAATCCAAGTTAATATTTGAGCAGCAACTGGATTTTTAACCTTTGATACAGACCAGCTAGCAAATGCTTTAACTCCACCGGCTAGTGTAATTACCGCAGTAATACCACCAATAATTACTACAAATCCTAAAATTGGCAAGTACCAATCAAAGCTTGTGATAATACCGGTAAAGCTACTCCAAATGTATGTAATCATACCTACGATATTCCAATCAGCGTAGATAAGTGCTGCGAGTAGAATACCTACACCTAAAGATATTAGTACTTTTCTCGTGATGATAACGAGTGTAATCATCAATAAAGCGGGAAGTAGTGCTAAGAACAGTTCCAAAATTAAATTCCTCCTTATGGGTTATTTATTATTATATTATCATGTTATTGATATTCATACAACAGTTTATTTTTATGCTTACTTTGAATATCCAATTTTTTTAATCATTTTCTGAAAAAATGTTGTCAAGCTAATCTACCACCATCAGTGATGAACTCACTGCCTGTAGAAAAACTAGAATCACCTGAGGCTAAGAATAAGATCATTTTAGCAACCTCTTCTGGCTCACCACCGCGCTTAAGTGGTGTATCATGAAGTGCTTTTTCTTTATATTCTTCAGTGATATTATCCAATGTCATCGGTGTGTTGATAAATCCTGGGTGGACCGAATTGACTCTTATATTTTTATCCGCGAATTCTAAGGCTGCACTTTTAGTCATCCCACGAATCGCGAATTTTGAAGCATTATATGCCATCAATCCTGCCTTACCTCTAAATCCAGATGTCGATGAGATATTAATAATAGACCCTTCCTTCGCTTTCACCATTGAAGGATAAGTGATTACCATTCCTAGATAGGTTCCGAATTGATTAATCATATAGGTCTTATGGAAATCCTCATCAGTTGATTCTTCAATTGGTTTTTGAATAACTATTCCTGCATTGTTCACTAAAATGTCAACATACCCAAATAGCTTTTCAGTTTGTGCAACAACATATTCCCAATCTTTTCTCAATGAAACATCATGATGCATGAAAACTGCCTTATCACCTAATGACTTAGCAACTTCTTCTCCTAAGCTATCCTTAACATCTGTTAATACAACAAATGCACCTTCCTCTATAAATAGTTTAGCTGTTGCAGCACCAATCCCTTGAGCTGCACCAGTAATGATTGCTACCTTGTTATCTAATTTTTTCATATCTTTACTCCTTTTTATATTTACGCCAATTATACCATGCACTAAAGAAAAAATTCCCTTTAGAAAAGCACTACCATTTGAGATGGAGCGTTTTAATTAAAGGGAATTTCTAATGATTAACTAATTATCTAAGTACACCGAATGCCATTAATGCAACTAAAACTACATAAACGATAATAACGACTTTTATTACCATAACTTTTGTCTTGAATTTTGAGAAGAACAATAAAAATAATATAACTACGATCTCAACGAATACGACTAGATCTGCTAACGTTCTAAAAATACTTTCTAGAAAGTTTAAAAAGTCGACATCAGATATTAAGCCTGCAAAGCCAGTAAAAATCATTGATAGTGCTATCGAAGCTAAAATAGTGTATGATACAAGCTTAGGAAGCATATCCTTTTTCGCATATGCGAAGAACACGATGAAAAGAATACATAATCCGATGATGATGCGTGCGATTTCATTAAACATTTTTTTCTCCTTTCTCTATAATAAAATAGATTTGATGGTTTAAGTATACACCATATATGAATAATAGTTGTTTTTTTCAAAGTGTATTCGTAATCACAGCCAAAATCTATAATTTATAAATTATTAATCCTTTTATCAAATTCTATTTCATATTTCTATATGATAATACGCTTTCACACAAATCGTTGCTTGAAACAAGCCATTGAATGTGCTATGATATGTATGTCTAAAATACGTTAACAAGAAAGAAATGATACCCATGACAATTTTCGCAGCTGAAGTTGGTTCCAACCACTTATATCAAGTAATATTTTTATTAAGTCTTACCCTAATCCTTGGCCTTTTTGCCGGACGCTTTTTTGAAAGATTGAGAGTTCCAAATTTGACCGCTTATATTATCATCGGACTAGCACTTGGTGCAGTTTTTTATCTATTAGGCTATGGTGAAGTTGCTAAAGCCTTTGAGGCGATGATTAATGTTGGTATTGGATTTATCGCATTTAGCATCGGTCTTGAATTAAACTTCAAGAAAATGAAGAAACGCACGAAAGAGGTAATTATTATTACAGTCTTTCAGGCAGTATTCGCATTTCTATTCGTTTTTGTAGCATTATATGTGTTCTTATTCCCACTACATATCGCTCTTCTACTTGGTGCATTAGCTATTGCTACTGAACCAGGACCAATCTTATTAATAACTAAGAAAATGCAATCCACTGGACCATTAAGTGATACACTCGTTCCACTTCACGGTGTAGAAGACTCCATAACCATTATGATCTTTGGTATTGCCTTATCCTATGCGACATCCATAGAAAGTGGAATCTCACATGGTGTAGTTGAAACATTAATGGGGCCTATTCTTGAATTAATCTTCTCTTTATTAATCGGTCTTGCTATTGGTTATGTATTGGTTCGTATCATTAGATATCTAAAATATGAGGATGTTGAAAAGGATGTAGTCATCTTAATTTCAACAACAGTTGCTATTTTAGTATCCATTGCAGTTGCAAACACAGGATTTGATTTCTTCGGATTTCATGTTCATTTATCTCCAATTCTTTTACCGATGGCAACTGGTATATTCTTCTCTAACCTTTCAACCAATCTGGCAAAGCATGAAACCGAGCGTATTATGGATTTATTCTCTGCACCGATTTTAATTATCTTTTTCACCTTATTAGGTGCAGAAATTGTATTACTGCTTGCTGAGTCCTATGAATCCTTAAATTTAGTGCTTATATTAATTGCTTCTGCTATTTATGTAGTATTCAGATTCTTTGGTAAGATTGGTGGTTCTTATCTTGGTGGGAAGGTAGCTAAATCAAGTGTTACTGTTAGAAGATACTTGGGATTTTGTTTGCTTCCTCAAGCGCAGGCTGCGATCGGTCTAGCATTCTATGCAAGAAGTTCGTTAGTTGGTACACCATATGGAACTATGATATTAATCATTGTAATGACTTCTACTATTATCAACGGTATTGTTGGACCTTTAGGTGTTAGACATGCTTTACTCAAATGTCATGGATTTGATGGAAACTCATGTAACATTCTATACTTATCGAATAAAGATCCACAAGCGCACGAAATGCATTAATAAAATAAACCAAATCGAATCAAGGTGTGATTGAAAAATCATACCTTTTTTAATAAGAAATTATATAATATCTGTATTGCACTTTTATATATTTAGATGTATGATTAGGCTGAAAAGTATACATAAATAAACGCACCAAGAGCTAAGCTTTTGATGCGTTTATTATCTTTAAGGAGGGAAATGTAAATGTGTTTCAAGGGTTGGGTTAAATATGTCAGCTTGATTATACTCATCTTGTTTTTATGGTCCTGTAAAAAAGAACAGGATATCCAAATAGAGACTATTGAAATCAATCAAATAACCTTAAACTCACAATATGACCCAGATACATTTGATTTATCATCAATAGAGTTGGTTATTCATATGAGTGATCAAAGCGTAGAAAAGATACCTTTGAATCATTCCATGCTCTCATCTAATGACTACATTAAGTTAATGACTATAGGAACACATACAATTACTGTTAGGTACCAAGGCTTAGAAACAACCTTAACTATCACGATGAATTATTCTGAGCTAAAAACAAAACTACACCTAATATACGCTCTTGCGATACAAACAACAGATATACCAGATACCTATGAGGAATGGTTCGAATCAATTTGTGGTGAGGACGGAAGATCCATAACCAACGCTTCTATTTCCCCTTTAGGCCATCTTATGATTACCTATTCAGATGATTCAACAGATGACCTTGGTAAAATCATAGGTATAGATGGTCGCGAAGTAGAATTTGATGTCAATGATGAAGCTCTTCTTTGGCGATATGTGGATGATTCTTCATGGCAAATACTGATTGAAAAAAGCTTTATACAAGGTGTTGGTATCGATGATATAGAAATTAATGCAGAAGGAAATCTTATCATTACCTTAACAAACTTAGAGACTATAGACCTTGGAATGATACGTGGCTATCAAGTGATTTTTGTTGGACATCATGGAAATTTAATCAAATCCTATTGGGTCAAACCTTTATCACAAATCATTCCACCTGACGGACCAATCATTCCTGGTTATACTTTTTCTGCCTGGGATCATTCCACAGAATCTATAACAGGTCATATGATTGTTAAAGCACTTTATACAAAGAATACATATCAAATCAACTTTGAAACAAACACTCAAGAGGTCATATCTCCAATCATAAATATAGAGTATGAAAATAGCGTTGTATTGCCAATTCCAGTCTATGAAGGTCATATTTTTATCGGTTGGTATCAAGGAGATTCCATCAATAGTGAGCCCTTTTATAATACATCCTTAGTGAAATCCAATTTAACGCTTTATGCAAGATATGCTAAATCAAGCTATACCGTAGAATTTCAAAACTTGAATAATGAAACCCTATCTCTTCAATCCATTTCTTATCTTGAAAGTGCAAATGAGCCTATCGCACCTTATATAGCTGGATATTCTTTTATAGGTTGGGATAACGATTTTATTTCAATTTCTTCAGACTTAGTTATAAAGCCTATTTATGAAAAACTTTATTATTCTATAAGCTTCATTACCAATATCGATTTAGCCCTACCATCAATAACAAATATATCATATGGTGATAGTGTCATTCTACCTGAACTCACAAGAATTGACTATGATTTTTTGGGTTGGTATGATAAAGGTGTGCTATGTGATCCTACTCACATCATGCCAGATGAGGATATCATTTTGTTTGCTCAATGGCAAAGACATGTATATACACTTTCATTTAATTCCAATACAGGGAGCACAGTAGATTCATCTACATACTATAAGGGTGATACAGTTTCAACACTACCCACTTCAACAAAGGAAGGCTTTACGTTTATTGGTTGGTATACTGATGATCAAGTATTAATAGCTCCATTTACCTGGGATGTCTCACATGATATAGAAGCCTATGCAATATGGACTGGATTTGTTGATGGTATTCTCTATACATTATATGACGGATACGCAACCGTATCATCTGTACCTGAAGCTTATGAGGAGTTGATTATACCCGATACAATCTCTGGTCTACCAATTACACACATAGGTGCAATGGCTATTTCATGTGGTACAAATTCGAAAAAGATAACACTGGGCTCAAATGTCACTCACATCGGAGATAATGCATTCACTTTTTGTACATATCTTGAAGAGGTTGTATTTGGACCTCATACAACATCCATTGGTGCATATGTTTTAGATGGAGCAACTAGCTTAATCCATATGACAATATCTAGTGAAGCTCCTTATACACTAAAGCACTATTTTGGTGCTACATTAGGTGATATTCCAGGCACCTTACTTTCCATTAAATACGCAGAGGGTTCTAATTTTATTAATCCAACACTTTATCAAAATGAAATGCTCTCTAAAACATTGATTCTACCAAATGATATGACATCAATTCCAGCAGGGCAATTTATGAATACTCCATATTTAAAATCGGTTATATTACCACCAACCTTAATAACTATCGGAGATTCTGCATTTGAGCAAAGTGGAGTTACAAGTATAAGTATTCCAAATACTGTTCAAACGATTGAAAGAGAGGCTTTCTTTAACACACAACAATTGTCTACTTTAATATTCGAGGAGGATAGCACAATACATACAATTAGCGTTGATGCATTCCGTTCATCAAATATTGAAGGATCACTGATTATTCCCGCTTCAGTAGCTAACATCTATGGAGGAGCATTTTCTAATACAAAGCTAGTTAATGTTTCATTTGAGGAGGGTAGTCAATTAACTGCAATACTTAACCATGTTTTCGCTACAAATTTCAAGTTAAAATCAATTATTCTTCCTGTAACCATTACAAGCATAGGACTTTTCTCATTTGGGTCTTCTAATGTTCTAGAAGAAATTATTATACCAATAGGAGTAACCACGATTATTCAAGATGCATTTTCTATGTGCCCTGTACTTACCATATATGCGGAAATTGATAGTAAACCTACTGGTTGGCATGCTAATTTTAATCCAAACAATAGACCTATTTACTGGTCATTTGAGGGTAAGTACTCAGATATTGATTATGATTATCTACTATTCACTACTGGTGAAGCAATTCTTCTTGGAAGATCAGATACGAATACAGATACGAATATCATCATACCTAAAACTGTCAACTTGCATAATGTTGTTGAAATCTTTAGTAAAGCATTTGATGGAGATACAACCATAGAGACTTTATACATTCCTAACACATTAAAGAAGATTGGAACATACGCGTTTAGAGAAAACACTTCTCTTATATCTATTACCTTTGAAGAAAATAGTCAATTAGAAACAATTGATATGTATGCGTTCTATAATGCATCCAGTCTAACAGGTGTTATATTACCTGACCAATTGAAGGTGATAGGAATCCTTGCATTTAGAAATACAGCAATCACTGAGATTGTGATTCCAAATAGTGTAGTTACTATAGATAATTATGCATTTGAGATGTGTTATGATTTAGAGGTTGTATCCTTTGAAACTGGAAGTTCGTTACAAACCTTAGGCATAGGAGTCTTTTCAAGAACAGGTGTTATCGATATAATATTACCAAGTTCAGTAACATCGATTGGAAATTATTGTTTCCAAATCAATGCAAGTCTTCTATCTGTTTACATTCCAGAAAGCGTTATTTATGTTGGAAGTAATCTATTTAGTAATTCTGTGAATGCTGTAATATATGTCCAATCAGCAGTTCAGCCTACACTATGGAATTCAGATTGGAATAGTTCAGGAAACACTGTAGTATGGGGATATTTGATATAGTAAGAATTACTAATTTGCTAAAAATAAGTAATTGTGTATTACAATTCGAAGTAGCATTAGACCCTTGAATTTATATCAATTATGATAAAATAAAAATACAATTACAAAGGAGATTACTTTATGATCTATGCTATACATGTCAACATCTATGCTGTAATGATACTGCTAGTCGTACTATTAAGCTTGAGAAAGCATAAAGACTTAAAAAGTATGAATAATACATACTTTATTTACCTGCTTGTCCTCATGATTGTAGCCTTAATTGCTGATATGATTAGTGTTGTATTCAACGGCAAACCAGGCGTGTGGGTCGGATTCTCCAACAATTTCTTTAATATGATTTTATACTCAATTGGTGTATTCATTAGCTTCTATTGGGTGTTATTTGTTGATCATCATATTTTTAAGAATAACTCTCACATCAAAAAAATAATGCCTATACTGGTGATACCAGTTATTATAAATCTTATTGTATCCATATTGAGTATGTTTCATAATATCTATTTTCACATTGATTTGACAAACACCTATGAACGTGGAAGATTTTACATTCTTAATTTTGGAATTAATTATGCATATTTTGTTTACTCGATTTACTTAATCCTACGCTTTAATAAAATGATTAAGAAAAAGGATGTTTTTCCCTTATTGTTATTTCCGATTCTACCCTTTTTAGGTAGTGTCATACAAATATTCTTTTATGGAGTTCTACTCATATGGCCAATGGGTGCACTATCCTTAATGATTATTTTCATATTTATTCAATCTAGACTAATTAATATTGATGCATTAACTGAACTCTACAATAAAAGAGAGTTCAATGATTATGTAATGGCAGTCTCTAAGATGAATGAGAGTAGGAAGATGATTGGTGGTATTATTTTAGATATTGATGATTTTAAGAGGATTAATGATGTATATGGTCATGCTGTAGGTGATCAGGTCTTACGAGAGTTCTCAAATGTGCTAAGACAAAGCTTTAGAAGGGATGACTTCATCGCTAGAATTGGTGGTGATGAGTTTGCTATCATGGCCGAATTTGAGAAACAAAATGATTTCGAATCGCTGATTGAAAGATTGAGAGAAAACATTAATCTATTCAATCAAAAAAAGGTAGTTGACATTCAAATTGATGCAAGCTTTGGACATGAGATATATGACTCATCAAAATATAATAATTTTGAAGATTTCATTCTAAGTCTAGATCGTCAAATGTATCAAAATAAAAAGCATCATTCCTAATGAAATAAAAGACGTTGCTAGATGTATTTATCTAATAACGTCTTTTTTATTTATCTTTGATATTATTTATTGCTCTATACCTTTTCAAACATATAAGAAATCACAGAATAGGAAATTAGTGGTCGATTATAGAATAAATCAAGTAGCCCATTGGGTGAATCTGCAAAAACACCGTTTTGAAGAATAGCACCTCTAAACCCTCTTTCTCTTGCTCCATTATATGTTGAAAGCACGCAGTGTTCAGCAGCAGTCCCACAAACAACAACAAAATCAACATTTCTTTCCTTTAATTGATTTTCTAAATCTGTTTTCCAAAAGCTATTGCTGTAATGTTTAATGAGATCGATGTCTTTATCACTTACCTTTAATTCATCGGGAGCGTTAAAGCTCTCATCATTTCCTTCTGAAACATCTCGAATAATGAAAACTGGCATTCCTGCTTTTCTTAACACTGTAGATGTGGCATTGATATAAGCTAATGTATCATTATATTCTTTAGTGTTTTTTCTATCCTCTAAAAATGCTTTTTGAACATCAATGATTAACAATGCAATATTCATCACTTTTCCTCCTACCCTTTATATTCTACATCATCTAAAGATATTGAAAATCTACATAGCTCATCACCTTGGAGTGGTGAGCTCAATAATTCAATTTTTAAATCTTTATCAAATAATATATCAAATTGATATTTGGTAAATCCTCCACTACAATGGCACCATAATGAGGATATATGCTTGATATCCTCTAATAGAATAGATTTTACAAATGGACAATGACAGGCATGATATCTTTTCTCATTCATTGTCTTAGCCTCTAGATAGGCTTTAGTATCATATGGTATTTTGGTAATCAGTAGATGATTATTTTCTCTAACTGCGGATAGAATTTCTTGATTATTACTGACAAATTCAATGACCTGATCATTGATTTCTTGCTCATACCATATCCTTTTTTCACTTTGATATCTCTTTAATTCTTCAATATTTCTTTGATGTAAATCCTTTAAATAATCATCAAGTGAATTTGCTTGTTCATAGTAAACTTTTTCTTTTAAATATGCTTCTTTAGGTATTTGATGATGATTATCAGCAAGTACTTTTTTTATCTCGTCCTCAGATAAATATAGTTGGAAAAGATTGATTAATTGATCTACATAATCTGGCATTTGACTCAGAGGTGTTCCAAGGATTGCAATATGGATATGTTCACTAATTAAGCTAGAGCGTTCTTCTCCTACTACTTTTTTAAGTTTATTCAATATACTTTGTATCACTCCTAGGCTACCTGTATATTGAGTCATGTGTATGAAAAGGTCATTTCTTTTGGCAACAATAAAATAGCGCATAAGCATAACAAAATGCTCGACTGTGTTCTCCTTAGATTGAACAAGATAATGAATGATATCGTCAAGTTTCTTCATATCAATTGATTCTAGCGAAATCAGTTGATTTTGAACTATTCCAGATTCAATCTCACTTAAAAAAACTAAAGCTCTTTCAAGATCAGTCGTTTTAAGCTTATTTCGTTGATAGAGTGAAGTCAGCTCGTCTACTAACATATAATCACCTGATTCATGATATTTAATTATATCAATTATTTAAAATAACGGTATCAAAAGCTTTGTATATTCAAGAAAAACGATTATAAATCATAAAATATAAAGAAAAGATGCGAAAAATAGCACATTTTCTTGTTTTTAGTCAATTGTTTAATGAAAGCGAAATTATATTAGCCAATAAAATTATCAAATATTAGTAATGTAGCAATTAATCCAATAATCATCGATACTAAATTGGCTACAAATCCATAAATAACTCGAATGTATACAGGTTTTTCTTTTAATAAAACACCATATATAATCATCTCACTAGAAAAGATAAAGACTTCTCCAGCGATATAATATAAAATAACAGAAAACATATTATTTCTACTCAAATAGAAGGAAAATAGCGTTCCTACGGTTAATACGGATTGAGATATCACATTCACTACAAAAGCGATTAGATAACTTTGATTTTTTCTAAATCCAAATAGATAGAGAATCCCTAATTCAATTGCCAATGTGACAAACATCCTAAAGAAAAAGTCAATATATGTTGATATTCTTAAGAATGGATGCTTCGTTAATCCAGTAACAGTTCCTATATTGTATTGAATGGTGTTATCCAAGGATACACCCTCTAGATCCCATGTTACTCGATAATCGTATTCACCCATTTGAATGACTTCTGATATAATGATTTGATTGTTTTCACCAATTAGCATTAACTTAAACTGTCTTGGTGGATCTACCCATATAGTATACTGAATGTTGTTTTGGTTGTCTTTCCCAGATTCCACAAACAAATCCCAATGAGAAAAAAATAGAGTATAGGATACATATCCATCTTTATCTCGAAAGGTTGTAAGCATCTCTGGTATATCGTTTGAATAGCGGTAGTCACCTGACCAATAATCATCTTCATTATATGAGTTTCTGATGTTTTCTGCTTCTTCGATTTGTTCAGCAGATAGTGGGTTTTCTTGATAAACTAAAACTTCAAGATAGTAATCAAAATCAACATTTTCGATTGTTAATCTAAGATTCGATGGAGGACCTGAATTCGCTTCAGCTCCTATAGATGGAATCAATAAAAATATAAATGCATAGAGTAGAAAAATCGTAACAACTCTTTTTAAGATCATATTAAGCCCCCCGAAGTTCAATAATTACTCAATTTTCTTCTTATTATTCTTTGATTAAGATTCTTTCTTGCTTGCTGTGCGTATAGCAAAGATATCATAGAAAAGATCAAGCAGTGCAAATATTAATAAGACAAGAAAATACATGATACCGTTGTATGGCAAAACAATAAGAAAAATAAGCAACCCTAATCCGATAACTGTTGTATATACTGCTTGAATTAAGTATCTACTTTGTAATTTTTCTCTATCGAATTTCTTATTTTTAAATAATTGATCTATTAATAACACTTTTCCTTTTGTCTTTATTCCTATAAATAATAAGACTCCAATCACAATCAAAAAAACTGCTCCTATGATGAAAGCATAGTAAAACAAACTTGAATTCAACGTATCGATAAGTATTTCTAAAATATTCATTTCTCTTCCTCAACTTTTCTCTATTTTTTTATTCATTATAATAATCAATTTTTGGTAAAATATCTCAATACCTCTCTCATAAAATACATGCTATAATGTAGACAATGTGGAGGAATTATATGTCAAAGCTCGTTTGTATTACACCAAGAATAATTTATGAACATGGTGTCCAGAAACAATTTGTTAATACAAGATATGTTGAAAGACTTACTGAACGTCATGTGAATACGCTCATGCTTACTCTTGATAATCCAAATCAAAATGAAATATTTGGTTTATGTGACGCTTTCTTAGTCACTGGTGGATGGGATATCAATCCTGCTTGCTATGGTGAAAGTAATGACTTAGAGCAATCTAAAAATGTTCATGATACTCTGGATCGAATCGATCGTGATGTTACTCAATATGCAGTTAAACATCAAAAGCCTTTATTAGGTATTTGCCGTGGTCATCAATCCTTGAATGTGTTTTTAGGTGGAACACTTTACCAACACATGGAGGGTCACGAATCTATAAGTAGCAATCATCTTCTTCATGTTAAAAAAAATCATAGGATTCAACTAGATTCAAATATTATCGTCAACAGTTATCACCATCAGGCAATCAAAGTCTTAGCAGAATCTTTAGATGTAATAGCAGCCCATGAGGATGGAATTATCGAGATGGTTTATCATAGAGATTTACCAATCTTTTCCGTGCAATGGCACCCTGAAATGGCTCCAAATGACCCTATTTCAAAAATTGTGTTTGATACATTCATCAATTTAATCCCATAAACGGTGAGTTAATTCTCACCTTTTTTTATATCCTAAAGTAAGTTTATATTTTAGCGTCTTCCATATTTATATGGATCGTCTTCATCTTCTTTTGACTCAAAATTATCTTCTTGTGACATATGATAATAGCTAACCAATCCTCTATAGGATATGAGTGCTAGATAGATTGTTAATAGAATCCATCCACCTAAAATAGTTAAGAAAAACTCTTGTGAATCTAATATATAGTAGATATAAATCATCCCAGAAACATCGACACCTATGATAGCAACCAAGGATAATGGTATAGGTCTCTTTTCATGATCTCCCTCTTCTGCTTCAAATCGTCTAATTTCTCTAAGTAGTTTTTGAATAGGGAATACCTTCAAGAAAATGGATACACCTGCAAGAATTGCCTTTACGGTTGTTACTGCAACACCATCATGACCATACAAAAATATCATCGATAATGATGCAATCAACGTTGAACTAAATAGTAAAAATGAAGAAAGTAAATTTAAAAAGACCATGGAAAGGAACGTGAAAATGTTTGGCTTTTTGATTTTTAGAGTTTCTTTTTCATTCATAATGATATCTCCCCAACCTCAATATCATGTAAATCATATTATTATTAAGTATAGAATACCACAAAAAAGATTTCGTTGAACATTCATTATGTATTATTTTAGACATAAAAAAAACATAACTCATATTTCTGAATTATGTTTACTTAACTCTATTTGGTTTATATTTTGAAATCACTTTTTCAGCAGTTTTAATTCCATCGACTGCAGAGCTCATAATACCACCAGCATATCCAGCACCTTCACCCATTGGATAAAGTCCAGATATATTAGATTGATGATCTTCATTTCTTACGATTCGAATCGGAGAAGATGATCTAGTCTCTACTCCTGTTAGTATCGCGTCATTCATCGAAAATCCCTTAATCTTTTGATTAAAATTATATAGTGCTTCCTTCATTGTATCTGTAATATATGAGGGAAATATATCTGTCATCTTAACAAATTTATACCCAGGTCTATAGGAGGGATTTACTCTTCCTATTTTAGTGGATAATCTATCATTTAAAAAGTCACCTACCAGTTGAATTGGTGCGTTATAGTTAGATCCACCAAGTAAAAAAGCTTTTCTTTCATATCCTCTTTGAAACTCCACTCCAGCCAATGGATCACTTGATCCAAAGTCTTCGGGATTGACATTAATAAGTAGAGCAGCGTTTGCATTCTCATAATCTCTTTTACTTTCGCTCATTCCGTTGGTCACAACCCCTCCCTCTTCAGAGGATGCACACATTACCCATCCACCAGGACACATACAAAATGTGTATGCGGTTCTATTGTTGGATGCGTGATAGCTTAGCTTATAATCTGCTGCACCAAGATTTGGTGAGGATGCAAATTTCCCATATTGAGCTTCATTAATCATTTGCTGAGGATGCTCAATACGAACACCTATTGAAAATGCTTTTTGGATGATGTCTACTTTTTCTTTGTGTAAAACTTCAAATGTGTCTCTAGCGCTATGGCCTATACCCATTAAACAAACATTGGTCTTTATCTCATCTTGATTGTTTACAATAACGCCTTTTAAGGTGTTGTTTTCAACAATAAAGCTTGTGACCTTCGCATTAAATATGACTTGACCACCTAATGAAATAATTTCTTCTCTAATTTTTTTTATAACAACTCTTAAAATGTCAGTTCCTACATGAGGTTTATTAATATATAGAATTTCAGGCTGTGCACCTGCTTGAACTAATGATTCTAAAACAAGACGACATCTTAAATCACTAATTAATGTAGTTAGCTTCCCATCAGAAAATGTTCCTGCTCCACCTTCACCAAACAAAATGGTAGAGCCTTCATTATATTCACCAGTTTCATAGAAATGATCCACATTTTTAGAGCGTTTTTCAACATCGAATCCTCGTTCTAATACAATTGGATTATATCCTCTTCTAGCAAGTAGGAGCGCAGCGAATATACCTGAAGGACCAAAGCCAATAATTATCGGAGGATAATCCAGCTGGCCAAGACCTGATTCAATATCCTGATATGCTAAAATAGGGGTTTCACTAAGCCCTTTTATTTTTTTATCTAAAAAGAATTTCTCATTTTTAACTTCAACATCTACACTATATACAAAATGAACATGATCCTTTTTTCTCGCATCAATTGCCTTTTTATAAATAGACAAAGATGATATATCTCTATCCTGCATTCGATAGTTTTCAATGATATATTTTTTTAGACTAACCTTTTCTGATTCAGTAGTCAATGCCTTATTTAATTCAAGCTTAATATCAGTTATTCTAATCATATGACCTCAACTGCTCGCATGCATACCAGCTAGATACGCACTTGACCATGCCCACTGGAGATTATATCCTCCACATAAACCATCAATATCAATAATTTCCCCTGTAAAATACAATCCTTTTACTAATTTTGATTCCATGGTTTCCCGATCAATTTCACTAATCTGAATACCACCAGCAGTGACCTGAGCATCCTCAAATCCATGACTTTCCTTCACTAAAAATTTCCAGTCAAAGAGTAGGTTTACTAGTTTATTTTTTTCTTTACTAGGAACAGATGATACAAGCATAGATGGATTATGAATTCCAGCTTCCTTTAAAATAGAAGGAATGATTTTCTTGTGTATTAAACCAACTAAACTAAAATCAATTGGTTTATTCAAAGATAGGCTTAATCTCTTTTCTACATCTTTTCTTGTTAATAAATTGACTAAAATAACCTTAACCCATACTTCTTCTTTTTGAGCTAGAAAAGCATTCGCTTTTCTACTCAATTGTAGTATGGTTGGGCCACTAATTCCAGATTTCGTAAATAAAATATCTCCCTGTTCTTCCTGTAGTACTAGATTTCTATGGATAAGTTCTACTCGACCTGGAAACTTCACACCATCTAGGTGCTTTAAGTAAGGGCTCTCTAGCTTTAATTTGACTAGTGCAGGAAAGATGTGCGTTGTATGATGTCCAATCGTTTTTGCTAGTTGATATCCAGAGCCATCGCTACCAGATGATGGCATTGCTTTCCCACCAGTACTTAATATAACCTTATCTGCAGTATATGTATTTCCGTTATCAAGGGTAACAGTAAATAAATTGTTCGATTTTTTAATTTCTTTAACATAAGCTTCAGTAACGATCTTGACACCAAGTTGGTTTAGTTCATAGACTAAGACATCAACAATACTAGATGCTTGTTCAGATAATGGATATGCCTTACCCAAATCTTCAACCTTTGGTGCGATTCCTAATTCTTCAAAAAAAGCAAAAGTCTTTACTGGGCTAAATGCTTGAAAAGCCTTTGAGACAAATTCAGGATGATTATAATCATTTTCGGTTGCAGTAGCATTGGTAAAATTGCACCGACCATTCCCGGTAGCTAATATCTTTTTACCTATTTTTATGTTCCGCTCTAAAATCGTGACATTTGCTTGATTTCTTCTAGCAATAATAGCTGCTAATATCCCGCTTGCTCCGCCACCAATAACTATAATATTTTGTCTTTTCATGACATCACCTTATCTATCTTTTACCAAACAATTATATCATATTGACTTCACATATAAATAAAAAAATCAAAACTTGAATTTTGATTTTTATCATATTATTAATTTCTAATCTACTTTTTTTTGAACCACATCAATAAACCTGCTAAAAGAGAGCCTACAAATGCTATTGCAGCAAATGATCCATAAAGTAAAAATCCTAGAGCACCCCAATCATCTGAAACGAGTCCTAAAATCCAGAAAACAAGACCTAGTAAAAAGAATATGATTGGTAAAACAAAAACAGCTTTTTTATTTATTCTTACAAGAAAGATATCTATCAAATAAGATATTCCAAAAACAATCAATACCGCAATTCCAAACGTAAAAATTTGATTAAATACATTTAAAATCATAGTTTAATCCTTTCACTATCTATTTTACATTCATTTTATCACTATTATAAGATGTGTCAAATGATTTGATAGACCGCTATTAATGATATAGATTAAACAGAACTATTTGTTTTTCTTTTCATAAGGTTAGTTATTCCTTTATGTATGAAAAATAGATAAGGCATACCTAGATTTGTCTCTAAAAGGGAGTTGATAATTAGTGGTTGAAACCCTTGTGGTCTGATTCCAGACAATAATAGAACCGCTTCCCATGAGAATTGCACGATGATCCCAATAAACAAAAGTCTGAAAACAGGTACCTTTTCATCACTTTTACTGATGATATTACGCACAATGACAAACACATATCCAATCAATAATATGATGGCCATGGCTCCATGATAGCTACCTGTGCCTCTCGATATGCTGATTATAGCAAAATTATCTCCAAAGTTCTGAGAAATCAAAGCAATCGAGAACCAGCAAATCACAATTAGTAATGAAAATTCTTTAATATGCTTATCTAGATCTAAGAATAACCATATCCAAAGAAAGTTAGTAAAACCATAGCTAATGGAAAGCCATAGTAAAAAGAGCATTGTATTCGCGCCTTCAACAACTCTTGTTTGTAATAATAGATAAAAAATCCCGTAATCAACAATGAAATAGATTAATGCTCCTGCAATACCGAAAAAAAGAGCTCTATATTTTTTTAGATGAATAATTAATATACTCAACGATATAAGAAAAATGATGTCTAATATAATATGCAAACCATTAAGTTCTCTTGCAACCAGATAATCCATATTCACCTCTTGTTATAATGATATTTTTGAATGAAAGTTCTATTTATTAATATATTAGCATTCAAGGACAAATATGTAAACAAAGTGATGAAACAATATTCTACAAACTTAATAGAAAAACAGCACTGATGTATAAAAAAATGTACCCTGGTTTAGGATACATTTTGTGGTTTAATTTCTTTTATTCAGCTAGATTAGTAGACTGTAATGTAGCAACCTTACATTCTATTTCTTGCTGAACGCCTTCTAGTATGATAGGAACCATAATCGAATTCTTCGCTACTGAGACAACTTGATATGTTTTACCAGTAATTTCAATCATTTCATTTTCATGAAACTCATCTTTTACTTGATAAGTCAATGTCATTGTACTTTGATCAAATATACCATGAAGCATCATATCAAAGTTAAATATCTTTGAGTTGATACGTTTAACTCTTACAGCAAATTTTCTAAAATCATGGTTTTCTTTGACTGTCGACTTAACTTCTTTCGCATAGTCTTTAACCTTTTCTACAGTTTCCTTAGCATTTTCCTTTAAATCTTCTAATACTTTCTTATCTTTCTTTTCCATGTTATGCCTCCTTGATTTCTTTTCTAACTCTTTTTAAATTATTCGCGTCTAAAAGCTGTGTAAAGTGCAATAACTAAAGCTGCTCCACCGACAGATACAATTAAGCCTGTTATTGAAAATGTATCGATGTTTTCGTATCCAAAAATACTAATAATCCACATTCCAAGGGCTGAACCAATTAAACCGAATACGATGTTTGCAATCATACCCATGCCGTGATTTTTCTTCATCAAAATGCTGGCTACCCAGCCTACAAGTGCTCCAAACAATAACCATAAAATAATATACATAGTTTCTCCTCCATTTATATATCGAGAACGAAAAAAATAATGAAAGCTTCAAATAAATTTTGATCTTTCTTTGTCTTCCATAGACTACAAAGCTTAAACGATACTGTTTCTACGACTGAATTATACCACATAAAAAATATTTGTTATTGAAATAGAATGAAATATGATGTATTTGATGATATATAATGTGTTTTAAATGAATATAAATCAGTAATTTGCCAAAATGTTGTCTAATAATCCTATTCAATCATCTCCATCTAGGACGATCAACTCAATTTTCTTTAATTTTCTATAGAACACACGCTATACGCGCGCACGCTCAAATGTGTATTATATTACACAATTATTATCAATGTATACACTTTTCCACACTTATTTATCTTTGTATGTCAATATAGATTCTTCATTCATGTATATGTTCAATTTATTATTTTAATTATGAAGTAGTATGAAGCATTATGAATATAATGTTGACAATATGAATATATAAGAATATACTTAGGTCGCAACAAGAAAAGGATTTTCGAGTTTATTTCCCTTAAGGAGGAAGTACGATGTCAAAACACAACATAAGTTTTAAACGGTTTGTACTGTCTTTGATATTTATGAGTGCAATTGTGCTCATGATCACTGGCTGTAAGCCTAAGAGTGAAGTTGTACCTGTTGATTCAGTATCAATTTCTGGACTCAACAATGCAACAACAATCTCTACGATCGGTGGAACCTTGCAGTTCTCTGCAATTGTATTGCCCGAGGATGCGGATGATAAATCCGTTGTTTGGAGCGTAATAAATGGTACAGGTCAAGCTACAATTAGTGCCAACGGTTTATTAACCGCAGTAGCGAATGGTACTGTGACAGTAAAAGCTGTCGCAAATGATGATGTCACTGTGTTTGCAACGAAAGTTGTAACAATCAGCAATCAAGAAGTTCTAGCTGCGAGTATTACAGTTAGTTCCGCTGGAAATGCTGTAGTCATTGATACATTTGGTGGTACTCTTCAATTTACTGCTAATGTACTACCTGCAAATACTGCAAATAAAGCAGTCGTTTGGAGCGTACAAAATGGAACTGGTGAAGCAACTATTTCTGCCGCAGGTTTATTATCTGCAGTTAAAAATGGTACAGTTACAGTCAAGGCACAATCTTCAACAAGTGCATTGGTCTATGGCGAAATGCTTGTTACACTAAGTAATCAAGATGTTTTGATTAGTTCTATTTCAGTTAATGGCGCTGGATCTGCTTCCACTATTACAACATTCCGTGGAACACTTCAAATGTCAGCTGAATTCTTGCCTGTCAATGCCGATAACAAATCAATCATTTGGTCTGTTGAACAAGGCACAGGTGAAGCTACTATTAACCAAAGCGGTTTATTAACTGCTGTTGCTGATGGTACAGTCATCGTTAAGGCAACTTCAGTAAATCAACCTTTGATTTCTGGAACACGCACAATTACAATTAGTAATCAAGTTATTGTTGTAACCTCAATCGAACTTACATCAGCAGGTAACGCTGTTGCCATCTCTACATTTGGTGGAACATTACAGTTTACTGCTAACCCATTACCAACTAATGCTCTTGATAAAGCGGTCGTGTGGAGTGTAATCAACGGTACAGGTCAAGCAACTATTAACCAAGACGGTCTTTTAACTGCAGTATCTAACGGTACGGTCACAGTTAAGGTAGCCGCTGCAAATGATCCAACTGTTTCTAAAACAATGGTAATCACATTATCTAATCAAGATGTTTTAGTCAGTTCAATCACTATGCAATCAGCTGGTAACGTTGTAGTCATCGATACATTTGGTGGAACATTGCAGTTTACTGCAAATGTATTACCTATTGATGCTGCAAATAAAGCAGTTGTATGGAGTGTCATCAATGGTACAGGTACTGCAACAATTAGTGCAGGTGGCTTACTATCTGCTGTATCTAACGGTACAGTAACAGTTAAAGTCGCAGCACAAAGTAATGCAGCAATCTCTGCTACGATGATTATCACACTAAGCAATCAAGAAGTATTAGTTACTTCAATTGCTGTAAGCGGATTTGGAGATGCTCAAGCAATTTCAACATTCGGTGGAACTCTTCAAATGCTAGCTAACGTTTTACCTCTTAATGCAGCTGATAAGTCAGTTGTTTGGAGCGTAGAAGCTGGAACTGGTGAAGCTACTATTAATCAAGATGGTCTATTAACTGCTGTATCTAATGGTACAGTCATCGTAAAGGCAACTTCAGTTAGTCAACCACTTATTTCAGGTTCACGTACAATCACTATAAGTAATCAAGAAGTTCTTGCTGCATCTGTAGAAGTTAATTCTGCTGGTGATGTTGCAATCATTGATACTTTCGGTGGAACATTGCAGTTCTCTGCAATCGTATTACCTCTTGATGCTGTTGATAAGACTGTTATTTGGTCAGTAAGCAATGGCACAGGCGAAGCAACTATTGATCAAAATGGCCTATTAACTGCTGTATCTAACGGTACTGTAATCGTTAAGGCTGCTGCAACCAATAATGCTTTAATCTTTGATACATTCGAAGTTACACTAAGTAATCAAGAAGTCTTAGCAACATCAGTTGAATTATCATCTGCTCTAGATGCTGTGATTATTGATACGTTTGGTGGAACATTGCAGTTCACTGCAGTTCTATTACCTACAGATGCTGAAAATAAGACAGTCGTATGGAGCGTATTAGACGGTACAGGTTCAGCAACAATCGATCAAAATGGTCTATTAACTGCTGTATCTAATGGTACAGTTACAGTTAAGGTTGAAGCAGAAAGTGATGCATTAATCTTTGATACAATGGAAATCACATTATCTAACCAAGACGTATTAGTTGCATCAATCAATGTAAAGGGAACAGATGATGTTTCATTCATTAGTGCATTCGGTGGAACTTTACTGATGATTGCTGAAATATTACCAATCGATGCAGTTGATCAAACAGTCGTTTGGAGTGTTGAAAATGTCACAGGCGAAGCAACAATCGATCAAGATGGCGTATTAACAGCTGTCGCTGATGGTACAGTTATTGTTAAGGCAACTTCAACAAGCAACGTCGAAATTTTTGGAACAAAGGAAATCACTATAACTGAACAAACAGTTATTATCGTTCCTGAACCAAAAGTTGAATTATTAACTGCTGGTGATTTTACAATCCTAGCAAAAACTGGAATCTCTACAGCAGCTGATTCTCTAATTGTTGGTAACATGGGTGTTAGCCCAGTTGCAGCAACTTATATTACAGGCTTCTCATTGATTCTTGATAGTACTACACAATTCTCAACATCAGCACAAGTCGTAGGTATGATTTACGCAGCTGATTATTCAGAACCAACACCACATTATTTAACTCAAGCAGTTAGTGATATGGAAGCGGCATATACAGATGCAGCAAGCAGAGCTCCTGATTTTACAGAGTTATATGCAGGCGATCTAAGTGGACAAACCCTTGTTGGTGGCGTCTATAAGTATGGAACTGATGTAGTTGTTTATTCAAACTTAACTCTATCAGGTAGTGCTGATGATGTTTGGATTTTCCAAATCTCAGGTAATTTCACTCAAGCAGTATCAGTTCAAATGATTCTTACTGGTGGTGCAGTAGCTGAAAATGTCTTCTGGCAAATTGCTGGTAGCGTAGCTATTGAAACAAGTGCTCATTTCTCAGGTATTATCCTGTCAATGACTGAAATATCATTAGGAACAAATGCAACTGTTAGCGGAAAATTACTTTCACAAACAGCAGTAACACTAGATGCAAACACAGTAAGCTTAGCTAAAGTCATCAATGTAGAATCAATCGTCGTTTCTTCTGAAGCGGATTTAGATATGATCGACACATTTGGTGGAACTTTACAAATGTATGCTGAAGTTATGCCTTTAGATGCAACAAATCAAGCTGTCCTTTGGTCAGTTGAAAACGTATCAGGTGAAGCAACAATCGACGAAAACGGTTTACTAACAGCTGTTGCTGATGGTACAGTACTCGTTAAAGCAACTTCTGCTACAAACGAATTATTATTTGATACTTTAGAAGTTGTATTATCAAACCAAGCTGTCTTAGTTGAATCCGTCACAGTATTTGCTGATGGTGAAGCAGTCATCGATACTTATGGTGGAACTTTACAGATGCTAGCAAATGTACTTCCTAACGATGCTGAAAACAAAGACGTAGTATGGTCAGTTGAAAATGTTTCAGGTGATGCAACAATAGATGCTGCTGGTTTACTTACAGCAATCGCTAATGGTGTTGTCACTGTTAAAGCAACTTCAGTTGAAAATGGATTAATCTTTGGAACTCTTGATGTTACAATTAGTAACCAAGAAATCCTAGTAGAATCTATTGCCATCTCATCAGAAAATGATGCAATCATTATTGATGTTCTAGAAGGAACATTACAAATGTATGCTGAAATACTTCCTGAAGACGCAGCAAATCAAGCTGTCCTTTGGTCAGTTGAAAATGGTACAGGTTCAGCAACTATTGATCAAGCAGGTTTATTAACTGCAGTATCTAATGGTACTGTATTAGTCAAAGCAACCTCAGCTGAAAATGTATTGATATTTGCAACACTGGAAATCACATTAAGTAACCAAGCTGAAGTTATCGTATCAAACAATGTAGCACTTGGAACTGCTGAAGATTTCGTAATCTTAAGTAAAACAGGTATCTCATCAACTGCCGGAACATTAATTACTGGTAACATTGGTGTAAGTCCTGGTCCAGCTTCATACATTACAGGTTTTGGATTAGTCTTAGACGCATCTGGTGAATTTGCTACATCAACACTTGTTATCGGAATGGTCTATGCTGCTGATCTAGCAGTACCTACTCCTTCTTATCTATCTACTGCAGTCTCAGATATGGAAACTGCGTACACAGATGCTGCGGGTAGAGCAACAGATTTTGTTGAGCTCTATGCAGGTGATATTAGTGGTCAAACATTAGTACCAGGCGTTTATTATTGGAGTTCAGGATTATTAATCAACTCAGATGTAATTCTTTCAGGTAATGCAACAGACGTTTGGATTTTCCAAATTGCTGGAACATTAACTCAAGCAACTGATGTATCTATCCTTTTAGAAGGTGGAGCATTAGCAAGTAATATCGTATGGCAGGTTGCTGCAGCGGTTTCTATTGGTGTAGGTGCGCATTTCGAAGGTACTATCCTTGGTATGACTAGTGTCAGCCTAGGAACAAATGCATCATTGAATGGTAGAATATTTGCCCAAACAGCTGTGATGCTTGATAGCAACAAGATTAATTAAGTTCTATATGAACCAATGTAGAATGATCACATATTATATTTAAAATAAAGTGGAGGTCAAAAGGAATTGAGTGATTTAAAGCGACAAAAACTTTAATTTCTTACGAAGTTACGGCGTGTGTCATTGACAACTTTCTATTCAAGGTAATCATTTAATCAATATAATCAGCCCACTCAAAGAAAGAGATGATAACATCGAAGACTTAAAGTTATATACTGTTGACGAAATAACAGATATTCTTAAAATATCAAGGCGGACGTTATACAATTATATAAAAAACAAATCAATTAAAGCCGTCAAGATTGGCAAGCACTGGCGCGTAAGACTCAGCGACTTGCAAGAACTCATTGATAAAGGAACCTCACAGGATTAGTGTGTGTAATGATACAGTAATTCATATTGAATGAAATATCCTATATCCATATTGACAAAAAGGTACTTGGTGAAAATCAAGTGCCTTTTTTATTATGATATTTAAGATAAATAATGTTGATTATGGTCGAAATATGTTTATATTAACATAATCACTTCAAATGATTTGTTTTATATACTTTTACTAACTCTTACACACGTTTATTCAGTATCACAATGTATTCATGACTAATTATATACACATATTATGAAGGTTTATGAAGCATTATGAATATAACGTTGACAATATGAATATATAAGAATATACTTAAGGCGCAACAAGAAAGATATTTAAAGTTTTTTTCCTTAAAGGAGGAAGTATGATGTCAAAACATAATTTAAGCATTAAGCGGATTGCATTGTCTTTAGTATTTTTGAGTGCACTTGTACTCATGATCACTGGCTGCAAACCAAAGAGTGAAGCTGTGCCTGTTGAATCCATTTCGATTTCTGGACTCAATAATGCAACAACAATCACTTCGATTGGTGGGACATTGCAATTTACTGCAATTGTATTGCCTCAGGATGCGGATGACAAGTCCGTTATATGGAGCGTTGTGAATGGTACAGGTCAAGCGACTATAAGTGCCAATGGTTTATTAACTGCTGTATCAAACGGAACCGTGACTGTTAAAGCTGTCTCTGGTGATGATTCAAGTATATCAGCAACAAAAGTTGTTACCTTGAGTAACCAAGAGGTTGTTGCGAATTCTATTTCAGTCTCTTCAGAAGATGATCGTGCATTCATTGATTCCTATCATGGTACTCTTCAACTTTCCGTAGTCGTACTTCCTGCAAACACAGTAAACAAGAGTGTTGTATGGAGTGTTGGTAGCGGAACAGGTAGTGCAACTATAAGTACTACTGGTCTACTTACAGCTGTTTCAAACGGTACAGTAATCGTTAAGGCAGAATCTGCCTTGAATGGTGCTATCTATGGTACAAAGACAATTACATTGTCAAACCAAGATGCTTCTGTCACATCAGTTGAAATATCTTCTGCAGAAAACAAAGTTGTAATCGATACGTTCCAAGGAACGCTTCAATTCTCAGCAGAGGTATTACCTAGTGTTGCTGTAAACAAAGCAGTTACATGGTCTGTTGTGAATGGTACAGGTAGTGCTACTATAAGTGCTGCAGGTTTACTTACAGCTGTCTCTAATGGAACTGTCACAGTTCATGCTACATCAGTAAGTCATCCATCAATAAATGATGAAATGCTTATTACGATCAGCAATCAAGAAGTCGTTGTAACTTCAATAGAACTTACTTCTGCAGGCAACGTCGTAGTTATCAATACATTTGGTGGAACACTACAAATGAGTGCAAACGTATTACCAGCAAATGCAAGTGATAAAGCTGTTCTATGGAGTGTTGAAAATGGTTCAGGTGAAGCTACAATCTCTAATACAGGATTATTATCTGCTGTATCTAATGGTACAGTCACAGTAATCGTAACTTCAGTTTCAAGACCATCAATCAACAAATCATTAGTTATTACAATTTCTAATCAAGAAATCGTAGTTGTATCTGTCACAGTTTCTGGTGAAAATAACGCAACTACAATTGAAGTACTTGAAGGAACTCTTCAGATGAATGCAAATGTTCTGCCTGAAAATGCCTATGACAAATCTGTTGTATGGTCAGTTCAAAATGGTACAGGTGTTGCAACAATCAACGCAAGCGGTCTATTAACAGCGGTTTCTAATGGAACTGTCATCGTTAAGGCTATTGCACTTTCTAACAACACAATTTATGGTACAAAGGAAATAACAATTTCTAATCAAGAAGTCATTGAACCTGGTATTTTAGCAGTTGACTTAAAGTCAGCGGGTAGTTTTACAATTCTTGCTAAAACAGGCGTGTCTACAGCATCATTATCTGTTATCACAGGTAACATCGGTGTTAGTCCATCTCCTGCATCATATATTACAGGATTCTCTCTAATTATGGATGCATCTGGTGAGTTCGCTACATCAAGTCAAGTAACTGGTATGATTTATGCTTCTGATTATGCAGTACCAACACCAGCAAACTTAACCGCAGCAATTAGTGATATGCAAGCTGCATATTCAGATGCTGCTGGTAGAGCACCAAGCTTTACTGAGTTATATGCTGGAGACTTAAGTGGTCAAACACTTACTGCTGGAGTTTACAAGTTTGGAACTGATGTTTTAATCAATACCAACGTAACTCTTTCAGGTAATTCTACAGATGTTATTATTCTTCAGATATCCGGATCGCTTTCACAAGCTGCAGGCGTTCAAGTGATATTAACAGGTGGTTTACTTGCTGAAAACATTTTCTGGCAAGTAGCTGGTGACGTTTCAATTGGTGCAAATGCACATATGGAAGGTACAATCCTTTGTATGACAAGCATTGTATTAAATACAGGCGCTTCACTAAATGGCAAAATGCTTAGCCAAACAGCTGTTACATTAGATGGTAATGATATCAACTAATCACATCTTTGAATAAATTAGTATTTGTTTTATAAGATTTTTAGTACTTAATGGTAACTACTCATTTCATGTTTCTTTGTTATATCAATGAATTGACTTGACTTTTTATACCATTAAAAAAGAAAGAGGTGTTGGTATGGATGACTTAAAGTTATACACGATAGATGAAATAACCGAGATACTCAAAATATCTCAGCGGACCCTATATGTCTATATAAAGAATAAATCATTAAAGGCCGTAAAATTGGGTAAGTATTGGCGTGTAAGATTATGTGATCTACAGGATCTCATTGAAAACGGAACACAAAAACCCGATTTATAGTATTCAGATGAAAGGATCTTTATAAGTGTCCTTTTGAGCAAGACACTTAGCGAATGTTAAGTGTCTTGTTTGTTTATAAACTAATAACTAGTGAAAGGAGAAAAGTAATGAAAGTAGAAAGTAAGGGGATTGAAAACGAAAAAAACGCCAAGGTTCAAAAATATCATGTATCCCAAAATAAAGACAAGGATGCAGAATACTATATGAAATGGCGTGTAAGAAAAGATAGTTCGGATAAAACGATTCAATATTTTGATACACAAAAGCTAGCGATTGAATTTGCTCAAGATTTAGCAAAAAAACATGACACAACTGTTGTTATTCATAAGCTTGACGGGTCTATTCGTAAACAGGGTTATTCAACTAAAGAATAATCTAAATTATCTTTCGATATACTTCAAATTTATTTCAAAAAAGAAAAACCACAATCACTTCTCACTCCTATTTGTGAGATTGTTGATTGTGGTTTTTATATATTTATTGAAAAAATGCTATTCGCGAGCGAATTCAGGTTTGCTTGTTCCTCTATTGATAAACTCCTGAAGTGCCTTATCTGTAACTCTCCAATACTTACCGATTTTTACGGCTTTTAAATTATGTAACTTAATAAAATTATAGATTGTTCTAGGTGTAACCTTTAATATTTCGGAAACCTCTTCGATTGTGTATAGCTTAAACTCACTCATTGTCTCTACCTCCTACAGCACAAACTGGTTTATTAATTTAAATTGTAACATTTTTTGACTAGAAAAACAAGTGATATAAGTGCTGTTAGGCCATTTTTAGGTGAAGATAAGTGCGTTTTCCACATTTTCACACAGTATTCATGTATTTCTTTCTTTTTCATTACATATCAGGCTAATTTGCGAAGCATAGAAACCTAAGGGCTAAATATGAAATAATCGTCTAATTACTGCAATTATAAACTGGATAATTTTAAGATTATTGAATTGTATTAAACCGCACCTAATGAAAGGATATCATTTAATCATAAATAATACATTTATTATCTTCTGATGAATAGATGCTTTTCAAATGATCATCTAATTAAAGATGGCTATCCAAGCCGATAATCCTATATATATGATGCTTCACAGGTAATTCGTTTTTCAATTTCTCAAATTTTTTTAAGATTAATTATCAGCACCGTAATGAATTTTAAAATCTACATTGCAAATACTAGTAAGTTGAATCCATAAGTTTTCATTATCGGTTGATAAAGTAAGAAAATGATTACTTCCAGCTTGATTGAATCCATCAGCATTAAAAACCAATTGAAGTTCTATCGTACCACTTTGAACACTTTCATTTAAGTCTTGGTCTTGTTGCTCAAACCAAACAATAACTCTAATAAACTTAACTTCTCCAGGTCTAAAATTTTCTATATCCGCTCTAAAAACAATATTTTGTGTTAGAAAATCAATGCCTGCAGGCATTTGCTCATATGTTGGTGGGTTGTTGAACTCATCTGCTTGATCAATTTTTTGATACATTCGACTCTCGTCATCTTCTATCACGATGATTCTAATGAAATCATCCATATAATTAAAAACAGACGCAATCTTCATGTAGTATCGAACGTCTATTGTTTCTGCTCCACTATTCCTAAGATAAAAGCTATACGACATATATTTATTATCCTGATCTATATAGTGACCTTCACTGTTTTGTATGTCATCTAAAATGATATCGTTATATGTAACTTTGAAATATATATGTGAATCAATAGATAATCTTGAGGTTGATGAATCAAATGTTGCACTCTCAGAAATTTCTATACCTCTCATTGCTGCAGGACGCGGGCTAACTGTCATTGTGAAATTCCCCGTATAAAGTCTAGCGTACAAGATTGATCCAATAGCTATAGAAAGTAAAACCAAAAATACTCCTAAAAATAGAAAATCAGTTGTTCTTTGATGATTATCTTTTAATGGTTCCATGTCATCATTCCTTCCTATTATTGCTTAGAGTGAAGAATTTAACTAAAGAAGAGGACTAAATGTTGGCATTTGTGAAATTCCATCATACATTTCTGTCCCTACCATTACTAAATCAAATGTCGTAATCATATACTTGCCATCTTGACTATATACGTAATATCCATTAAATAATGAACGCTCGTAACTAAACGGACGGCCATTTGTAACAATCTTAAAGAAATTATTTGTCAAATGGTCTCGTATGTTGGTATATCCACCATTATTATAATCGATGGTTTGTAGCGTTGAAAACATTTCATACGTCATATTTTTGGCTTCTACTACTTCATGATTCTCTGTTATAAAATACATATTCGTAAATGCTTGCTTGTCGGTTATGGTTATATCAATTAATCCCATCCATTGTTTATAAATAAGTGCGAAATTTTCAGCTGAATAAAATTCTTTCCCTTGATCATCAAGTAAGTAAGTTGTTGCGGTTTGGAGTTCATCATCGTTATCATAAACATAAAATATCTTCAATTCAGGTGAATAGCTTATATAGGAATATGCCCTACTGATTATTTCAAATTCTCTATTGATTAAATAATAGCTATTATCTTTTCCAATGTAGGCCAATCCATACTCGTTAAACGCGCCTGCATATTTGTATTCCATGGATACAGGTTCGCCTAGTTGATTAACATATTGTACTCCTTTTTCAAAGATCGTATCGCTACAACAGCTAGAAACAACGTAAAGATTTACATCTGCCTTAAAAAAGGTTTGTACTCTATTATATCCTTCTATTGAAAAGAGCTTTTGAGATCCCTCAAAAAAATCAGCAACTTGATTATTATCGACTGCAACTAACAGTCCATTCTCATTTGAGATATTGATAAAAGCATATGATGGGTCTGACAATCTTAAACCTGAAATATGATCGATTCCTGATTCTGATGGTCTTGTTGAGGAATCTATATAGCTGATGTATTCTTTGTTAATTATCATGATTGAGCCTTGATAACCATCATGATTGCCTATTGGATTTCCTTGCTTTGAAAAAGCATACATCGTAGATCCTTCTTGATAAATAAAAATATCACTCTGTTGATAAATAAAGCCATTCAAAACATCTACTTCACTTAAAGCATTATATTCTGTATCAAGAAAATAATACACTCCATCCTTAAGCGCAAGATACCCGTCATTATCGTTATATTTCGCGATATTATCATATATCTCTAATAAATCAAATCGAGGGTGATTTATATCAAAGATATAGTATTTATCATCAATAAAAACTCTTAGTACTTCATCATGAATAACTATGCCTTGTTGTGCCACATTATCTAACGTTAAAATTAATTCTGCTTTTGAATTGTAAATTAGTTTTTTATCACCTACTATAGCTTCAAAGTAACTCGGTCTTTCTGGTGTACGTGAATATAGTGTATATCGTTGCTCGATGTGCTTGATTTCGTTATGTGTAGCAATCTTTTTATTTTTAGAGTTAATTAAATGAGACCCTTCATTGTCTTTTGCAAGTGCAATACCATCTATAGTAAATGGTGAGAGCGAATCGTAGGTGAATGGTATAACTAACTCTCCTAAATGATTAATCGCGCCATATTTTCCATCCTTCATTACTGAAAAATAGATTATATTATCTTCTTGCGATGAATTTTTACATGAAGATAAAGCAAAAAAACTACAAAGTAAAATTGTAATCAGTATTATTTTTTTCATATTAGTGTCCCCCTCGCTATAAATATGCTAAAATTTCAAATAATTAAATTAATGCTATACGCTTATTGATTAAGATAATTATATCACTATAGTAACTTACAAACAAGATATTATTAATAACGCAATTGTGAGTTAAAATCTTCTTTAGTATATATTATATTGATAAGTGTACTTTAAAAAAACTCTTCCCAAGGATGAGAAGAGCGTTTTTGGTAATGACATATATAATTACTATTATAAGTAAACTTACAAAAATACAATGAAATTGCTATAAAGTAATCTATACTGAAACACAGAATTTCTAATTAATCATTATAATTCGCTTACCAAAGATACATAGTCGCTAGTAAGAGTGATAGATAGATTCCCATTTCTTATTCTCAAGTCATCTAGAAATGCTTTTTGATCAATGCTTGGTCTAACTTTAATTAGATAAGTTAACTCAAACATCGTTCCAAAGTCAGTAGTCTTAACTTTTTGAAGCTGATAACTAATAACGAATTTTTTAAAGACATCATCAAAAGCATGTGTATAATTTAGACTTTCAGGGATTACAATTCGTAATCTAGCATGTGCTGTTGATTCTTTGTCAAATTTGAGATGATGAAGCAAAATAAGAACTGCTGAAATAAATGCAGTAATAATAATTGCAATACCAATTAAGCCCATCGCACTTGAGAGTGCGATACCCACAGTACTCAAGATATAAGTGATATCTCTTGAATCTGCAATTGCAGTTCTAAAACGTACCAATGTGAAAACGCCTGCTAAACTAAACGCTCTTGCCAAATTATCTGATATTAAGAGGACAATAATAGAAATAACTAGTGGTAGTAAAAGTAAAGTAAAGCTAAAAGATTGATCATAGACAGTCTTTTTATGTGTGTAAACATATACAAGACTTAAAAAACCGCCTAGAATTGTTGAAGTAGCAAGTACTGCCAAAAGTGGAATAAATGTCAAAGGATTGACATTAATGCTGATAAAGAATAGGGTCATCGGTAGAGCCTCCTAATAGATGTTTTTGATAAGCTTTTCCATATTTTGAAAAGCTTTGACTATATAACTGATATTCTGATAATATTTTTACTAACCACAGTGGGAAATTATCTTCACACTTGACTTCCATGAGCCAAGTATCAGGCTCATTCAACACTTCATGACCACTTATATCATTGATGCTAAGATTATCATTTCTAAATATAATATTATGATCAAAAGTAACTCTTAGTTGATCATCTGGTGTCATAAAAGCAATTCGATCATATCTTATAAATGACCCCGGTTTTAAGTCATAAGTTTTAACGAAATAGTCAATCTCATTCATAATTTGTTGTTCTAAATAAGTTTCAAAACTAGGCAAAATTCCGTTCTCAATATAATTAACTGCATCTTTATATTTTAGTATAACTCTTCTTTTATTTACTCTTCCTTCAAACTTTTTCTTAACTTCTAGAAATACAAAATCAGTATCTTCTAAAGGCGATTTATAACTCCTTAGTCTGAGTTTATCTTTGTATATGGGCTTTTGAATGGAGTTTCGAATTACTGAGTAATCGGGGGTATCAAAATAAATGTTATAGATGGTATAGTTTGATCCATTCATTGAGAAGGGATCATCTACAAGATATTTATCAAAGTGAGAAATAATCTCATTTTTTTGTTTTGTGGATATTAAATACTTTCTTTCATATCTACTAAAAATAGATTTTTGCATATGCATGACCTCCTCAATTAAGACTTATATTTTCATCTGTTTATAAATGAATACTTTAAGGATTTATAGAAATTTTAGCCCAACTAGGCGTTAATCCATCTCTTCTTATGATGAAAGGCATATATCCATTTGTAATTGTCCATACATTAGCCTTTGCATCTTCAGTCAGTGTATACTTGTCCATATCACCTAACTCATCATCTTCAATTCTACGGCTATTCACAAAATCTTTAAGTGCCGCATCCTCGTTTTCATCACCCTTATTTGTTGTAATTGCTGTATTTTGAATCGGACGTCTTATAGTATCTGCTAATGTTTTGGAAATAGCGTTACTGTTTAATCCTGTTCCAAAGTTGAAACCTGAATAAATAAAACCACCATTTACTTTCACATCAAGAATAACATTTTTAATCAATGCATCTGCTCCAATAATTCCAGCGATACCCCCTGCTGGAATACCAGGATTAGCCAAAGTCGCAGTAATGGTTGCTTTGACAAAACAATTTTCAATCGTACCCTTTTCTATTTTTCCTGCGATACTACCCGTAAAGCCGGAACCTGAAAATATAGCATCAATAATGTTTAAATTCACAACTTTTCCGTCATATATAAACGGAATAAGTGAGACTCCAAAATAGGATTGATCAACTTTTGTTGTAGATGGATTGATTATCTTAAAATTCTTTAATGCATAGCCTCTTCCATCTAGGGTCGCTCTAAATTGACGACTGCTATCGATAGGTGTCTCATCATTAGATAAATCCCATCCACCGATTGGACTGATGCTATCGCCATTAAAATCAATATCTGTATCGAGTAGATAAAATTGATCAGGTGAATTAAAATTTGATGGATTACTGAAAATAAATAAAAATTCTAATTTTGACTTTATTCTTGTATAATTGATATATTTATCTTTTGATGCAACCAAATGCATGGTGCTTGTGAACGAACTATTTGTAGCGGTTATGATTGCCTGACCATTTCCATGTGTAGTGATAAAGCCATCCTCATCGACTGTGGCAACGCTTGTGTTATCAATTGACCAATTGATGGTTTCCTCATCGCCAGTGGTCTCAAAAGGGATTTTTACTGCGCCATCTGTTGAATCTACATTCATAGCAACTGGTAATATAATCTCACCCTTTTGCAAATCATCAGTATTTTGATTGTTATCCTTGCACGCAATTAATGTGAATAATAAACAAAAAATGAGTATGACTCGTAAGATTTTTTTCATAGATACTCCTTTATCAATGATAGCTTACATATCTAAACTATCCTGCTTTAACTGTTTTCTTTAAAGACCCACCTGAGTATGTTCCACTCACAAAAAGTCCGAAGAAATTATTTCCTTGTATATGACCAGATGAATGTAGTTCATATGTTTCACCTGGGTTGATTTCTTGAGTTGAAATAATTATATGGTTATATGAATTTAAGAAACCTGCAATTAAAATTGATGATTGATTTTTAAGTTGGATAACTTCATTCTTTTGAACATTTCCAAGCTTAACATATCCTTGAGTTGAAGTTGAGACGTCTAGATCAGTTGCGCCAGCAACAATTATAACTCCTCCATCAAAGACTAGTTGACCATCTTTACTTTGTAATGCAGCTTCACTACCATTACTAAATAATAATAGTGTTCCACCTAGGATGCTAACACCTTCTTGTCCATCTAGTACTTGTTTATTTTGACTATTGAAGAAATACATACCATCCTCAATATTGATTTGACCTTGTGCAAATACAGAATCACCGGTACTAATTATATTTGCTGCACCATTATGAAATGTAATATTGTTATTTGATGCAATTCCTTTTTCATTAGATGTGATATTTATGATGCCATTTAAAATTTGAATAAATGGAGAAATTGATGGATCATCTTCTTCATAGAGGGCTTTGATGCCATTTTTTTCAGCATGAATGGTTAAATGACCTCCATTAATAACGACATATCCTTTTTCACATTCGATACCATCACCTTTTGCATTAATATCGATTCGACCTCCATCAATGACGATGTAATCATTAGCACGTAAACCGTCTGATTCAGCTGATAATATATTGATATCTCCTGATAAAATTTTGATATGGTCATCACTAGCAATACCATGTTGGTACCTTCCAATGATGTTAAGTTCGCCGTTTCCTGAAATAATCAACTGTTCTTCAGAAAAAATAGCAGCCTTCGTTTTTGAGCCATTACTCATCAATGGATGTTCAGGTCCATCTGTTACATGATTGACAGTTTCATCATTAATCACTAAAAATACTCTTTTTTCAGTCTGCAAATTTATAGCAGGTCCTGATTCTGAATTAATAGTTATTCCATTAAGAACGAGTTTGAATTTGCCATCTGACTTGTTAACTATAATGCTACCGTTTAATACCCCAGAAACAACAAGTGTCATTTTTTTAGTGGAATTGACAATTAGATTTCCATTTTCCATAAAAATATCTGTATTCTCAACTTCATTGAAAATTTCAGTTTGACTGTCACTAAAAACCACAGTTGCTGTGTTAAATGCTTTAAAATCATTTAAAGAACTATCAACAAAATCCTCTTCATTATCTGTGAGGTTATTTGGCTGTTTACTTGTATAAAATTGTTCATTAACAATACTATCTAACCCTTGATTAAATCCTTCAATATCATCAAATACATCATCTTTTGATTGACAACCAATTAAAATGAAAGATACAAGCAATATAATTATCGCTAATAAAACGTTGCTACCATATTTTCTTATCATACGCACCTCACCTAAATTTTAATAATTATGAGTAGATTCCGTATATCGATGAGTTTTCGATATACGGAATCTTATCTCATTAAATACTTTGTATTAAATAATTTGATTAATAAAAATAATCTCTTAAGGTTCTAATGGTTCTGCTGGTTCAACTACTGTAACTGGAATTTGTTTTGTGATCAAACCATACTTCACTGTAACAAATGTTTCACCAGCAACAGAAAAGTCGTATATAAATTCTAGGTTAGCTGGACTGATGTTAGGTGTGCTATAAATGCTTACTTCATATGTTGGTGTAACCACTAAACCAGTTGTATCAAAAGTTTCACCAATTTCATAAGTTGTTTTTGTAGGCTGTTCAGTGATGGTGATATCAGAGATAACTTCTTTTGTCCAGAACTTAAAGCTGTTGATATGAAGTGCGTTTGCACTTGAAAAACTACCATTATTGCCCATATACATTAACAAGTAGTTCCCAATAGTGAGTCCTTCTGATAATGAAGGTTGATCAATTTTAACCGTATAATCATGGTATCCAGCTCTTGTATAATCAGCGTGTGCAATGATAAGAGCACCGGATTGTGGTAAGAAATATGAACCATTTGCTTGTGCCTTAAAATGTTCGACACCATCAAAGATGCTTGAGAAACGGAAAACTGGTCTAAATGTGACTGTATCTGCTAATGCTGATGTATGTTCACCATTCATACTGAAGCTAAATGCTGTAATATCCGCTGCTGTAAGTCCGTCTGGAATTCTAACTGCGAGTGCAGATAATCCATTGGTATTAACTATAAGTTTGATTTCAACACCTTCTCCAGTAAAGTAAATAAGTGTGCTACTGTATTGGAGTGGACGCTCAGTGACATTTTGAACACGACCAAGCAAAACATCATAATCATCAAGTGATGCTGGGGTTTCTCCTGTAAAAATACTCGAATAAAGTGTTGTATTTGTGACTAAGCCTTCTGTCTTAAAATTCATATCTGATGTTTTGATTTCAACATAATCTGAAGTGATTTCATTGTCACTAACAGTGATTGCAAAAATAGCATCAAATGTCAAATAAGAAACAGTAACATCCACACTACCTGCAACTGATGTATCAAAACCATCAAAGAGTAAGTCTTCAAAAACAACAGGTTGTGTACTTTCATCATTAAATAGCAACACGACTTCAATTAGAGCAAAATCCGCAACTTCGTCCACTTGATAGGATACTTTAGGTAATGTTTGAATCTGAATACCTACTGCAACTTTCTCAATTATGTTGACTGTGAATGATGTCGACAATTCGCCAAACGTAACAGTAATGACTTGATCAACAGCTGGCTCTGATGCATCAAAACCACTAAAAACTAGTTCTTCATATGCAACAGGTAGTGTTGATGAATCTGAGTACGTTGCTGTAACAACAAGTCCTGAAAAATCTGCAGATTGACCAACAATATAGGTCGACTTGGTTGGTTGTGTAGTGACTGCAATGCTTTGCATTGTTGCAGCACTAACGGTAATTGGTACTAAAACAGATTTGCCTTCATAAGTAATTTCAATTGATTCTTGACCAACAACGAGTGGTGTATCTGGGAAATTATAATCTTCGATTACTAAGGATGACGAATCGTTAAACTGTGCAGTAATAACCATACCTGTTGGGTCAAAGATATCTCCTGCAAAATAAGCAACTTTATCTGGCAGTGTAGTGACAACAATAGCTTCGAGTTCTTTTTCAATGACTGTAACTTCAATTTCTTTTGTCAAATCACCATACTTAACGGTAACAATCTTGTTGCCTGCTGTAGAAAAATCATAAATGAATTCTAAATTTGCATTGCTAATTGTTGTTGCTGCATTATATATATTGATGCCATAGAGAGGTGTAACAACTAGTCCTGCTGGATCAAATGTATCATCGACTGCATATGTGGTCTTTGTAGGCTGTGAAGTAACATTAATTTCAGTGACTACATCTCTTGTCCAAAACTTGAAACTATTGAAATAAAGTGATGTATTTGTTGTATCTCTAAATGCACCATTATTACCCATAGGCATAATGAGATAATTGCCCATAGTCACGCCTTCTGGTAATGTAGGCTGATTAATGATAACTGTGTAATCGTGATAACCAGGACGTGTGAAATCAGCATATGTAATTGTCATAGTTGCTGATTGTGGTAGATAATATGAGAAGTTTGAACCTTGGAAGTATTCGACATTATCATGGATGCTTGAGAAACGGAAAGTAGGTCTAAATGTGACAGTGTTAGCTACCAAACCAGCCGTATGTTCAGCATTCATGCTAAATGTGAAAGCTGTAATATCTGCTGCTGTTAATCCTTCTGGGATTTTTACTGCAAGTGCAGATATACCATTGGTTTGAACAATCAGTTTAACTTCAGCACCTTCACCGCTAAAGTAGATAAGGTTACTGTACTGTAATTTACGATCACCAGCATTCTCAACACGACCTAATAAAACATCATAATCATCACGGCTTGCAGGGGTTTCTCCACTGAATAATGCATCAAAATACGTTGAGTTGACGACGAGTCCTTCTGTCTTGAAATTCATATCAGCTGTTTTCACTTCAATGAAACCTTCTTCATCGGAGATGACAACATTGAATGCAGTTTCAAATGTTAAATATGTAACGATGATCTGGACAGTTCCAGCAGTAGATGAATCAAAACCGGTAATAGTAAGCTCTGCAAAATTAACCGATTGTTTGCTGTTATCATTGTAAACTGCATTGACAATCAGAAGTGACCAATCTGCAGTTTCATCGATAGCATATGCAACTTGTGGGAATCTTTGAACTTCAATACCAACAATTGCTTTTGCAACGATATCAATAGTGAATGTTGTCGATTTACCACCATAAGTGACTGTAATCACTTGACCTACTTCAGGTGTTGATGAATTGAATCCACTAAATGAAAGTTGGTTAAATGGAACAACAGCTGTTGATGTGTCTGCAAATGTTACTGTGACAACAATACCTGCATAGGTAGCAGTTTGTCCTACGACATAGGTAGTCTTAGTTGGAAGTGTCGTTACTGCAATGCTATCTAAAGCTGCTGCATTCACAGTGATTGAAACATTGACAGTTAATGAATTGAATGCAATTTCTATAGTTGTTGCTCCAGCAACTAAAGGATCTTGGTTAAAGGTGTAGTCGTCAACAATAACTGATGTACCATCATTGTAATTTGCTGTAACAACCATACCTGCTGGATCAAATACTTCTCCTTCAGCATAAATAGTTTTGCTTGGTACTGTTGTAATAGAAAGTGATGTCATTGCCTTTTCAACAACAACGACTTCGATATCAATTGAATATGTTCCATAATTCACTTTAACAATCTTATTTCCTGCTGTAGTAAAATCATATTCAAATGTAAGTTGAGAATGATTGATAGGTACAGGATTACCCAAAGTATACACTGAGGAAACAACCATGCCTGCTGGGTCAAAACTTTGTCCAACAACATAATTCAGTTTCGTTGGAGCTGTTGTAAGTTCGACGCCTGTTTGTTCTTTAGATAAGAAGTTAAAGCTTTCAATATAAGTTCTATTGCCATCTGTACCATTAAAGTTATTTGTGTTTCCAAAATAGATGACGATATAGTTGCCTGCACCTTCTGGTATACTAGTGACATTAAAACGATAAGTATGATACCCTTCACGTAATAAGTCAATCGTAGGAATAGTGAGACTTCCTAAAAGTTTGCCATTATTTTCTGCAAGTGCACGACCATAAAGTGTGGTTTTGCCATCCACGACAGAAGCAATTAAGAAATCTAAGCGCCATGTTCCAGTAAACGAAGGATCAAGTGTTGCAAGTTTCATGCTGAACTCAACTGCAGCTAAATTGTCAATCGAATCAGGAATTTTAATTGCCATTGCTGAAGCGCCATTTGCCATAACTTGAATCACATCTTTGCCGTTATCTTCGACAAATTGGTGATTAATAGCGAAAACAAACTGACCGCGATTATCGCCTGTACCTGAGTTAACTCCTTGTCCAAATAAGATATTGTACGCTTGCCATATACTTTCATCAATAGAACTAAAAAATATAGATTCCGTAAAGTTAAGCTGCATATCAAAAAGATCGTAAGTATTTCCTGAGACACTGACATATCCTAAAGGGCGAACATTGATGACTAAAGTATCTTGATATTCAATGTCATTGGTTGTCATTGTAAGTGTTAGTGTGACTTCACCTTCTTGTAATCCAACGACTTTCAGTTTGTTTTCAGGTGTGATTTCTGCTGATGCAAATCCAGCTTGGGATAAAGTGATTTCAAATGACTTATCTGATTGGAATGCAGTTACAAAATCAAAATCAAGGAGAACTTCTCCATCAACATTGACATCTGTACTTGCTTTTGTAATATCAACAAGAGGCGTTATCTCATTTACAGTAACTGAAACAACTTTTTCAAAAGCACGACCAAAGATAGTTGCAGTAACTGTCACTGTGGTTGTTCCAGTAGCTGCACCAGCTGTTAGTGTTGCAGTTGTACCTGAAACATTGACGTCTAGTAAGCTACCGCTTTCTACCCAAGTTATTACTGTCTGTGTCTTTATTGGACTGACAGTTACTGTAACAGGTCTGCTTTCACCTTGGTTCATTGTGATACTTTCTGTACTCAAACTGACATTCAAGTCAACAAGGTTGATAGTTACCACACATGCTGCTGTCTCTTGGGTATCTCCCTTGATGACGGTAACCGTAATGGTTTCTTGACCTGTTTGTGTACCTGCTGTAATAACTGCATTTAAACCATTAGGTGCTATTGTTAATAAGTCCCCTTCAGCAGCCCAGCCAACACTATCATACTCTGTAATGCCGGACAAAGTTGCTACTAAAATAAAACTGTCACCTTGAGCAATCGATTGAACAGAGTGATTGAGTGATACAGTAAATTCAATCGGATCGATGATTGTAGGATCTGATGGTTCATTATCTTTCTTGCAAGCAGAAAGAACCGTAACTGAGACCATCACCAATAAAAAGCTTAACATCCAGTGAATCTTTTTCATTATTTTCCTCCTAAAATTGCATGTATGACAATTTACATGCTGATTCATTTTTAAGTAATTGCCTACTTTTTTGTATATCTATAATTCTATTTCTACACATAACTGTTAGATGATTCATGCCATTTGAATCAACGAAAATAAACAAGTCATGTGATGTTGCTTTACTAAGACCATTCACCATTTAGCCAATTGACTCTATCTAGTAACCATTTCTTTGCAATAGCAATATTATTTGCCCAGTTTTGCTCGGCAGTTGCTTGACTGACTGGTGTACCATAGCCTTGTGGAGATGGCCATCTCACAAAATTTCTTCCCATAGCAAATCGGTATGTTTGTACCATCTCATCTGTAAATGTTTGATGGACATAACCTTCAATATTTGGTGATACTTCTTTCCATCTTTGGATAACTGCCTGTTTATAGGCAGGTGTTGCATAAAGACTAATCAGAAGTTCGCTTGCTGTTCTTGATGAGAACACCTGCACTGATTGTCCGACATAAATACCTGTTGGACCACCATTACCTCTTGAAGGTGAACTGCCTAATGTTGCATCGAAATCCCATGGTGGACCAGCAAACAGCTTACCACCGGCATGTCTGTACATATAAAATGAACTGAACCCTGTGTCTATGTTCTTAAAGAGTTCATGCAGAATATACATATCGACAAAGGAGTCTACATCAGCATAGATAGCAAATTCCTCAAAGTTTTTTGTCAATGCTGCTGTTGCCATGTTTTGGACGATTTGCTGAATATAAGTGACATGTGCTTTATAATCATCTATGGTGAGTCCATAGTCTAGATAGTCATCAGGGCTTGGTGACTTCATGCTAAATGGATATCTAAGACCAGTGACTCTAAAATAATCTACACCGTTGACACCAGATGCATAAGAATCATACTCGATAAAGTATCCAGTATCTAAAGTCCCATATTCTGTAACTACGTTTACACGATCTTCATCAACACGAACATGTTCAGCAATGAGATAAACACCATGATAGTTGCCATTAAAGTAGACGTCAACCCACTCTGCTGAAGATGCATATTCGATATGATCAAAGATTTCATTACTCATATCAAAAGCAAGTTTATTTCTATACATCGTAACATCATCAAAGTTTGCACCCGCTAATATGACCCAATGTCTTGAATATGAACTACCTAAGATAGACTGTTTACTATCAAACTTGATCCGGTATCCTTTTTTATCTCCTGAATCTACCCATGACCCATTGCCTCTTCCTTTAAATTCAGCAACAGCATGATCAATCAGAAATTCAGAATCTACATTATCTAAAGTGATAACACTGTTTACATAAGTTTCTCTATTAATGCTTTCAATTGGAATAGTTGAACCATTTTCTTGATATAAGTCGATAAATAAAGTTGGTAAATTTGAAAGTTGCATCCATTTAGCATGTAGTGTTATATCTTCATTCGGCATTGTCTCGAAATTATACTCAACATCGTCTAGCTCCCAAGATACAAATTTATATTCTTTGTATGTTGGAGATGCTGGTGCAAGTATAGATGCACCTGAAACGTCCACGATAGGCTCGACTTCAATTTCAATATATTCATCTAAATAACGATCATAAACTACTGCAATCAAAGTTATCGTAGATGCTGGAACCCATTGTGCAATCAGTAGTATGTCCTGCGATGGCATATTAGATAGGTTAAAATTTGACTCTAAATAGTGCCATCCTGCAAACTTAAAATGATCTCTCTTTGGTGCTTCTGGTAAAGTAATTGGATCTCCTTCAGCTACACTAAGGCTGTTAATTTCAGTACCATTACCTGTTTCAAAGCTGACTTGATAGTATTTACTCCATTTTGCAGTTAAGGTGACATTGCTATCCGGCATTACACCAAAAGCGTATTTTTGATTTTGATAATACCATCCATCAAATCGATAACCTGTTCTAGTTGGATTTTCTGGTTCAAAAATAGACTGTCCTTCCGGTGCTACAATAGGTTCAATGATAATGTCGGTAAGTGTTTCAAAGGTTATAGTATAGTTTTTTTGATTACTGCACGCTGCCAATGTAAAGACAATTAATAGTACAGTAATCATCAATGGAATGGCGTTAAATTTAGGTTTCATCTCTTCCTCCTTGCACAAAGATATACATTTTTTTTAAACACGCTTTAAATCCTTATAATTTTTAATAATCTCGTGTGGCCATTTGAATTTAAATTTTCGAGCAAATATATCAAGTATAAAGCATGTCATCATTAGAGAAAGATATAAGAATTTGGGATTAAAGTCTCTAACCATGACTTGAGCTTCATCTGAAAAGACCTCATCATTTGTATAAAGTATTCTTCCTTGACCTAGTTCAGCAATTTGTTCGATCAATTTAAAACCAGTATTTGAATCTGCAAATACATTGTATTCATTTGAGTATGAAAATGCTGTATAAAAGTATATTTCTGACGCATCATCACTTGATTGCTCCTTTTGAATAGCTACAGTATAAATGCCTGGTAATGTATTTTCAAAATTACCTGAATAAACGGTTTGTGTTAAGCTATTGAGCATAACATCAACAGTATAACCATTTGGATTAGTTACTTTAGCAAAGAGTGTTTGACCTTCTTCAACTTGTGTAGTGATTCTTACGTTTGTTACATAGTTATTGTTAAAAAATTGTGCTGTAATATCTTGTTCTTCGAGTGATTTGATTGGGAATAGACTAGTTGCTATATTCTTGATAAGCGTGATTCCTTGCGGATCAACGAAATAATTAGAAGACCAATAGCCATTTAAATCACTTAAAAAACTTCCAACTCTACCACTTCCATATCTCCATGATGCATAAACTGGAAGTCCTTCTCTCGATGAGAGAACCATAGTGGCATTTTCTTTTAATAATGTCCCATAGTAGCCACCTAACTCTGGTAGCTCAGTAATTCCTAAAACAGCAGATGTAAAACTTGTAATAGTAGGTGTAAAGAGGGCTTCGTTAATATACTCAATTGCTGAAACACTACTTTCCTCAAGCATAATAGCAGGAAGCTCTGCAGCATTCTGAATGTAATAAAATCTTCCACCACCTATTTCCGATAGTTCTCTCACGATATGTGATGACAAGAAGTCACTTCGATAAATTGCAAGTCCTGAAAGTGTAATGTTAAACTCACCCATTCCTTCAACGACTTCTGTATATCCTGCTCGATTATCAGTAGCTGTACCATCTGTAATAAAGATAATATGCTTCATATAAACATCGCTCATAGTTTTAAGTGCGGATACGGCTAATTCCAGTCCAACCTTGTAGGTTGTTCCAGATGCCGTTTGCAATAAGTTTATATCTTCAATGATGCTTTCTTTTTGTGTTGCAGGTGTCAATGGAATTGCAACATTAGCAACTGCATTAAATGAGACAAGTCCAAAGTAGTCACGATCAGAAAGTGAATTTACACTTTCAATAGCTCCTTCTTTTGCAAGATCAAAACGCGTTTTACCTGTTGTGCCTATAATATCATTCATACTTCCAGATGAGTCTAAAACATACATAACTGCAAGTGGTCGTGCTGATGTTGACGAAATGACTGGTAACATACTTTCTAATACGGAACCAGACATATCTTCTTCTATATATGCTTTGTTTCCTCCTATAGTCAGAAGTCCACCGCCCAACTGATTTACATAGATATTTAAGATTTGGACAAAATTAGCTGGAAGCTCGCTATTCGAGACATTCATTAAAATTACCAAATCATAGACCTGCAGTGCTGTGGTTGATGCGGGGAGGAGGTTATTTACACCAACAACAGTCACTGCATGGTCTTGACTTAAGAGATCAAAAAGTTCATTTGATTCGCTACCTGTTCCATCAACAATTAGAATATTTGATGTGGCATCAATGTAGACATGTGCATAATATACATTATTTTCCATGACTGTATCAAATTCACTTTCTACTTCAAAATAGAGTTCATGAAGTCCACCCGAATTAAACATATAATCAATAACAAAGGTTTCTTCATACCCATTCATTGCAATCGGTTCCTGATGAATCAAAACAGTGTTATCATATACTGATAAAACACCTGATCCTGCAATTGTACTTTGTACATCTACTAAAAACTGGACAGTTTCACCGAGATTGACACGTTCTGGTACAGTTACTGAATTGATTTGCACCTCGAAATAATAACTGTTTGGTGAAAAGTAAATTGTATCAATACGGACACCCGATTTCGTTATGTTTCTTACTGTAGTAAGTGCAGATTCATCTGTTTCCAACCCATCTGAAAGCAAAATAATTCTTCCATTTGTTGGATTAGACAACTGTGAATGTGCATAGGATAGAGCAACTGCTATATTCGTGCCACTTGCAATCGGTTTACTCGTGGTATTAATATATCTATCGTAAATGACATTGATGTTATCTGTCATTCTTACATTGTAGATATTTCCATTGGCAAAGGTAATGATTCCAATGTTATACTCTCCATTACTTTCATCAATTATTGCTTGAATTTGTGTATTCATACGATTTATAGATGCATTGACACTATCTGATGTGTCAACAAGGATAATAATGTCAGTACGATTCTGAATGTTTCTAGATTGAAAAGTCATACCTGAAAGAACAAAAACCGCAAACACAAGTGCAATAATTCGAGTTACAAGAGAGGTAATACGATATCTATTATTGCGATATTGCTTCTTAAGTCTAAAGAACAAAATAAGTGGCAGAATAATAACCGGAATCAATAGGAGTAGTAACCATGGTTGTGTAAATTGAATGACGATTGAGTTAATTGTTCTCATTATAATGTAACCCCCATTCAATTAAGAATAAAACAATAAGGATGGCAATAAGATAATTAATAATATCTAAAGTATCTTGGCTTGCATCACTTTCTCCACCTGTGTTTCCAATGATTGGATTAGCTAAAGCACCATGATTGTATGTGAAATCTGATTGATTTCTATCAATACGGACGAAGAAATCAACTGTAGATTGTTCGCCAGTTGCTAGTGTTTGTGTAATACTATAAGTTCCGGGATTATCCAATGAAACATTGACGGGAAACTGATTGTATGTTGATGTTTCTCCTGCATGAGATAACTCTAATTGTATAGCAGATGATTTTCTTCTAATTTGAACGCTATCTCCTGTATGATACAAGTAACTGCCAATCATGTTTTGAACAGAATATCGTGCCATGTTATGCATCAAGATAATATAGTCTACTATGATGGGTAAATTTGAGTTATGAAGACTGAATGCGAAAACAAATAACTGTGGACCATCTAAATCTTTAACAAGAATAATTGGATCTAAATCATTAAATAAAACTACTTCAAAATCATCGTAATTGCTGATGACTTGATGTGAGGAAAGTGTTATTTTTCCTGGGCTAACAGAATTTAGTATAGTTTGATTTAGAGGTGTTGTCGTAGATGGACCAGACAATGTGAAATTTCCTGTCAAAGTCCCTTCTACAGTTAAGTCAACTCCATTTGGTATGGATGGTGGATTAATTAACCAAACAGAACCATCAACTGGCATCTCTGCAGGTAAATAACCATCGAATATATAAAGGTCATACCCCTGGTATAAGACAGGGACAGGTGACTGATCGTCTGGTGCAACAGGGATTGTGACTTTATAACCTCCAATTGTTAGTAAAGCCGACTGTAAGAATCTAGGGTTCTCACTGACCAATTGAACATTGAATAACTCATTTTGCCAACTAAATATGGCAAATCGATTGTCGTAAATAAAATCATCTTGATAGTCTAGAATAATCTCGGCTTTGCTGTAATTGAGTATGTTCAAATCATCCCAAATGACTGTGACTTCTGCGTTATCATTAAGTTCCACGGTCTTGATATCTTGTAAAATATCATTAATATATAATTTTGCAGAAACAATCATATCTTGATTGTAGCTTGCGATTTGTGCCGTAAAAGCATGATAGCCATTTTTGATACTCGATGAGAAATCTAAAACAGCAATATTCCATTCTGCTTTTGACATGTCTCTAACTTTGATCAACCCAATCTCTGAATACTGATTTCCTGTAAAAAGTATGACTTCTGCATTAGGATTTTCAGCAAGAACACCTTCTGTCAAACTGATTGCAGCATCAATATTTGCATGTACGTAAGATGGGGAAAGTTCAGAGAGAAGCTGCTTTATAAATTTAGCTGAATCGAGTCTTCGTGCAACAAATGATGCTTCTTTACCAGCTATGATAACAGTAAATCTATCGTCAGGAGTGGTAGAATCTGCAAGAGCACCAATTTCTTGCACTGCACGTTCAAAACGGGTTCTTCCGTTGTCTTTAGTAAGCATATTTGCAGACATATCTAAAATGATGATTTTTTCACCACTTTGTGTATCTAAAGCAAAAAGCGGAGTTGTAAGGCTTAAGGTTATAATAAGCATAATTAAAAACTGCAAAATGACCAACAATGAGCTCTTTAGCCATTGAAAAGGTATTTTATGCTTTCTATACTTTAGGCTTAACTTCCACACAAAAGTACTGGATATTGACTTTTCTTGATACTTGGGTTTGAGAACATATATTAGGATTAATAGCATTAATCCAATTAGTCCTAATAAACCCATAGGTGTCATAAATCTCATCGTACATCACCTGATTCCATTAATTTGCCAAAAATGAGTTTTTCCACTGGCGTGTCACTATCGACTGAAAAAAATCTAACACCACGCGCTGAGCAAAATTTCTTCATGTCAGCAATATAATCACTTAATGCCTCTTTGTAGGCTAAATAATTACTCTTAGTGATGCGTAACTTCATGTTTCTCTCATCGAGAATGTCATCTGTTTCAACATCTTTCAGAAAAGTTCTTCCATTGTATTTTGGATCTATCTCTTCTGGAGATAGTACTTGAATAAGCATAACTTGTCTTTTATGAAATAGCAAAAAATCTACTGCCTTCTTCCAGTTATTTTCGGTTAGAAAATCAGAAATGATTACAGTAAGTCCATCATTGCCACCAAAATTTGGATAATTTGTAATAGCCGTAGCAATATCTGCTGAACCAAAAAAAGTTGTATCTTCAAGATGTGCTACACTACGATAAAAAGCTTCTTTTCCAGTTACTACACCGCTAAGTTCTTCTGCAAAATTCCCTTTAATTAGCATATAAGATGTTTTATCCATGTTTTGAACAGATAAAAAACCTAGAGAAGCTGCTGCCTTAAGTGCATACATTGATTTACCTTGATCCGTTTTTCCCATGGATGCTGAACAATCTAAAAAGATCTGTGTATGCATTTGACGCTCATCAATATATAGTTTTATGAAATGCTTTTCAAATCTGCTGTATAGATTCCAATCAATACGTCTAATATCATCACCAAGCACATATTCTCTAAAATCGGTAAATTCAACGGTACTACCATATGTTTTCGTACGGTGATTTCCTCCGAAGTAACCTTGCATAGCTTGTTGCATATATAGCGAGATGGTTTCTAAACGACTGATGAAATCGTCATTGATAATTTTCTCTTTCATTGTCTACTTTTTACTTCCGAATAATTTTGATTTTGTCTTAGATTCACTTACTACTTGAGATTGTGGTGGTATTTCTACAGCAGTAGAAGATTCATCTTTAGACTTTTGTGAAACAACATCTTTCTTAGTTGAACCATTGTTGCTATGACCTAATTCTTTAATAATCTCACGAATAATATCATCAGTAGTAATACGTTCAGTTATTGCTTCAAAGTTTGGTTTGATACGATGTCTAAGAACTGGACCAGCAAGTGCGTTTAAATCTCCATATGACACATTAAAGCGTCCATTGATTAGTGCGCGAACTTTCGCAGCTGAGATAAGTGCCTGAGCAGCACGAGGACTTGCTCCATAACGAACAAATTTCTTTGACACATTAGCTGGACATTCACTGTCTGGATGAGTAGCCATGACAAGTTTCATTGCATAAGTCATAACATCAGATGCAATTGGAATTTCTTTTGCTGTATCACGCATTGCTAAAAGTTCTTCACCATTACATACTGCTTCAGCAACTTCATTTAGTGTGATTTGTGTAATGGATACGATTTCATTCAGTTCCTTTAAGTTAGGATAAGTAATGATAAGTTTAAACATAAAACGGTCCATTTGTGCTTCTGGTAATGGATATGTTCCATCTTGTTCAATCGGATTTTGGGTTGCAAGTACAAAGAAAGGTTCATTAAGCTTTCTTGAATTTCCCATGACTGTAACAGTATGCTCTTGCATTGCTTCTAAAAGTGCACTTTGAGTTTTTGGTGTAGCACGATTAATTTCATCAGCTAGAATAATATTGCTGAAAATTGGACCTGGTTGAAACTCAAACTTTGAATTTCCTTTTTCGTCACGAACAATGATATTAGTACCAGTGACATCTGCAGGCATTAAATCTGGTGTAAATTGAATTCTTGAAAAAGGCAAACTAAAAACTCTACCCAATGAGCGAACAAGTCTTGTTTTTCCAACACCTGGAACGCCTTCAAGTAGTATATTTCCTCCAGCAATCATCGCGATTACAGTGTTTTCTACAACGTCTTCTTGGCCAATCATATCACGTCTCAATTGTTCAAATATTCGATCGCATTGACTACTAAACATTTTTAAGCTATTTTCATTAATCATTTTTTTACTCCCTTTGTATTTGTTTTTTTTAATTTTTGTGTTTTGAGTATCTATAAAGCATCAAGATAGCATTTTAAAATAATTCTCAATCATGCGTCTCATCTCTTCAGACAAAGTTTCGCCAGTAAGAAAGTTCATTGCATCCTGGTAATATTCATCATATACATCTGTATAAGGTGTTTGACCATCAATAACCGTGTTATCTAATTGATTGTTCGGTGTTCCTGGATCACTTCCACCTTGATCATCTTCAGGAAATGGCATAAATATTGGGAATTGGTCAACTTCATCAATAGCATCTTCAATATCATCTTCGAGTTCTAGCAGTTCCTCGATTAAGTCTCTAAGTGCTTGGATAGCATCAAGAAGCTCCTGAAGACTTTCATCCATGCCTTGCTTAAGTTGTTCTAGCACTTCTTCTTCACTCTTTGTATCAAATTCATCTAAAGCTAATTTATAAGCATCTGCTAAATCCTGCAATGCTTGATGCATTCCTGGATCTGTTCCAACGGCTTCAGCGAGTGCTGCTTCTATATCAAGTGCAGTTTGCCACATGACATCATATAGTTCTTGACCAAGAAGTACTGCAATTCGATCATACATATAGTCAAAAGCTTCAATGATTGCATCGTCATTCCAAGTTGCAATCGCTAGACCTAAAACTTCGGTGTTATCATATTTTTGAAGTGCTTCAGCAATATTCATCAGTGAATCTTCCAATTCCTGAATTGCCTCAGCAATGAGTTTCAAAATCTCATTTCGAGTGCTTAATACATCGGTATACTTTTCCAAATAAGTTTCGTAATGTGGTAAGCGGTCACTTAAATCAACAACCATACCGTATAATGTGTTTTTAAGAGTAATATCAATGTTTGAATTGTTGATAATCGATAATAAGTTTTCAATCATTTTTTGAAGAATCTCATCTTCTGGCGAAACTGGAATGATTGTTGGATCTGGAGGAGTATTATTAGCAGCATTAACCTTTGTAATCATGAAACCAAATGATAAAGACATCAAAACAAATGCAGCAAAGAACATCATCAGTGGCTTTAAAAATGTTTTGAAATATAGAAATTTAGGCGTTATATTTCCTAATTTTTGTTTTGCATCTTCTCTTTGAACTTGAGCAATGTAACTCTTTGTTTGTTCAAGTTCAATCATGGTGATTGTTCGTTCTTCTAAACCTAGGTCATCTACTCTTTTTGCTACTATTTTGGTTGTAGGACGCAAACGAAATACATATATGCAATAGCTCAATACTAAGGATACTAGTAGTGCTAAACCTAATCCAATCAAAGCTAAATTTAGAGTCATCAGAACTCCAAGGATAAAAACAATAAATCCCATACTAAATCCAATGGAAAAACTGAAAAGGACTGAACGTAAAATGGCTTCAGTTTTGAGTTGATTATAACTTCTTTGTAATTGATCTTTGTTTTTCATTGACGCACCTCGCTACTTTATTTGTTAAATCTATTGCCTTAATAATCAATAATATCGGTTTGTAACCGTTTTCAATTCTTTTTAGCGAAAAAATATCATGATTCTCCTATCAATGGGGCACTAATATGAATATGCCTTGCAGTTAATAATGAATCTTCATAGCAATAGTTACGGTTCATAATATGTGAAAATCGAACTACTTTGGTTTTCTTTGTGTAAATTATATATCGGAAACCGGTTTCTTACAACCCTAAAAAGCATACCTCTTACCGGTATGAATTATACTTTTTTCTATTTAGTTGTCTTGTTTACTTATTTTATATGTTGATTTTGATTGCGAAATTCAGAAGGTGTCACACCTGTAATTTTTTTGAACTTCTTTGTGAAATACTCTGGGTCTTTAAAGCCTAAATCTCCACTAATCTTATGAATCAAGTGATTCGTTTGAATCAGCAACGACTGGGCTTTGATGACTCTAAGCTTCAAAACATAGTCATTAAAATAATGACCTGTTTTTTCTTTTATTAAACGACCAAGATATGATGAATTGTAATGAAAACGATTTGATATATCAAGCAATTTTAACGAATCTGATAAATTATCCGAGAGATATTTTTGCACTTTGTCAAAGATATCTTCATTATTTTCAACTTCTTCGTATACACCTGGTTCAATACATATATTTATTTTTTCAATCAGTTCTTCCTGATCTATAGGTTTAACAATATAGTCAAAGACATTCAACTTCAATGCCTCTCTTGCATATTCAAAATCACTATAGCTACTAATGATGATTATTTTTGGCAAATAGTGTTCAATTGATCTTATTTTCTTTATTAATGCAATACCACTCATGTTTGGCATTTTAATGTCTGTGACAATGATATTTGGTTTAACACTCAAGATAATATCATAAGCTTCTTGTCCGTCATACGCACAAAGAACCTCATCAATTCGATTGAAATGAGGTCTAATGTATTCTGCAAGGATATCAATGCTGATACGATCATCATCAACTAATAGTAAAGTCAAAGTTTCATCTCCTGTAAGTTTTTTGAAAATTTTAACTGAATGGATATATTTTGCTTACTTAACCTTGTCGTAATCTGGTAGTGATCACCATAATAAAATCTTAATCTCTTAATCATATTTTGAAGCCCAACACCTTGATGTTCGCTATTAAAATCTGTCGATGCTAATGCTTTATTAATAGTATTTTGAACTTCTTTTGGATCACCAACAACTTCATTTTTAACTGTAAATCGAATGAAATCATCTTTTTCATCTAGCTTAACAAAAAACTGTGATGTAGGATTTCCGTGTTTGATTGCATTTTCAATTAATGTCTGCAATATGAGTTTTGGTACTTTTTCATAGAAAAGACTATTATCAACATCATAAATGAATTGGTATTCTATACCGCTAAAATACTGTTGAAGTGCAATAAATGATTTAATATGGTCAAATTCATCTTTTATCATGACACATGGATCTTTCCATTCTAAGGACCTTCTAAGTTGTTTACTCATTAATAAAATCATCTTAGCTGACTCGGTCTCATTGTTTTTTAATGCTCGTTTGTGAATGGAATTGAGTAAATTGAAAATATAATGTGGATCTATTTGTGAAAGCAGTGCTTTAAGTTCTGCCTCGTTTTTCTGCATTTCTTTTTGTTGATTGCTTATATCCAATTCCTGGTTGCTTTTAACAAGGGATAAAATTCTATCATACATATTACGGACTAACTGATCAACCGAATTAGCTTGTTTTTTAGATAAAATAGCATTGATGTTTTCTATTGATAATTCGTCAAATGATTTACCTATTTTTTTAACAAAAGAAATCCTATAAAAAATAACATAGCTGATAGCTAGAAATACACTGGCTATTGCAAGTGAGTAAAAGATATAGTCATAAATGAAATTAATTTTTGGGGTAATCAGTATAAGACTCCATCTAGTTGCTGTTGTACCTGTAATAACTATATACGCTAGAATCATTTCTTCTCCCAAATAAATACTGTCACTAATGCCAAAATAATCTGTGACTGGCAAATTCAGTACCCGATTACCTGAAACCTCAACGATGGTATTTGATGAAACATTTGAGAGCAATATTTTATAATCTTTTAATTTGGTATGTTGTAGAAACGATAAGTCTATTTTAACGACTCCGACATGTGTGAATCCGTGGATATTATCAGTCAAGTTAATTTTATAAAGAACAAACGCTTCACCATTTTCAACATATAAGACGGATTTTCTTCTAGACTGATTGATACGAATATACCAATTTTCAAATTGAACTTGCTGGGATATGAACTTGATGGATGGATCTAAAACTGCAGATTCATTTGATGTAAAGATTGTTAAATGCTCAAACGCAAAGACTTCAGTATTGTTCTCTAAAATCATATCAAAGTCTATAACTTCATATAGTTCTTGAACGACATCTTGATTTTCATGTATTTCGATCAAAATATTTGATATATTTACGTCATTTTCCAGTTTTTGCAATACACTTTCAGCTGATGTAATCTGAACAGAAAGATCTTCTGCTAAATATTTAAATTTGACAGTTTGGTCTTCGAGGTATCCTGTATCCAAATAGTTGGTATTGAGTATCCACAATCCTGCTATAGTAAAAGTGATGAGTACAATCACGAGTAACCCAATAATATAAACTCCTATTTTCTTAAAAATTGTTTTTGATACCATGATAATCTCTCACTTTCAATTTAAGAACAAGTTTGACTGTTGTTTTCTATATTTCATTGTATCATTATATCACTAAACTATACATTTAAAACTAAGTCTATATTACTTTAGAATTGGGTCCCATAGAAAATCCATTCTCATCTTTTTAAGATGTATCTAAATAAAAAAGTCTCAAAAAAGAGACTTAATTAGATATTTTTTGATAGACACGTACATATGAGACAATCATCTCAACGGGATTATCAAATAAAGACGCAGGGGGAATACGATTACCATCAAATCCACCACCAACTGCGAGATTTAATATTATATAGAATGGTTGGTCAAAAGGTGCTGGATAATCATAACCAGTATTATGCCATTGTGTTACTGTATGATAGAGAATATCATTAACATAGAATCTGAATTCTGTTTCATCCCATTCAACTGCATAAAGATGATATCCTTCGATTGATTGATCGCTTTGAAATGTATAACGTTTTGATGTATATGTATTATTTGGCCAGATTCCACCAAAATGAAGCGCACTAGAGATTTCTCTTGTCAATCTACCTCTAGCTTCCATAATATCTATTTCACCAGAATTTGCCCAACCTCCATAAATATCATCTTTTGGCATGAGCCAAAATGCTGGCCACATTCCTTCACCTGCTGGCAGTTTAATCATTGCCTCAAAACGTCCATATTGTTGAGAAAATGTGTTTTTTGTATATAATCTGGCAGAGGTATAGGGTTTTCCACCAAAGTTTTCGAGCTTAGCCTCAATAAATAATTGTCCATCAAAAACATTTGCGTTTTCGCTTCTATAGAATTGTTGTTCGTTATTTCCCCAGTTGGTTAACCCGTATTCTGTACCGGTACCTAATTGAAATCCCCAGTTATCAAGATTGACTCCCTGTTCATTCAAGTTTTCGCCTTCACCTTGGAAATCGTCACACCATGTAAGAATATATCCCTCGCGCTCAAATGCACAATTGCTTATTTTAATTTCTTCTAGAATTGTTAGTGTGATGACTTGAGTAACCCAATTGAAATCACTATCAATGATGATATAAGTTAATTCAAATTCGCCAATATCTATCAGTACATTCGAAGAGAGTGGGAGTTGTTCTAAACCTAAGATATATATTAGATGAGTAATATCACCATCCTCAGTATCGATTGCAGTAATACCTGTAGTCGGATAAAATGATTGACCTACATAATATGTCATATCATCTAAACCTTGAAAGATTGGAAAATTACCGGTTACAGTTGGTGTAGGTGTATCTTCTACTATTGTTGATTCATCAGGTGCTATATCCATGCATGCAGTTAAAAAAATGATTGAGATGAATATTACAAATATGTTCAGTTTTTTCATGGTTTTCTCCTACTTTTTTATCACTTAATCATATCACATAAAAATGAAGTCTTCAATTGTGATATACAGAAGTGTATAATTTATAGGGGTATCATACAATATATACACCGGTAAACTGGGTTGAGATGATTTTTTACGATGTGCTAAATGATTTGATTTCCTTCAACATTCAAAAAAAGAGCCTGCTTCGATAAATTATCGGATACAAGCTCTATCTATGATTTGAAATCTGTTTATTTTAATTAATTATCTAAATAATGTATTTTATAATACTTTGACAACTATCCTGTAACAACCTGTTGAACCATAGATGTAATAGAATCAATAGCAGACGCACTTAATGTAGTCATTGGATAGAATGAGCCTTCACGATCCTTATTGTAATAAGTAAGGTTTGCTAATGCCCAATTCTTATACCAATCATCAGTTGATGTTTGGTAAGAAACGATAATGTCATATGCTTCTTCTAATGCTGTAGCATAACCAACAACTTCAGAATTTAATGCTACCACTTCAGGATCAAGTAAATAGTTAATGAACTGATGTGCACCGTCGATATTTTTTGCTGTTTTAGGAATAACCATACCATCAATAAATACTAAAGTATTTTCTGGAATATAAATATCAAAGTCTGCTCTAACTTGTTCTAAGCTCTTACCTTCATCTAATTGAATATATAGACGGTCTAGGTAATCACCTGTATATGTAAATGCCATATCTAAGTTATCTGCTTCGATATCACGCTTTAGCATATCATCACCCCATTGAGTGAAATTTGCAGTTTGTAAGTCAAGTTTAACTTGATTTAAATAAGCTGCTGAATAATCGTTTGGATTTTGATCGCGATAAAGCATAGCAGCTGCATACGCAAATTGAGCAACATCATACATTCCGCGTCTTGCATTAGGGAAATGTGTGGTTGCATCGAAATATGCTGCCCATCCATATTGGTTTAATGCTTCCTTCAATCCAGAGACACGGTTATTATAAATAATACCAAATGTACCCCAAAAATAAGGAACCATATAATCTTTGTAGTCAACAGTTTTGCCATTTCTTGCTAATGTTGTTTCAGCCATGGAATCAAAAATTTGCTCAACCCCATCCATATAAGTCACATCATCATAATTTGGAAGTTTTGAATAATCTAATGCATGAAGCATATCTTCTTCATACATTTTTTCAATCATGTAATCTGATGGAATGACTAAATCAAAGGATGTTGTTCCACTCTTAATCTTAGAATAGAATAGTTCGTTTGAATCAGCGACACTGATTTTCACATTAATCCCGTATTCATCTTCGAAGTTTCTAACAACTTCTTCGTTAATATATTCACCCCAGTTTAAAATATTTAATACTGGACGTGAGTCACAAGCAGATGCCCCAATTGCAACTAGTGCAAGGACTATAATAAGTAATACTTTTTTCATTTTTGTTCCTTCTTTCCTTTTTTATTTGAATGCTGAATAAATGTATATACCATCAAACCAGCTAATGTAAATAGTGTGAGCAATGTTGAAAATGCGTACACAGATGGTGTTAGGTTTCTTCGACCAACTACACCGTAGATCCAGATGGATAAGTTATCAAATCCAGCTCCGGTGTTAAAATAACTGATGACAAAGTCATCGATACTCATTGTAAGGGCGAGTAACATCCCCGAGAAGATACCAGCCTTAATGGCAGGAATCACCACTTTGATGAGTGCTTTATATGGTTTCACACCTAAGTCTAAAGCTGCATCCATCAAATTGGGATCTGTTTCTTTAAGTTTCGGCATAACCGATAAAACAACATAAGGAAACGTGAAGAACAAATGTGCCATGACAAGTGTGAATAAACCAAAGATGTTTGGAAATAATGGCATCAATAATCTAAACATCAACATGAGTGAAAAGCCTGTAACGATATCCGCATTTAGCATAGGAACGTTATTTAATAACATGATAGACTGTCTCTTTTTCTTTTCTAAAGAATATAGACCTACTGCAAAGAATGTTCCAACTACTGTTGCAATCGATGTAGCTATAAAAGATACAATAAATGTATTTCTAATCGCTGTCATCAAATCTTCTTCTCTAAAGATGTTTGGATACCATTTAAGGGTTATCGATAAGAACTCTGAGGTTCTCACTGATGAATTCAAGCTTTGAATAGCAATAACAAAGATCGATAGATAAAGCATGAGAAATATCACTACAAACAACACAGTCTTTAGGACTTTAAATAGTTTTTCATACTTAGAATAGTCTTTATAGCCATATTCCTCTAACGTAGCATGAGGATATATTTTTGTCTCTGTCATAGTAGCGTCTCCCCTTCCTTGTCAAATCTAGTTAAGAGTAGAATGGATCCTAAAATAAAGACTAAGATGACAACTGCAAGTAGTGATCCATGATTATAGAATATTGTAGAAGATAAGAGCTTGTTCTCAATGACATTTCCGATAAATAAGAAATTACCTTTTCCTAATATCTTTGGAATCGCAAATCCTGCTAACGTCGGTAGGAAAACCATGATTGACCCTGTAACAACACCTTTTATCGAAAGTGGGAATATAACCTTCCAAAACTTTTTAAAGGGGGTGAGACCTAAGTCTAATGCTGCTTCTTGAAGCGCATAATCAATCTTTTCAAGTGCTGTATAAACAGGTAATATCATAAAGGGTAAATAGGTAAAGACTAAACCAATTAGAATTGCTAAGCTAGTCCCTGTTATATTACCAAATGGAGAAAATCCAAAGATTGATGATAAGATATTATTTCTAGAGAATACGTTGTTTAATGCATCAACTCTTAGAATTAAATTACTCCACATGGGTAAAATTACAATAGTCAAGATGATAAACTTATTTTTAAATTTAGATTGGAAAATATAATATGCAGCAAAGTACCCTAGAAATGCAGCAATGATTGTTGTTGAAACAGCAAAGACAACACTGTTTCTAAACGCTATCAAATTTTGTGACTGAAATAATATCGACCAATGTGTTAAGTCAATATTGATCTGCTTCAATAAAACTGATGAATCATAGTTTGATACACTAATACCTACCATCGCGATGATAGGAATGAATACCAGGATATAGAGCCAGATCTGGTAAGGAACGGCTAATGCCTTAAAAACCTTGTTCATAGGTCTGTGACCTTCATCATATGAATCTCATATGGGTCTACTGATAATCCGATAGATTGTCCGACTTCATAGGATTCATAGGTGTTTACCATAAGTTTGACACCATTGACATCTACATCAAGTTCATTGTGAACACCCTTAAACAAACTGAATGTCACTGTACCTTTAATTTTAGCTTTTTCCAAATCGACGACATCAAAGTCTTCAGGACGAATGACAACATCAACAGATTCTCCATCATTAAATGTGTAACCCATACATTTGAAATCAGTACCTAAGAAGTTGACTAAATCCTTTTTTAAATAAGTTCCTGGAATAATGTTAGTTTCACCAATAAAGTTAGCAACGTATCTGTTCACTGGTTCATTATAAATAGACTTTGGAGAACCAAGTTGTTGGATAAGTCCTTCTTTCATGACAACAATACGATCGCTCATTGTCATTGCTTCTTCTTGGTCATGCGTGACAAAGATAAATGTAATTCCAAGTTTGGTTTGCATTTCCTTTAGTTCATATTGCATAGCCTGACGAAGTTTTAAGTCAAGTGCAGCTAAGGGTTCATCAAGAAGTAAGATTTGTGGTTTATTGACAAGTGCTCTCGCTAATGCGACACGTTGTTGTTGTCCCCCTGAGATTTGATCAATCTTACGCTTTTCGTATCCCGATAATTTAACTAAGGCTAACGCATCCTTTGCTTCTTTTTCAATTAATTGATGCAAAACCTTATTTAATTTTTTACTGCTTTTTTTATCTGTTTCCCCAAACATCTCTTTGTAAGCATGATTGATTTTTTCTTCACCGAAAAATTTAGTTAGATACTCATGGTTACGATTAGCAAGACCAAATGCTACGTTTCCAATCACATTTAGATGTGGAAATAACGCATAGCGTTGAAAAACTGTATGAATAGGTCTTGCATAAGGTGGTAAATCATTAAAGACTTTACCGTTGATAATTATTTGTCCATCATCAGGCTGTACAAAACCACCTATCATGCGTAGTGTGGTTGTTTTACCACATCCTGAAGGACCTAAAAGTGTGACAAATTCATTTTCATAGATTGTTAAATTAAGGTTGTCAACGACAGTTTCACCATCGTATGTTTTTGTTACATTTATAAGTTCAATTAAGGGTTTTTTGTTCACTAGTTCACTCCTCATATTTATATTCTTTTACAAGCAATTATTATAGACCTTTTTTTTGTAATTTCAAGTGTTTTAACTAATATTTATCAAAAAAAAATAAGTGAAAAATAATCATACTGATATTTCGGCTTTATGAAGCCATCAAATGGTGGTATATTTTTGGATAAATACATGTGTTTTTTCTTTAGTTTTCTGATGATTTTACAATAAACTTTTCAAATGTTTTTCTCTTGTTTAATTAGCTCTATAAGTTCATGATGAATGCATAAATTAATAAATAGAGATTCACATACAATTTTTATGCAAAAAAAGTCCACTATTCTAAAATTGAAATAGGGACTTTTCTATTGAGATTCTTATGAACTATAAATAAGCTTTCTATGCATATGATGTCACAACCAATGTTTTGTTTCCGTGCCAATCCACTACAGTGATTCTATATATTTTTTAAAATTGTCTAGGATTGCCTGCCAACCTCTTTTTTGTAGAGCAATTGAATTTTCCTTTTCAGCATCAATAATAACTTCAATGAATGTTTGATTTCCTTGTGCTTCAAAGCGAATAACAACTTCTCTAAGATCATCAATATGATATTGAATAAGATTAGGTTCTTCTATCTTGTCAAAAGTACCCGTGAAATCAAAACCAAAGGATTGATCCTTAGCTTCCATTCGGTAGTTAAAATGTCCACCTTCTTTAAACTCTGAGGTTGCGTTTGGGCAATGCCAATCTTTACTTGCAAAATTCCAATTTTTGATGTGCTCTGGTGTGTGATAGGTGTGAAAACAGTTGAATACATCTTTATTCACTGTAGAACTGATTTTGAATTTTTCGAACATATGACTCACTCCCCTTTGTCAGTTATTATATAATTCGGTGGTGAATGTGACAAGGTAAGTGCTTAAAGGTGAATAGAAATAATCAATAGATATACTCATATGAATAAAAAGCCCTTCCCACAAGTGAGAAGAGCTTTTTATTTTTTATCTATAGTTTTATTTAAAATTATAGTTTAATAACGTTTGCTGCTGTTTCGCCGCGATCGCTATTTACAACGTCAAATTGAACTTTACTGCCTTCTTCAAGTGACTTGTATCCTTCAGATTGAATTGCGCTAAAGTGTACGAATACATCTTTACCTTCTTCTGTAGAGATAAATCCATATCCCTTATCAGAATTAAACCATTTTACTGTTCCTGTCATGTCGATTACTCCTTTTTTTATTCTGATCAATAGTCATTACTGACTTAACCATATATAAGTATACACTTTTATTGACTAAAACCCTAATTTTTAATCACAAAAGAGGCAATTAAGTCATGGTATAGCTTAAATTGCTATATAATTAGCCATTTTGTTATAAAATTGCCCCTATTTCACCAAATATGTGAAAATGAATGATTGGACATTATATATTATTACTATTTACTTCAACCCACTAAGAAAATCAAGATATCTTTTTAAAGATTTTTTTGCTATAGGAAAATACTGCAAGCTTTTAAAATTTGCATGGTTTATTATTTTTCCATATGCAAGCAAATACTCACTAACATGATCATACTCGAGTAAATTCTTTTTTATGTTCTGATCGTCAATTTTCAAATCAGAAACAATATTTTTTAAAACGTTTGTATAAGCAAGCAAAGTAGATTCTGCCCATGTGTTTTTATTAAAGTTAACACTCGCATTTTTAGGTTGCCATTTTTGTAACCATTGCATAAACATTTTTTCGCGTTCCATATTAATCCTCTTATTTCATTATTTTTGGATTAAGACTATTTTTAACTAATTTTCTTAATCATTCAAATCTAAATCATTATACCATCGAAGAAGACGATATGATAATTAGACATTTATTTCTAAAACATCTTAAAATTTTAGGTTTTATGATTTTTATTAAATGTTTTTAATAGTTTCTATATCTTTCATTGTTAATTTAAAATCGAAAACATTGATATTTTCAAATTGATGTTGCTTATTGTGTGATTTAGGAATCACTACTAAACCTTCATTAATTTGATAATTTAGAACGACTTGACTCCAAGATTTCTTATATGGTTTAGCTAGTTCTATTAATATATCTTTAGTCTTGGCATCAATTTTAGCAAAGGATTGATATGCCTGAGGAATAATTTCATTAGCTTTACAAAAATCTATTAATGATTGTTGATGTTTACTTGGATATGACTGAAATTGATTAAGTACAGGTTTAATTCTAGCATGCTTAATCAAATCGGATAATTGGTCTTGATTAAAGTTGGACACACCAATTGATTTTAGAAGTCCTTTATCCACATAGGTTTCCAATATACGCCACACTCTTAAATTCTCTTCGTTAGTTTGTAATGGAAAGTGAATTAAATATAGATCAATATAATCCAAGTCTAGTGCCTTTAGTGATTGTTCTACATGAAATTTAACACTTTCATTTGTCCCGACAAATTTTTCATCTGCTGGAATTTTTGATGTGATAAAAAAATCACTTCTATCAATACTTGACTCTTTAACAGCTTTACCAATAACCTCTTCATTACGATAATAAATAGCAGTATCTATTAATCGATAACCTAATTCAATTGCAGAACGAAGTTCTTTTGTGTCATAATTAACTTTTCCATTAAAATCATTATTTTCTTTCCCAAAAGTATTTGTTCCTGTTCCTAACACAGGAATCTTTAATCCGTTATTCATTGTAAGGTATTTCATATAAACACATCCTCTTCTTGATTATATTATACCAGTATAGCCAAGCAAGTCATAGGTTTCAATCATTTGTAGAATTATCTCAGTATAGGATAACATTGAATATCAATAAAAAAGCTCTTCCCACTGGTGAGAAGAGCGTTTCAAAATAATATTGGTGACGCGTAGAGATTTACGTTTTACATTTTTACTTCTATGGTCTAGTATAACTTGAAGGATTGCTCTCATATGTTTCAATTCCTAAAAGACCATGATATGTAACCACATAATGTAAATACGTATTTCCCATAAAACTACTGGGTATTTTATCTACATCTATACTTTGAAAATTACTACTATCATATACATCAGGAAACTCTGTCAAAGTGTATACCAAAATAGGTGTTCCATTCTCTATTACTCTCACCTCAAAATAAATTGATATGATATTGACACTATAGTCACTTAGCTTAAATTTAAATATTCCATTTGAATAGCCAAAATATTCAAATAATCCGAAAATGTTATAATTCAACTGCTTTGTACATAAAGTTTGATTAGTCTCTTTTATATATATTTGAAATGCATCATAGTTTTCTAAGTATACATTATCAATTTCAATAAAATCAGCACTTGGATCAAGTGTAATACGTAAATCCTTCCCATATACTCCAATTTCTGTAGTTACAGGAGTATTATTAAACAGCACTCTTCCATCATTCACAAGTTCATAATATACTCTCGTTGTTGTCTCTCCAATCTCATAGTTTATAATATTTGCCCATAATCCAGGATAGGAATTATCAATTCGAGATGTCATTCCCGTACTTGTTGATGTGACAGTTCGACTTCCAAAATACACATAATCATATGTATTTACTCCATCTGTACCTTTAAAATAATAATGAATCTCAAATTCTACATCTGGAGGTAAATCTTCAAACAATAGAGTATCTAGATCAATGGTGTCATTCACATACATATCCTCAGTAAACACTATCTCTTTGCTTTGATATACCATATCAAATGGACGATAATATAATTCCATATACATCCCTTTATATAAACGAGCTGAATCTGTAAATTGGTAATCCATCAAAATATAAGGATTATCTGGCTCTAACTTTTCGATATATATCTCATCATAAGTGAAATTTCTAGTTATAAAATGTCCTCCTTCGGGATAGACACGGCTATTTTCTTTTTCATCATCTACGGTAATCCATGCTAACACATCTAATGAAGTGGTTGGATTAAGATCTTTTGAATTTACAAGACCAAAGACAATCTCCGAATCTGGATTGTAGGACTCGCAATGATGAAATGATTTCTTAGAAGAGTTCATTTTAAAACTGATTTGCGATTCTGTTCTAGAAGTTCCTCTTGGCCTTTTTATAATCCAATAAGTAGTAGTTATATAATCTTTATCTGAAATATCCATTGTAAAACATAAGTTTTTAGTAAAAGGATGGTATTCTAATTTGGATAATTGGATTTCAGCATATTTTTCAGGAAATATGTTATTACCATCATGACTCCATGAAGTATATGTTAAAACTCCATCTTTAACTATTGTGTATTCATTAGGTGTGGTATTTGGAACTGAATCTTCTATAACATCTGTTTCTTCTATAACATCTGTATCTTCTATAACATCTGTATCTTCTATAACATCTGAATCTACATGCGAACAGCCAATGAGTATGAACATAGTAACGAACATTACAATATAAAATATTTTTCTCATAGTATCCCCCCTAAATAATGGTCCTTCCACATCCTGTAAGTAAAATAGCTAATTCAAAAATAACCAAGGTTAATTTCTTCACAAGATCATCTCTTTCATTCGTATTATAATATCTAATATAAAAATACCCTTATAATCTCATAAAATAGTTTTTAATGAATTACTTTGGTATTCCCCCAATGTTCTATTAATGCTTTTATTATACAATAATCACATAAAAATAGGCATTCTATTTTCAGATCATTAATCTCAAAATTTCATCACATGAATCATGTATATCGTTTGAGTATTACAAAAGATAAAAAACATATATAAAGATTAGTTAGTATTTTACATTTTTGATTGTTTGCGTATAAAAATAGGAGTTAACTTGCTCAATGAATATTATGGGTATGAAAACTCGTAAAAAAACTTTCAAAATTACCTCATAATAAGTCGATTTAATGTCTCAATAAAGACAATAAAGCTCGTCTCTAGTTCGAGATGAGCTTACTTTGATAGCGTTAGTGACCCGTAGGGGTTCACATAATCATGAGTGTGTTTCAGACTAGACTAATATAGATATCTTTATTACACGGATTGCATTGGTGACCCTTCTAAGAAGGTTTTCAAACAAAACTAAATGAAAGTTAAAACAAAACAATCAAATATACGTATTTATTTTAGCGGAGTACCGATCAGCGAAAACATTATCCTCAAATACTTTGAATTCATAAAAGAAAAAATTGGTAAAGTCATTTGGGTGAATTACCGTCTTTTTTATATAAAGATCACCATTAATATCTTCGAATGTTTCTCGAATGATAAAATAGAGTGTTTCACTATTTAGACTAATCACATCCTCTGAATCAATAAACTCTGAACTGATTAAATTATATGATTCGTTATACTGATATACTTCGACACTGTTTATAGAATCTATGAAACTTAACTTAAGGTTAAATGAAATGTCTTGAGGGACAATGTCGTTTCTAGCGTTTTCAATGGTGTCGACTTTTACTTCAAGTGTGCTAAATCCTGTATAGGTGCTTCTTGCAAATAAAATCATCTTTTCCTGAACTAAATCAAAATATATGTGACAAACATGAATACTTTGGTGAAGATTGTATTGAATATATACTGTCGCTTCCACTACTTCTGAAATATTTGAGCTTGCTGTGAACATAGAGAATAGTTTATTATTGTCCCATCTGCTATTGCCACCATCAGGATGAAAATAAACGTAAGGATATTCTTTTGATTCAAGAAGTGATATTAAACTTGTATCATCATTTGAATCATATAATTCTAATCCTACTTGATCTAATATAATGACGCCTAGAAGAGGATTAGATATTTGATTATCTTCTTCGTTCTCGAGACGGTTTAACCTTGTATTGAATAAAAACCCAACAATAATTAATAAGCCTATCGTTGTTGTGACTAATAATGATGTTACTAAACTTCGCTTCTTAATTGATTTTACATGTGTATTGTTTTCAATTTATATGAGCATAACTTCATCTTGATCCATGATATCTTGAATGTGAACATTGAAAACCTCACATATAAGATTTAGTGATGTTCTAGTTGGGTAAGATAATCCATTTTCCCATTTAGAAATTGATTGTCTTGAAATATTTAGTTTCTTTGCTAAATCGTCTTGAGTGTAATTGTTTTTGCTTCGTAATTCCCTTATGCGCTCTTTAAACATTTTTCCTCACCTCATTATCAAGTTTATCTTATTCAATGAAAAAATACACGCTTTTTTATGCATTTTTTGGTTGCAACTGGGTTGCGTTACATTAAGGATTCATTTAACCGAATGCATGTAACTTAATCTGCAAATAGTTTGGTGGCTTCAGAATGTTTAAATAGTAAAAGAAAACCGACAAAACTTATATTGACATAAACTGCGAATTATACTATCTTTAACTAATTATACAAATATGTGAAAAATGAGAGTAGAATCTACTCTCATAATATTAAGGTCTTAGAATTGAAAAGTATCCAATAAATAGATCGTCACCTATTTCAATACTATATGATAAACTAAAACTTTCTAAATCTTCATCATTTTCAAATTTTGAATAAATAAAATCATAATCGATTAATAGTCTACTACCATTTATATGATAATCATCAACTGTAATACCACTACCATTTATACCTAAAATATCTCCATTAAATAATTCAAATGTGTAAATATAAGAGATATAATTTTCTAGATATGAAACTAAATAAGGATCTATGGTATCTATAACATTAAGTTTTATTAAATAATTACCTCTTGATGTAGATAATAATAATTCATGCATGCCTTCGTTAAATAGTTTTATATATTCTGATTTTAAATATAGAACTCCGTTTTCAAAATAAACAATATTTTGATCAATATCTTCATCATTATATTTAATAGAATTTATATAACTATCTTGAATAACACCAGTTATAACTAAATCAAAATTTGAGTTAATACTATAACTAAAATTTGATTCTTTAGCTATTGATTCATCTTTAGAAAAATAATATTCATTTGTAAATTCTGATTCACTGTATGGATAGATCGCTTTAATTTTAACTGTTAAATCACTTAAATAAGGATTTACTTCTACTTGATTGCTGGAAACATCTAAAACATAAGAAAATGTACTTCCACTAACAGCAACTTCATAAGAAAGTGCGTTCATATCAGTCCATCTTAGTTTATATCCATCTAAATAAACATTAGATGGTGCTTGATAAGAAATCGTAAAAGTAATACTTTGGGAATAAAATGAGTCTTTATAGCCAGCAGCTCTTGATTTAACACTAACGATAAATTCACCTTCTGTTATAAGAAAGTATTCTGTTTCATCAATAACAACTTCATCAAAGTTAATTAATAAAACATACTGTTCCGCTTCTTCTATTTCATTAAAGCGAATATAACCATCTTTATATTCTATAAAGGTGGGTCTATTTAACCTTGGATCTTCATTTTCTATACAAGCTGAAAGAGTTAGTAACAACATCAAAACAAGTATTATTTTTTTAATCAATTTTACATACCTCCATAGTTAAATGATAGCTTGTGCATTATATTCCCCACTTTAATTAGTAATATGATTTCTTATTGATACTATTTTATCATGTGTCTCTTATATTATTAAGCATACAATTGAAAAAAAGCACAAAACTTATACCAACATAAGTTGACTTTTTTAGCATAAATCAATAATTTATCATCGACTTTAAATCAAAGGTGTAAATTTTGCTTATGTCGACATAAATCTTGTGTGTTTTGACCAATTTAATTAAAAACAATTAAGCCAACAAATTTTCTAATTTTTTTGGATTTCAAAAGTACTGGAACTAGCTATAAATATCCAGAAAAAAAGCCCTTCCCACGGGTGAGAAGAGCGTTTCATGTTATTATTGGTGACCCGTAGGGGTTCACATAACCATCAGTGTCACACAGACTAGATTGATGTGGATATCTTTATTTCACTGCTTGTTTTGGTGACCAATATGTTTTTTTACATGATACATTCTATACTATGCATTTTGCTATGGTACCGCTAAGAGGACCCGAAGTTTATACCAATACTTTTGATGATTTATCGCTTAATAAGGCCGTGTTTTTCGCTGTCTATAAATCATACTCAAAAATTAATATTCCATAAACTACAAAATATAAGACTACTTGTTTGATAGATATGTTCACTGCGATACAAACATCAAAAACATACTAAGTTCGCTCCCTTGTTGATTTTATAATGTTACATAATAAATTTACTCAACCTAAGTTCAAATTTTTACATGAATCACAAATATTTGCGTAGAAAATTAATATAAAATTGAGCAGTATCAACCACATCTCCACGTTGTTTATCTACTGGATGTGCTTCTTGGTACTCTATCATTACTTCACGTAATTTGTTTCTTTCCTCTAAAGATCCAATTTCTGTATCATATATATTAACAAAACTCATTCCATTATCATAACTAATAATGTAATAATTGTTTTGATTAACTTTGATAATGATAGGATTATTAATAAAACTGTAAACATTGCTGAATACCTTATCTTTTTTTACTATATATCCCTTATTTATTAAGAATCGAAATCTTTTTTTTACGTTGTATTTTTTTGAATCAATAAGCGTAAAAAGTACGATAATTGGTAACATGAGAATAGTAAACGGGATTGTAAAAAAAATAAACGTAAAAATATTATTAATTTTCTTTAGTAATTTCATAACCATAGTCCTTTTCATTAGAGATTCTATATCAAAACTAACCATTAGCTAATACAAAATAATTATACAAATTTTAGTATATTAGGTGAATTGAATACAAACAATGAAATAGAATTAATAAAATAGCTCTTTTGTAAATCTCAATTTTCCCCTAATGAATATCTTTTGGTATATTTTACCACAAACCATCTAGAAACTCATAGGTTGGATAAAAATACATTCCATCTCTTTTGACCCTAGAAATTCATGATTTGCATTTTTGTCATCCAATCAAAAAGAAGTCATTCTAATTCATCACAAAAACAAAAGACCATTGAATGTCAATAGTCTTTCTCAAAAAATAAATTATTCTAAAAATGGTGCCGAAAAGAGAACCCGAAGTTTATACATATACTCTTGACCTTTTATCGCTTTACGAAGCCATCATTTTCTTTAAATAACACTATACTTTTTTAGATACTCCTAGTAGAAGAGAAAGATAAATAGGGTTGTTATGATTTTTTAATCTTTAAGTCTAGAAGATCCTTAAAATCATTGAAACATTCTGAGCAAACCCATTCATCATTTTCATAATCTTTTCCATTCCAAGTAAATGGTTCTAAGATGGTTTGATAACCTTCTTTTAGTGCACCATCGATTAGTTGACTAAACTTTTCTGTGCAAAAACCACAATGATCATGATCATTCTCTTCACTTAGTGGTTTGTATTGTTTAAAGACAAATTCTCTCCCTTTCAAATTTTTCCCTAAATCGTATCTCCAATCATCTTTTGTAATCATTTCATCCCTCCACTATTAATTTAACTCCGCAATATTTACTACTATTTTAACATAACTATAGCCGCTATTATGAATAGACATGACTGTTTCCTAAATTACGAAATGAACTCTCATGTTAAATAATACTAGTTTATGTAACTCAGGTATTCTTTCATACGGAGATCTTGGATATTCACGGGTCAGACCAAAACTCAACCCAACCTTTTTGTCCCTAGAAGTTTATGATTTAAATTCCTTATTATCACATCGAAAAATAATCATTCTTCTTCACCATAAGAAACAAAAGACCATTGAAATTCAATAGTCTTTCTTAAAAAATAAATTATTCAAAAAATGGTGCCGAAAAAGCAAACAATACCTACGACTTAGATTTTCATATGTGTTTTTTATGCTTTTGTGTCTACTGATTAAAGATTCTGAAATTTTCTATAATACCGCCATTTACTCAGTTATAAAACCACATGCAAAACATATATCATAGAAAGATCATAAACTTATGTCAATATAAATCTGTTTTATTGATATGTTTTTGAAATCATCTCAGGAATTCTTTCTTGCGGTTTTAAAATTGCTTATATCTTTATAAATTGGGATGATTTTTGCTAATTCGTTAAAAAATGATTATATCACGAATTGTTTATGATAAATTTATTTGCAACAAACCAAAATACACCTTAGAAAATCTAGGAAAAAAGCCCTTCCCACGGGTGAGAAGAACGTTTCATATCATTATTGGTGACCCGTAGGGGTTCACATTTTCTTCAGTGTCCAACAGTCTAGACTGATATGGATATCTTTAATTCACGGACTATTTTGGTAACGAATGCTACTTTATGGATTAGCATATAAACATTCTTAAATCATTATAAATCATCAAGATAATCAACTTTCGAATATATAACTCTAATGATTTCAACTAATTTTTCTATCTCATTATAAAAATACACAATAATGTAGTTTTGGACAATACACTTTCTCAAATCTATTTGAAAAATGAGTTTACTCTTTATCAGCGGATATGATAATGGGAATAATAACAGTTCATTAAATTTAGTTTCAAATTTATCTACTAGATTTAATGCTGCTTCTGGATTCACTAACTCTATTGCAATATAAGAAAATATATTTTCTAAATCCTCTTTAGCTTTAGGTAATAATACAAACCTATTTTCCATATTTGGCTTTCATTTCATTTAAAAACATAGTTCCATCAATCTTTTGATCAGCTTTATCGATATCTTTGAGCGAGTCATTGATTAGTTCAATCATTTGTCTTTTAGCAATTTCTTTTTCATAAACTTCAATGCTCATAATAACCATAGAACCATAACCATTTTTTGTGATAAAAACAGGTTCATTGGTCTCTTCTACATACTTTGAAATTGAAGCAGTATTTTTGAGTTCTCTGATTGGTATTATTTTTGGCATAATAATGATCTCCTTTTTATACCATAATTATACCACAATTTTATTTGAAATCGAATATTTAGTTATATAATCATAAGAGTGTTATTTTTCTCTTCTACATTAACCACTTTTATAGCACTTCTTAAAAACCAAAAACATCAAAATGCTTAAGATTTTTTATCGTGTGTTTTCTTGTATGTCGAACATCCGAGAAATCCTCGGTAGTTCATACAGTAATAGAATAACTCAGTTGCTCAAAACGCAACCGAGTTATTCTTCAATTAAGTCATGATTTATCTTTGAAATTATAATTTTTCGTTAGTTACAGAAGACCTTTTAATCGTTATTATATTTTTTGTACGTTGCACAGTACTTTTTATTCATTAAAACTGAAAATCTTTATTTCTCTTATACTCCTCTAATATCAATTGATCAAAATGCTTATACGTGAATATTGCCGATGGTATTCCTGCATGAGTTTGAATAAATTCATCTGCTGGTGGAGTGATTGTGTAATTACCAAGGAATGTCAATTTATTAAAGAATCGATTAGCGGTCTCCCAGACAAAAGTTCTATACTCAAACATCTTTTTCCAACGATTTACATTCATTCTAATATATTCACATGTTTCTATTTCTGATAAAGTATTTGGCAAAAACGAATCCGGTGTTAATTTCAAATATGCGATTGGAAATACATCTTTATCAATTCCCTTTTTTTGTTCAAAATCATCAATTTTATGGATGATAATATATCTACCTTCAAATCCTTTTTCCTTTGCGTATTCACCATTCAATTGATAAGCAAAAGTGTCTCCAATCTTCCAATCATTTCTAAAGTATTTGTATTGAGAAATCTTCTTTACTTCAGGCATTTGAGTGTTCAGTTGTTTCATCAAATCTTCCAAAACAACTTTTCTTTTTAATCCAAGTTTTGGATCTTGATCAAGCCATGCTTTTATATGTTTCCCATCTTCTATATATTGAATTGCTTTTTCTTTGACTTCAGGAAGTAGTCGTCCTGATTTCCATTGTGTATCCGCTAAAGCAAACCAAAAGATTGGACCTTCATCCATATCATTAATTAAGTAATGATTATCTTTGATGAGTTTTTGTGTAGCTTCTTCATTTGATAACCCGATTTTTAAAAGTTCCTTGTATTCATCTCTAACATCTTGTGCGACATCGTCTTGGTATAATTTTGGTCCCCATGCTCCCATATATTTCTCATCTCCTTTATGGCTAAATTGAATTTTAGTATCGTATTATTATAATAATTTTAGCATAGACCTAGATGAAATTGAATTTTTATAAATATTTTTGTCTCATTCAAGATTTAAACAAAACTTATGACAACATAAATTGCACTATGTGGTGTTTTTTTGAAATTTGACATCGACTTCTATTTTCAGATTCTATTTTTGATTATCTTGGTATAAGTTTTGTGATTTTGCATATTTTGGCTCAAAATGTATAAACGTTATAAACCTTTTGAAGTTTTTGATTCTTAGGACATGATTTTCATCTATGGATGTATAGAAAAAAAGCCCTTCCCACGAGTGAGAAGAGCATATACTGATAACTTTGGTGACCCGTACGGGATTCGAACCCGTGAATGCTTGCGTGAAAGGCAAGTGAGTTAACCGTTTCTCCAACGGGCCATAAAAAAATGGCGGAGCAGGAGGGATTTGAACCCTCGCACCAGTTTCCTGATCTACACCCTTAGCAGGGGCGCCTCTTCAGCCGCTTGAGTACTACTCCGTACCGACATTTTTTTGCGCTTTTGCGCCTTTATAGAATAGCGTATTTTATCGGTTTTGTCAACCTATTTCATACGTTTGAATCATATTTAAATTGAGTTGTCAATATAATACCCATAACTCCTTGTTCGCTACACAATGAATTATAGACTCAAATGAATAACTAAGGGTAGAGGATGCAAGCCATGCATCCTCTATTCTTTTATTTACCAATTGTATCCTTTAACATTGTTAATCCTACTTTACCTCTGTTTAAATCAATATTTAATACAAAGACCTTAACAATATCACCAACATTTAATACATCCTTTGGATGCTTAATATAAGCTTTACTGATTTTCGAGATATGAAGAAGACCATCTTCCTTTAATCCAACATCAATAAATGCTCCAAAATCTACTACATTTCTAACAGTACCCTCTAACTCCATTCCAACAGAAAGATCTTCTAATTTTAAGATATCACTTCTAAGTAATGGTTGAGCAAATTGATCTCTAGGGTCTCTAAGTGGTGCAATCAATGAATCTAGGATATCATCTAGTGTGTATTTATCAATCTTGAATTCCTCTTGAAGCTTCTTACGATCAAGACTTGCTATGGCATCTTTTGCAATATCCTTACCTATCATTTCAGGAGTTATATTATATGTTTTCATAATCTTTTTAGCAACATCATATGACTCAGGGTGAATCGATGTCATATCTAGTGCTTCTGTTCCATCAGGGATTCTCAAGAACCCAATGGATTGCTCAAATGATTTAGCTCCCAATTTAGGAACCTTAAGAATTTGTTCTCTATTGGTAAATCTTCCTGCTTTATCTCTATATTTTACAATATTTTCAGCACTTGACTTATTGAGTCCAGAAACATACATCAGTAATGCCTTGCTTGCTGTATTGACATTGACACCAACTTGGTTTACCGCTTGAGTAACAACGAAGTTTAATGAATCATTCAATTTCTTTGGAGTGACATCATGCTGGTATTGACCTACACCAATGCTCTTAGGATCAATTTTAACAAGCTCTGATAGAGGGTCTTGAAGTCTTCTAGCAATGCTTGCTGCAGAGCGTTCCTCGACTGAAAAATCAGGAAATTCTTCTCTTGCTAGTTCACTTGCTGAATAGACTGATGCTCCAGCCTCGTTGACGATCACATAGTTAACCTTCATGCCTGTAGACTTAATTAAATTTGCTACAAAGCTTTCAGTTTCTCTGCTTGCTGTACCATTACCAATTGCTATTAATTCAACCTTATGCTTCTTAATCAGTAATAATAAGTCTCTTTGAGATTCTTGAATTTGCTTATCGGATATCGATCCCCCCATTGTCTTTTCATGAGGATAGATTACGCCTTTTTCTAAAACAGTTCCTTGTTCATTAACTACAGATAATTTACAACCGGTTCTAAATGCAGGGTCAATACCTAAAACAACCTTACCCTTCATTGGTGGTTGTAATAAAAGTTTATTTAAATTCACAGAAAATATTTCAATTGCTTGTTCCTCTCCCTTATCAGTAAGCTCAGTACGAACTTCTCTTTCTAGGGATGGATAAATAAGTCTCTTCAAGGAATCTTCGATTGCTTCCTTAATATAAGGTGCTGCAGTTGAATTATCTCTTTTAATTACTTTTCTTTCTAGATAGGAAGTCATTCGTTCTTTATCTAGTTCAATTTTCACTGTAATTATTTTTTCATTTTCAGCTCGATTAATTGCTAGAACTCTATGCGGTCTAATTTTACTTACAGGCTCATTATAGTCATAATACATCTCATAGGTTTTTCTTTCATCAACTGCATTTTTCTTAACGCTTGTGACAACTACACCATGATTAACCATTTCTGTTCTTAATGACTTTCTGTAATTTGCTTCATCAGAAATCATTTCAGCAATAATATATTTCGCACCTTCAATGGCTTCATCAACCGATTTTACAGCATCGTTTAAATATTTTTTAGCTTCATCTCTAACATCTTCATAAGGAAATTCCATAAGCCATTTAGCAAATGGCTCCAATCCCTTAGCAACCGCTTCAGTAGCTTTAGTTTTTTTCTTTTCCTTAAATGGACGATATAAGTCTTCAACTTCTACAAGCTTTTGTGCCTTTAGAATTTCTGCTCTTAATTCTTCAGTGAGCATTCCTTTTTCATCAATCAAACGAATAACAGCTTCTTTTCTTTCAAGAAGATTATTCGCGTATTCCCAAGATTTAAAGATTTCGTTGATTTGTTCTTCATCAAGACCACCGGTTGCTTCCTTACGGTATCTCGCGATAAAGGGAATTGTATTACCTTCATCTAACAAATTCAAAACTGAAATAATTTGTTTCTCGGAAATGGATAAAGCTTTTTTGATTTCTAGAATAATAGTTTCGTTCATATTGTTCTCCCTTAATAGCACAAAAGGGCATCGCCCTTTTATTTATTGTTACTCAAATGATTAGAGCTTATTGATTTCTCTTACGATATCTACAACTCTAATTTCGAGTTGGAATGTTTGTGCTTCTACATTAAAAATTAATAGCATGTTATCTCTTGTGTTATCTAATGTAAAATCGCCTTTTTCTGTTAGATCAAATACAGTTGTGTTTGCATCCAAGTCAAGAAGTAAGAAAGCTTTGCCTTCTAAATCCAAGCCTTCAATAATGGTTTGAATTTCTTCATTAATCTTCGAGCTTCTATAGAAATATACATAAATTAAATTATTCGTATTGATTACTTCTGCTAAATCTTCTTTATCTGCAAGACCATTGAAGTATGCAAAATCTCCATAGACTCCAGAACCATCATCATAAGTTAAATATTTTAAATCATTTGTTGTTATATGAATCAAATCTTCATAGACAACAACCTCTTCATCATTATTCATAAAATAGCGAATCGTAAAGATAATTGCTACTGTGATTAATGTTAATGCAATGATAGACATACCTAATCTAAAGAATAGAATTTCATTCTTTGTTGATTCTCTTTTTGGATTTGTTTTTGCTAATTCTGCTTTGCTCTTTGCAGTATTATTTTTGTTATTTACTGCAGTCTTTTTGTTTTGTTCTTTGACTTGTTGGACTCTTGCCATAATGTCACATCCTATCCATTAGAATTATACCGAATTCAACTAAAAAATACAACTATGTGGGTAAATATGTTAAAGTTTCTCAATCATCACATAAGCGATAGCATGAGAGTCTGTATGCGTAATCGAAATATGGATGATTTCATTATTTGTAAAGTAATCTGTTTTAACATAAGGGCTTCCATTTTCTGTGTTTAAAATAGAGAAGTCTGTGTAATAAGTTTTACCATGCCCCTTAGAAATTGCTTTAAATAACGCTTCTTTTGCTGCGAATCTTCCTCCAATATAGGATAGCTTCGTGTTTTCAGCCGCGATATTTAAATACATCTTCTTTTCCTCAGAAGATAAAATACGATCAATGAATCGTTCACTCATTAGTTCCTTTATACGGTCCATATCGACTAAATCAATTCCTATACCAATGATCATCTTATGTTCTTCCTTCCCTAATTTGCTCTGCTAAAAGCTTTATTTTATTGAGTCTGTGATTTAACCCAGATTTACTAATCGATTCGTTGTAGGTCAAAGCATATTGGTCTGCAAGCTCTTGTAGGCTTGATTCAGAATATTCTTTTCTAAGCTCCATGACCTTTTTAATCTTTTCATCAATATGATGTGCTGGAATAAATTCTTCAATGAGTTCTATATCCCTCACTTGATCCATCGCTGCGACAATAACCTTCTTTTCATTGGCTATTTCCATATTCATGACACGATTGATTGAATTATTGAAATCTCTTTTGATTCTGATATCCTCAAATTGGAAAACTGAGTTTTGTGCACCAATAATTTGAAGTAAATCACTAATACCTTCAGCATCCTTTAAATATGCAATATATCCATTTCTTCTTTGGGTAATTTTCGCATTGAGTTCAAAGGAATTCATGAGTGATTGAATGAATACGATTTGCTCAGGATTTCTTGCAAATATTTCTAAATGATATTCCGCAGTCTTCGGGTGATTGACTGAACCCGAAGACAAGAAACATGCTCTAAGGAACGCTCTCTTCTTTTCAGGTGTATTTGTCATTAGCTCCTGATTATCCAAGGGGTTTTCCATTAAACCATGCTCATTGATAATATCTTCAACTCTCGTTTGAATTCTAATAATAATAGCTTGTTTCTGCTTTAGCTTATTAATCTTTTGTGTAATCAATGATGTTTCAGCCTGATAAAGTGTTCTTGTTAACTGTAAAAACCGTTTTGCAACAGTTGGATTGTTAATCTTGAAATCTAGCATTTTATGCTTAGACTCAATATGAAATTCGGTATTGAGATTAAGAAATGCAGAAAACTCTGCAAGCTGTTCTTCAACCTCAACCGGAATTGTAACCAATTCCTCTTTTACAGTTCTAGCAAAACTCATTGTTTATTTTTTCCAGGCTTCTACATATTTTAATGCATTTTGTGCAGCAATTGCTCCATCAGCAGCAGCTGTAATTACTTGTCTAATTTGTTTAACGATAACATCTCCTGCTCCAAATACACCAGGAACAGCAGTTTCCATCTTATCGTTGGCTTCAATATAGCCCCATTTGTTTGTTATACCTAAATCTTTAATAAAGTCTGTGACTGGAATCATACCGATATATTCAAAAGCACCTTCAGCTGAAATTGTTTCCGTTTCACCCTTATTATTCTTAATGGTAACACCTGTCATACCTTTATCATCCATTTCAAATCTTGTTACAACAGATCCATAACGATAATCTACATTCTTATGTGCCTTTAAGATATCAATAGCTTTAGGGTCAGCTGTTAGGTTATCTAGATTTTGAACCATCGTGACGTGGGTTGCGATGCCTGCAAGATATGAAGCTTCTTCAACAGCACTATTTCCACCACCAACAACCACTAGCTTCTTATCTCTAAAAAGTGGGCCATCACAAATCGCACACCAGCTAATACCGTTCATTGCGAGCTTATCTTCATTTTCAACACCAAGTCTTCTTGGGTTATTGCCAGATGCAACAATGACAGTTTTTGTTTCATATGTCTTTTCTGGTGTAACTACTTTTTTAACATTACCAGCTAATTCAACTTTAATTACATCATCATAAATAACTTCAATATCAAGATCATAGGCGTGATCGATCATCATCGTAGCTAATTCATAGCCAGCTAACTTCTTTGTTCCTGTGTAGTTTTCAATTTCATTATATTTAGATAGCTGTCCACCAGGAGTATCCTTTTCAAACATCGCTACCTTTAAATTCGATCTTTTAGCGTAAATTGCTGCTGTGATTCCAGCAGGACCTGCTCCAATAATTAATACGTCATATAACATTTTTTTATTCTCCTTAAATAATATCTTTTAAATTTATTAATTCATCAATCACATATTCTGGCTGTTCTTTAAGCATTTCAGCTAAACGATGACTATAGGTCACAGCGCATGTTGAAATACCAGCCTTTTTTGCTGCTATGATGTCATTTTCATGATCACCGACATAAATTGTCGTGCTTTTGTTTGCACCAAATAACTTTAGTGCCTTTTCTATAGGCTCAGGGCTTGGTTTATGCTGAATTACATCCTCATATCCAATAATTCCGTCAATATATGGAAGTAGTCCAGTAATCTCTAAATGATAGGTAGCTATTTTTCTCATCTTTGATGTGACAACACCAATTGTAGCCTTCTTTTTCTTTAGATAAATTAATGTTTCTAGTGCATATGGATATGCTTTTAATCCCTGTTCTATTTTTAAATTAGATATCTCACGGTAGTATTTAACAACTTCGTCAACTTTTTCTTTACTATCCGTATAAAACTCAAAGGTTTTAAATAATGTTTGACCGAGTAGATTCGTTAGTTCATCCTTAGATAATTTAACATCTGGGAAAAACTTATCAAATGTTTCAACAAATGCATCTAAGATGATCTCAGTGGTTTCAATCAAAGTTCCATCAAGGTCAAATAAAATGGTTTTCATCATACAGTTTCTTCTACTGAAATAACTTCTTGATTATTTGAATCTACAAGCATATCAACATAATACTTTTGATCCTTGTAGATAAGTTTCTTAACAAAAATGATTGCAGCACCACCAAGCATAAACAGTGTTAAGGATAAAATAATATTTGCAGGTAACCCAAACATGCGTAATGCATCTCCTGGGTCTCCTCCAGTTCGAAGTGGTTCAATAATCGCTCCACGTCCTAGACCATACCAAATTAAGTATAATCCAAACATGTCACCAACCTTAAACCATCTCTTTCTTCTAGCAATAAGAAGAAATACAAGTCCAACGAAATTCCACATTCCTTCGTATAAGAAGGTTGGATGATAAATATCACCACGTAGCCCTATATTCATCTGATTCTTAATGAAATCAGGAAGAATGTTTAATATAAATTGTGATTCAATGATTGGTCCATACGCTTCAGCATTCATAAAGTTTCCCCATCTGCCAACAATTTGACCGACAAAGAATCCGATAGCTAGGATATCAGCGAGTAACCAGAAATTTAATTTCTTTTTCTTTGTGAATATGATTACGAAAATAAACGCTGTAATGACTGCTCCATGAATGGAAAGTCCACCATTATTGATATTGATAACATCAATAAAATCGGAATAGTTAGGATTTGGATCAAATACTACATAATATAATCTAGACCCTATAATAGAAAGTGGGACTGCAATTAATAATGCATCAAATAATAGATCAGTATTCCATCCTAATTTTTTAAACTCTTCATATGCTAGGTAAGCACCAATAGAAATTCCAGTTAGAATAAAGATAGCATACCAAGCAATTTGTGCAAAACCAAGGTCTATAGCAACTGGATTATAAAACTTAGTTGAGCTATATGGAGTGCTTTGGGTAATAATCGCGATAAATATTAGAAATAAAAATCCTGTGAATAAACCGCCATATAAATAAATCGCTTTTTTATGTTTTTTTAATATTTCAATCATCTTCGTCTTCCTCGTCCTTTCGCATTCCTCTAGCCTTTAGGGCAACTGCTTGAGTAAGCTCATAGGCAGCGTTATATCCTAAATACTTTAGCTTTTGATTCATTGCTGCACTCTCAACGAGTGTAGCGACATTTCTTCCTGGTAAAATAGGAATCGTTATCTTCGCGATTTCCGTATCAAAAATTTTAATTGTTTCTGTTTCAATTCCTAAGCGGTCGTATTGCTTCGCTTTTTTCCAATGTTCAAGTTCAACAACAAGTCGAATTTTTTTATTTTCTCTATATGCGCCTGCACCAAACATTGAAACGACATCTACAATACCAATTCCACGTACTTCAATAAATTTTTCTAATATTTTTGGAGCACTACCAATTAATACACCTGGTGCTGCTTCAAAAATATCAACCCTGTCATCACTAATTAAAATGTGTCCTCTTTTAATCAGTTCAAGTGCTGTTTCGCTTTTACCAATACCACTTTTACCTGTTATTAATGTTCCCATACCATGGATATCAAGTAAGACTCCATGTAGAGAAGTCCTAGGTGCAAGCTTACTATGTAAGTACTGATATAAAGTTCCTGACAAAGGAGTTGTTCTTGATTTACTCTTTAAAATAGCTACATTATAGAGATTTCCTAATTCAAAGAAAGGTTCTTCAATTTCAACATTAATAGAAAACACCACTCCAGGAGGTCTTTTCTTAAAGATTGCTTCTAGTCTCTCCTTGCGAAGATTGACATCTAAAAGCTTCAAAAAATGAGCTTCCTTAGAACCAATCAGAATTAAACGATCTGCATCAAAGAAATCGAGAAACCCTGCAAGCTCAACACCCGGTCTAGCTAACATTTCTGATTTAACCTCTCTTTGAAGAGATTCATTATTTGTAAGTAGTTCTAAATCTAGGTCACGAATGAGATGCTTAATTTTTAGCTTCATTTTTTACCTCCAAAGAATACGAGTTTTTCACGATAAATCCATTTTCTTAAATAAATTGATATAACCAATCTAAATGCTGAAAATACAAATGCGAATATAATCAAATTTTCAATATTTAAAAAGTGGAATCCTTCAATTAATACCATATCGATTGCGAATAATATGATAATCTGTGCCATGACATTGAGTAATCCCATAGAAAAGATCATTGCTCTAGCGAGATATTTAAACATTAGAATTTTAACAAAGTTCTCTACTAAGGTGAGTAAAATGATTGCTA
>DDWO01000024.1 GCA_002345705.1 Acholeplasmataceae bacterium UBA2284 | reverse complement strand
CTAGAGCAGATGTCGATTTTGTCGTCACTGAATATGGTTGTGTTGGTCTAAGAGGAACAAGTGTCGCTGAAAGAGTTCATTTATTAATCAGTATTGCTCATCCAAAATTCAGAGATGAATTATATGCTGAAGCCATCAAGTTAGGATACGTGATATAACATGTCAAATCTCAATTTTAAAGGCAGAAATATCTATTATGATGTCCAAGGTAAAGGAAAGCCAATCTTGATTCTAAACGGCATTATGATGTCTACAAAGAGCTGGGAGCCATTCGTAAAAAGCTTCACGCATAATAATCAATTGATTCGCTTAGATTTCATTGATCAAGGACAATCAGACAAGCTAGATAATTCAGAATATACACAAAGCATTCAAGTCGATATTATCGAATGTTTAATTAAGGAATTAAAGATCCAGAAGGTATCGATTGTTGGTATTTCATATGGTGGTGAGGTTGCGATTTTATTCGCAGCGAAAAACCCAAATATGGTAGACCGTTTGGTGCTACTGAATACCACACCTTACACTTCTCCATGGCTTGCAGAAATCGGCCATAGCTGGAATCGAATTGGTAGAACAAGAGATGGTCAAACCTATTATCAAGCTACTATTCCAGTCATCTATTCACCAAGCTATTATCAGAAGAGATTAGACTGGATGAAGAATAGAGAAAAGCTATTGGTACCTATATTTTCTAATGCAACATTTTTAGATGCAATGGAAAGATTAACCAATAGTGCAGAATCCTTTGATGCAAGAAATGTGCTAGATCAAATCACTGCACCAACATTGATTGTTGCTGCTGATGAGGATTTCTTAACACCACTTCAAAATCAAAAGGAATTAAAAGAAAAAATTAAAAACTCAGAAATTGTAATCCTACCTGGTGTAGGACATGCATCGATGTACGAACGACCATTATTATTTGTAACACTTGTCTTAGGATTTATTAACGCATTAGAGACTAGCTTTCAAATATAAGAAAATACTAAAGGGGTAGTATATGGAAAAGAGACAGATCGTAATTAAAAATGGTGAAGTGATTCACTATCTTGAACAAGGTATTGGTGAGAAGACAATGATTCTCATTCATGGCAACTTTTCATCCAGCATGCATTTTACACCACTATTAGAAAGATTGCCAAAGACAATGAAAGTCTTAGCACCAGACTTAAGAGGGTATGGTGATTCATCATACTATAGAAGAATCAAATCGCTTGCTGACTTCGCTGAGGATGTGTACTTATTTATGCAAGCAAAGGACATTAAACAAGCTTTTGTTGTAGGATGGTCACTTGGTGGTGGAGTTGCTTTAGAGCTCGCTGCAGCGCATCCTAAAGCAGTAGAAAAGATGATCTTAATTAACTCGACAACTCACCGTGGATATCCAGTATTTAAGAAGGGTCCAACAGGACAAATCGAGATTGGAAAAGTCTATGAATCACCTGAAGAAATGGGTAAGGATCCAATACAGGTTGTCCCACTTCTGGAAGCACAAAAAAATAAGAATTTTGCAATCATGAGTTATATCTTTGATTTAACAATTTATACAGTTAAAAAACCTTCTGTAGAAGATAACAAATTATGGATTGATGAATCATTGAAGCAAAGAAACTTGATTGATGCAGACTGGGCATTAGCGAATCTAAATATGAGTGATCAACATAATTTCTATAACGCAGGAACACAAAACATTTCTAAGATTAAAGCTCCAACACTACATACATGGGGAGATAAGGATATCGTAGTTCCTGAATATATGGTCCAAGAGAATTTTAATGCGTTAAAGAAAATATCGAAATTAAAGGTATATAAAGACTGTGGACACTCTCCACTGGTTGATGTACCAGATGAACTCACAAAAGACATCTTAGAATTTATAGAACCGTAAGAGGACGAAAGTCCTTTTTCTTTTTGTTTAAATCAATAATGGAATATAAGTATATACATCTTCATGATGTGTTTTTTTCTTTTATAAAAAGGTAAAGAAAAAATAAGATAAAAATGTAAGTTTAGTATATATAAACTTTTAATGTAAAAAATAGAAAAATAGAAAACAAGGATTTTTTATGATTTGAAGAAGTGACTCAGAAATAAACAAGAGAACAGCAGATAAAAAAGACGAAGAAATTTATAGCAGAAGGTCTTTTAAATATAGGTGAAGGTCTAACCTTATTATTATCGCGTACGCGTGTGTGTACGCGTAAGAGTGAGTTTATGAGGACTAGATATATTACTTAGAAGATCCTTTATAAGATTACATGAGAAGAGCAATTGAGGATAGCGATTCAAAAAATGGTTTTAGAAAAATGAAAAGTTAAAAACCATCAAGAGAATGGACTCACTTAGGAAGAATGAAAAAATGATATTTTGAGTTCATAAAAAATCAAGGTGTGAAAAATGATGCTTAAAATGAGTTTGATATTTTTGAAGAGTAAGAAGCTTATAGAAATCACTTTTCATTAGAGGTGCTAAATTTGTTTGTCTAAATTTGATCGACCTCAATTGAAAATGAAAGCAGGATTAAAAAAGACAAAAATAACAAGAGCACGTTTTGAGCGATTGAGAATATAAAGGTTGAATATTTGTGCATCTCAAATCACACACCTATATACCACTCAAAAGAAGAAGAACCAACGAAGAAAGAGCTCAAAATTTCAACCTGTCAAAAATAGGGGTCAGACGTTATTTCAGCCTGTGAAACAGACAAAAGGACAATTATGCATAGAAGCATCTCTCGGACGCTGAAAACGTACTCTCCATATTTCTTATTATACTCATTTACAATATATGAATATGTTTACGGACGTAAGAAGTATATAAATAACATTGTAAATACATTAATACCGAAAACATTAACATCATTAAATTGAATATTCGCTGTTGTTTTATTTTATATTTGTTCTTATAATATATATTATGTAAACCTATGTTGCGCAGCCTTACTGTGCGAATATGTTAATCAGTGTGGGAATGTGTGGTTTTAATTTTGCTTCTAATTTCGGCCTTGGGATTGTATGTTTTGTCTGAACCATCGAAAATTGACAAATACTAAACTTATCTTTTTCAATTCTCAAAAAATAACTAATATGGTACAATATTCTTGGTGATAATATGAGGAAAAAAACGATTTTAGTGATTTTTACAGGTGGGACTATTTCTATGACTAAACATAAAGAAACTAGTAAAGCCATCATTAGTGATAATCACACTGAGCTACTAAATAACATTGCATCAGAGCTTAAAGAGATTGATCTTTTATTTTACGAGTTTTCTATGAAGCCATCCCCTTCAATAACGCCATTTGATATGTTAAAACTTGCAAAGCTCGTTCAGTCAAATGTAGCTAATCCTGAGATTGATGGCATCGTTATTACGCATGGAACTGATACACTCGAAGAGTCTGCATACTTCCTTGACCTTTATTTGGAAACAAAAAAACCGGTTGTTTTCACCGGTTCAATGCGCAACTTTTCAGAGCTTGGATTTGATGGACTGAGCAATCTTGTCTCTTCAATCTATGTAGCAGCGCATCCTGAATCAGCGCATATGGGTGTTTTGGTCATGATGAATGATGAGATCAACTCTGCAGCTGAAGTTACAAAAACTCATACATTAGCACTTGACACATTCAAGTCAATGGAATTTGGTCCACTTGGAATTGTAGATCAAAATAACGTTTTATACTATCGACAAACGCATTATCAAAGATTAACACTTGCACCAGAGAACATAGTTTCTAATGTTGAAATCGTCAAAGTCTATTCAGGTGCAAGTTCACTTATACTAAACTTACTAATTGAGAATGGTGTTCAAGGAATAGTTCTTGAATCCTTAGGTAGGGGAAATGTTCCACCACAAATGGTAGAGGGTGTTGCGAAAGCTATCGAAAAAAATATTCCCGTTCTTCTCACTTCCCGTTGCCCAAAAGGAAGAGTCCTTGATAGCTATGGATATGAGGGCGGTGGACATCACCTCAAGCAACTTGGTGTAATATTCACAGAAAACCTTTCAAGTCAAAAAGCTAGAATTCGTTTAATACTTGCTTTGGGTATAACTTCTAATATGAGTGATCTAAAAAAATATTTTTAATCTTTGAGGTTTTATATGTCAAATTGGACACGCGTTTTAAGAGATCGAGATAAATTTATCAAGTGGTTTCCCATACTCGTTTTGTCTTGGGGATTGCTAGGAATTCTTCAATTATTGGGTAGAGCGCTTTTAGGTGATACCCCTGGTCCATCTTTACTCATTACTTCAATTTACTTTACTACTCAAAGTAATACATTGATTACCCTGGTTGTCGCATTATTTCTTCTTGGTTATTCTGAAAAAAATTGGTTCAAATATATCGCATTTATTGGACTACTAAATATCCTTATAACTGGTATAATATTTCATATATTATTGACACCTTATATGGGGTCAGTATCGTTTATGAACCATGTGTTGCACACCATAAATCCGATACTATATTCTATATTTTATTTCGTCATTATTACCAATTATATTCAACTCAAAAAGTTTTGGGTTTCTCTAGTTTATCCACTCATTTATTTATCTTTAGTGTATATGGTTATTGAACCATTATTTGGAGATATATTTGATTTCGTTATGCCGGATTATGAGGGTGCAAGATATGTATATCCATTCTTAGATCCTAGATTATATAGTACTGGAGTACGTGGATTGCTTGTATTTAACTTAGGTATTTTAGCTCCACTCATCTGTGCATTTGCAGTATTGCTTATCCTTTTAAAACTAAAATTAGAGAAGAAGATTCAAGAAATGACATAAAAAAATGACCCATCCAATTTAGGATTCGGGTCATATTTTTTTTACTTTTTATCAGTTTTTGACTCTTCAGAATCTACTTCATCGACTTCATTTTCTTCATTTTCTTCAGTCGATTTTTCCTCTTCTTCGTCTTCTTTTTCTTCAGTTTCTTGCTCCAAAGAGTTCATTGATTCGCGTTTTTGTCTTTCCATTTCCTGCTCATAAGCGACAGATTCTGCTTCCAATGCACCCTTTTCTTCATCAGCAATTCTTTGTGCCTCAGCAATTTTTGCCAACTGTTCACGACGTTCAATTGCATTTTGTCTAGCTTCAACTTCAGCATGTTGTCTTTCTTCAAGTATTCTCTTTTCCGTCTCAACCTTCAAGAATTCATGTCTTTCTTGATCCATTAAATCACGCATTTCCTTCTGGTGAGCACGCTCAAGATTCTTGATTTCAAGCTTAGATTCTCTATCTTTTAACTTTCTATTCATAAAGTTTTTAGTTCCTCTAAACGCCTTGTAAATAGGACTAAACATCCACTTAACAACCAATCCAACTCTTTCAAAGAATCGATAATTACCTGTTTCAAATCGGACATTTCTTGCTTCAATTCTAGCTGCTTTTCTTTCTCTTTTCATGATTTTTTTCAACTCCCTCATACTATTTTTAGCTTTCCTAAATGTACGTCTTCCTAGAGAGTCTTCAGCATAAATTTCCACTCTTTTTACTCGTTTTGAACTGCCTAAAACGAAGGTTCTTAAATCGTCTAGAGGTATCGAAATCTTATGCGAATCTCTAGCAATAATCATAATACTTTCTTCCTTTAAAGGTAGTAAGACTTTCTTATATTTGAACCCTAACGCACCTGCTTCAACATTCACATATGATGTGTTTGCTATCATAATATCGACAACATCCATACCATCTCTAAACAGTAAATCCTCTGTTAAAACAAACGCTCTTCTTCCGATTAAATTTAGCGCTCTTTGCGTTTTGATGACGTTGACTATGACTAGAAATAAAGTCAATCCAACGATAGTGAAGAGGATAATATACTCTAACTCTAACTCATTAATAAATTCCCACATTACTTGTTACCTCCTATATATTTCAAAAACGAATTTCCATGCTTTGGCTTTTCAGTTCCAAATATATCATTAATTGTATACCCTACATCTGCGAAAGTTTTTAAGGTTGGAAGCTTACTTCCTTCTAGAAATTTCTTAGTGTAGACAAGTAGTGGCACATATTCTCTTGTGTGATCAGTTCCATGATGTGTAGGGTCATTTCCATGATCTGCTGTAAGAATTAGAAGGTCATCTTCCTTAAGGTTTCTAATCAAATCTGGTAGCTGTCTATCGAACGTTTCAATAGCCTTACCATACCCAATAGGATCTCTTCTATGTCCATATAGTGCATCAAAATCAACCAAATTTAAAAAGCATAAGCCATTAAAATCTTTATTAGCAAGTTCAATCACTTGCATCATTCCATCATCATTTGATTTTGTTTTACTATGTTCAGTAATGCCATATCCGTCAAAAATATCATTAATTTTACCTAAAGCAATGACGTCATATCCTGCTTCACTTAAGAAATTAAGCGATGTTTTTTCATGTGGTTTTAGTGCATAATCGTGACGATTTGATGTACGTACAAAGCTATTTTTGTCTTTACCAATGAATGGTCTAGCAATAACACGTCCTACCTTCCATTCAGGCTTCATGGTGATTTCTCTAGCAATTTCACAAATTCTATATTGTTCCTTGATCGGAATAATATCCTCATGCATCGCTATTTGTAGAACCGAATCCGCTGAAGTGTATACAATCATCGCACCTGTCTTCATATGCTCTTCACCAAGTTCTACAAGTATTTCAGTACCTGATGCAGAGTAATTTCCAATAGTTTTTCTACCTGTTTTTCTTTCGAGTTCAGTTATTAATTCCTTAGGAAAACCTCTATCGGTAAATGTTTGGAAGGGTTTGGTTATATGCATACCCATCATTTCCCAATGGCCTGTCATTGTATCTTTTCCGTGTGAAGCCTCTTGCATTTTCGTATAGAATGCTTTAGGATGCTTGACTGGCTCGACACCTCTTATAGGTGCTATATTTCCATAACCTAAAGACTTCATGTTTGGAATTTTCAAATCCATTTTTTGTGCAATGTGACCAATGGTGTTAGCTCCTTGATCATTATATAGTTTTGCATCAGGTGCCTCACCAATTCCTAGACTATCTAATACAATTAAAAATACGCGATTATACATTTGAATCCTCCTTTGCACGCGGATGCGCTGTTTTATATATTTCTTTAATTCTCTTTTGACTGATATGAGTATATATCTGTGTAGTTGATATATCTTCATGTCCCAATAGAGATTGTAACGTTCTTAAATCCATGCCATTTTCTAACAAATGCGTAGCAAATGAATGTCTTAATGTATGTGGTGAACAATCTGTTTGTACACCAGCATCATGAGCTAGCTTCTTCAAGAGTTTAAAAAATCCTTGTCTAGAGAGTCTACTACCAGACTGATTAACAAATAAGAATGATGACTTTTGTTCAGTGAGTAGCTGTTCTCTTCCCTTAACAATATAGTTTCTTAGGGCTACTGTTGACATATCTGATATTGGAACCATACGTTCCTTCGATCCCTTACCTCGCACCATAATATAGCCTTGGTTTAAATGAATATCTTCCATTTTTATATCTAATAATTCAGACACTCGTAAACCAGACCCATATATCAATTCTAAAAGTGCAATATTTCTTAAACCAAGAGGCTTCGTTTTATCGACTTGATCAAGAATAGAAACGACTTCATCAACAGATAGCACCTGAGGTAAACTCTTTTCTACCTTTGGTGCTGCAAATCCTTTTGCAACATCTGCTTCAACCTCTTTTTCTATAAGTAAGAAATGATGAAAGCTCTTGATTGCTGTCAATTTTCTCGCTAGGCTTTTGGATGAAACAGTTTTTTTCATGCTCCGAATAAAGCCTTCAATATGACTTTTATCGATAAATTTCGGTTTTGTAATTGAATGGTATTTCTCTAAAAATACACTATACTGATTTAAATCTGTTAAGTATGAGTTGATTGTATTCTTGCTAGATCCTTTTTCATTTTTTAAATAGTACTCGAAATCTTTTAGTAAGTATTTCATATAAATACCATAAAGACTTGATTACCTAAAAAGATTCCTTTATCAGTAAGCTTTAGTCTTCCTTCATCAATCTTTACCAATCCTATTTCCATTTTTTCCTTTAAACTAGGATATTTCTCTAGCAATTTAAAACTATATTTTTCTTCTAATTCAGATATGGAAACACCTTCAATTTTTCTTAATCCAAAGATGAGTTCATCCTGCAATAATGATTCAGGAGATTGAATCTCAGCTCGATCTAATGGACTCACTAAATATTTAGGGAGTGCTTTATGATTGTATGTTCTTTTATTCCCAACTAAGCCATGAGCTCCAAGTCCAACTCCAATATATTCACCTAAAGTCCAATATAATAAGTTATGCTTTGAGTAATGTTGATTCTTTGCATAATTGGATATTTCATAATGTTCAAATCCTTGATTTTTTAATTCATCCATCACAATTTGATACATGGTTGCTTCTGTATCTTCATCCATTGTTTCAAATTTGCCTCTTAAATATTGATGGTAAAAATAGGTCTTTTCTTCCAATATCAAGGAGTAACAAGACACGTGAGTTATATCTAATTTTTTAATATATTCTAAGTCTATTCTTAAATCATTTAATGTTTGTCCTGGAATTGAATAGATTAAATCGACAGAAATATATGGAATGCCAATGCTTTTTAAATGATTGACAACATGGATAACATGCTCATTCGTATGCTTTCTATTTAAATAATTTAAAAGAGTTGGATTGAATGTTTGAACACCTAAGCTGATTCTATTAATCCCGTATTTCTTAAAGAGTTCACCCTTTTCATCCGTATAAGATTCTGGGTTGACCTCCACGGTATATTCTAATGGTTTGATATCAATAAGGGAATCAAATAATCTTTTAAATTGATCAACTGATAGCATCGATGGTGTACCACCACCAATATATATCGTTTCAATTGTGGAAAAATGATCTCGATAAGATGAGATTTCATTGATTAATGCACCAATGTATGTGTCAATCATTTCCTGATTTCTAGGAACTCTTTTGACAAAATCACAGTAGTGACAAATCGATTCACAAAATGGTATATGGATATATAAACCCTTCAAATGGAATCACGTCCTTATATTCATTATACCATAAATGGTTTACATAATACAGAAATAGCGACGATCTTAGTCGTCGCTATTGGATAGGATTGCCATAAATGCTTCTTGAGGTACGTCAACACGACCTAAAGACTTCATCTTTTTCTTTCCTTCTTTTTGTTTAGAAAGAAGTTTTTTCTTTCTACTAATATCTCCACCATAGCATTTAGCAAGGACATCCTTACGCATCGCTTTGATTGTTGATCTAGCAATAATCTTATTTCCAAGTGCTGCTTGAATTGGTATTTCAAACATTTGTCTTGGTATTAATTGAGCCATTTTTTCACATATAATCTTACCACGTCCATATGCAAATTCTCTATGAACGATAGTTGAAAGTGCATCGACGACTTCACCGTTTAACATAATATCCATCTTTTGAAGATTTGAGGTTTTATATCCTGCCATCTCATAGTCAAATGATGCATAACCCTTAGTTGATGACTTCAATTTATCGAAGAAATCGTAAACAATTTCGGATAGTGGTAATTCATAGGTGATATGAACTCGATTAGAATCAACATACTTCATATCTCCGAAAATTCCACGTTTCTTTTGTGAAATTTCCATGATTGCACCAACATATTCCTTTGGTGACATTATGGA
>DDWO01000015.1 GCA_002345705.1 Acholeplasmataceae bacterium UBA2284 | reverse complement strand
GATTATTTAATGGATCAAGGTAAAAAAGTCGGATTATTATCAGTCCACCTTTACCGCCCTTTCAGTGCTGAATATTTCATGAAGGCAATGCCAAAGACTGTTGAAAGAATTACAGTGCTTGACAGAACACTTGAAGCAGGAGCAACAGGAGACCCATTATTCCTAGATGTACAATCTATTTATTATGGTAAAGAAAAACAACCTCTTATTTTAGGTGGTCGTTATGGTTTATCTTCAAAAGATACAACTCCAGCATTAGTATTATCCGTATATGAAAATATGTTTGGTCCTCAAAAGAATCATTTCACAGTTGGTATTAATGATGATGTTACACATACATCACTTCCAATTGACACTACAAAAGAAATTAGTGATAAGGATTCAACAGAATTATTATTCTTTGGTCTAGGTTCTGATGGTACCGTAGGTGCTTGTAAGAACATTACGAAGATCGTTGGTGACCACACAACATTATATTCACAAGCTTATGCGTCGTATGACTCTAAAAAAGCTGGTGGTGTAACGCGTATGCACCTACGTTTCTCAAAGAAACCTATTCGTTCAACATATTTAGTCAATTATCCACAATTTGTTTCATGTTCAACAGACACATATCTAACAAAATACGATATGTTAAAGGGCTTAAGAGAAGGTGGAACATTCCTACTCAATACAACATCAAAACCTGAGGATATATCAACACTACTTCCAAATAAAGTGAAACGCCAATTAGCATTAAAGAAGGCAAAATTCTTTATTATCAATGCGGTTGACCTAGCTTATGAAATTGGCTTAGGTAGAAGAATTAATACAATTATGCAATCTGCATTCTTTAAGCTTAATGATGGTTTGATGAATGCTGATGATGCAAATAAATACATGAAGGAATATGCTGAAAAAACTTATGGTCGTAAGGGTGAAGCAATTGTTGAATTAAACAATGCTGCAATCGATGCAGGCTATAAGAATTTAGTAGAAATTAAAGTTCCAACAGATTGGGCTTTATTACAAGATGAAGTTGCTGCTGAAACATCAGATCGTCCAGACTTTGTTAGAAAAATTGCTGATATCGTGAACTCTATTGAAGGGGATTCACTACCTGTATCTGCATTCCTAGGATATGAAGATGCTCATATGGAAAATGGCACAACCGCTTATGAAAAACGTGGTATTGCTAACTTTGTTCCTGAGTGGAGAGCTGAAAACTGTATTCAATGTAATCAATGCGTATTTGCTTGTCCACATGCTGTTATCCGTGCATTCTTAGCTGATGGTACTGAAGTTGCTAACGCTCCTGAAGGTGCTAAACTATTAGATGCAAAAGGTAAGGGTATGGAAGGTCTTAAGTTCACTATTCAAGTATCTACTCTAGATTGTACAGAGTGTGGTGTTTGTGTTCAAGTGTGTCCAACACCAACGAAGTCACTAGCTATGGTACCAATCGGAGACGAACTTGCTAAAGGCGCACAACAAACTGCTGACTACTTCTTTAATGAAGTAACGTATAAAGATTTAGGCGTTGACAACCCTAAGAATTTAAGCTTTAACCAGCCTTTATTCGAATTCTCAGGTGCATGTGCAGGTTGTGGTGAAACTCCTTATATCAAGGCATTAACACAGCTATACGGCGATCACATGGTATTTGCGAATGCAACTGGTTGTACATCCATTTATGGAGCATCCTTCCCATCAACTCCTTATACTACAAATCCTGATGGTTTTGGTCCAGCTTGGGCTAACTCATTATTTGAAGATAACGCAGAATTTGGTTTTGGTATGAGAATCGCTTATGAAACCATGAGAGATAGAGTACAAACATTATTAGCTAATCACATGTCAGAAATGCCTGAAGCATTAAAGACATTATCAGAACAATGGATTTTAAATAGAAAGAGTTCAATTGAAACAAGAAAGCTAAAACTAGAAATGGTTCCAACACTTGAAAAGATTGATGCACCATATGCTAAAGAACTTCTAAGCCTAAAAGATTACTTCGCGAAGGTTTCGCAATGGATCATGGGTGGCGATGGTTGGGCTTATGATATTGGATATGGTGGTATTGACCATGTCATTGCAAATAATGAAGATGTTAACATTTTAGTATTAGACACTGAAGTTTATTCAAACACTGGTGGACAGTCTTCTAAATCTGCTCCTACTGGATCAATTGCTAAATTTACAGCAGCTGGTAAAGGAACTAAGAAGAAGGATTTAGCTGCAATCGCGATGAGCTATGGACACGTTTATGTTGCCCAAATCTCACACGGAGCATCTCCTGCACAAGTATTAAGAGCATTTAAAGAAGCTGAAAGTTTTGAAGGTCCTTCCATTATTATCGCGTATGCACCATGTATCGAACATGGTATCAAGGGTGGATTAACGAATACATTTGCACAAGCTAAACTTGCAACTGAATGTGGCTACTGGCCAACATTTAGATTCGACCCAAGAAGAGAATTAGAAGGAAAGAATCCTTTCATCATTGATTCTAAACAACCAGTTTGGGATAAGTACCATGATTATCTACTTAGCGAATCCAGATACTCACAACTTGCTCAAATCAATCCTGATCATGCTCAAGAACTACTTGATAAGAACCTATTTGATGCGAAGAGAAGATGGTCAATGTACAAGAGATATGCAGCAATGGACTACACCACTGAGGTTTAATAAGTAAGTAATATGTAAATAAAACTTAGGAAAAGGCGTATAGCGCCTTTTTTTTCTTTACTTATTTATGAAAACGACATTTTGATTAGCGACTATATAATTGATGATTAATATATAAATATTTTAATTAATAGGGCAAATATGCTATAAAACACCGTATTTTTATGAAAATCGAAAATCTTTATATTAAATATAAAAGATGAAAATCAATGCGTTTCTTTCTGTAAACGTTTACAAATGAAAAAAAGTATTGACAAGAATAGGGCTTAAATATATAATTAAGGAAACACTCAAACAAGAAGTGTAAGAAGAAAGAGAAATTTTAGGAGGAAACTGAATGAAAAAATTTGTAAAAAGTGCATTAACATTAGTCGTTGCACTTGTCACAGTTCTTGTCCTTGTTGCCTGCGGCGATCCAACACCTGCTGAAGAACAAACACTAGTTGTCGGTTCACCAGAAATCAGTGGTAACTTCATGGCTGGTTTTGGTAACAGTGCTTATGATGTCTGGGTAAGAGACCTTATATTTAGTTATGGTACTTACGCTACTACACCACTAGGTGAAGTTGTTCTTAACGAAACAGTTGTTAAGACAGTGGCTACAGCAACTGACACAACTACTGGAGACAAGACATATACGTTCGTACTTCATGAAGATCTATTATGGTCTGATGATCAGCCAATCAAGGCTAGCGACTACGTATTTGCTATTCTAATGTCAGCTTCAAAAGAATGGGTATCTGCTGGTGCATCATCTTCAGCTGGTGACTCATTAGTTGGTTATGCAGACTACCGTGCTGGAACTACTTCAGCTGACGTAAGATTTAAGGGCGTCAAACTTCTTGGAGACTATAGCTTCTCAGTTACAATCTCTGGAACTAAGCTTCCTTATTACTATGAAACACTTTATGCATCATTCGGCCCAATGCCAATGCATGTATTAGCTCCTGCTGGAACTACAATCGACTCTAACGCTGATGGCGCTAAAGTTGGTGCTGGTAACTTTGCTTTATTAGCAGACGTTGCTAAGATTGGTGGATATCGTTATGCTCCAACAGTTACTTCTGGACCTTACAAATTTGTAAGCTTCGTAAACCAAGTTGTTACATTAGTTAAGAATGACAACTTCAAGGGTAACTATGCTGGTAAGACTCCAACAATCCAAAACATTATTATCAAACGCGTTAACCAAACATTAGACGTTGACCTAGTTATCTCTGGCGAAATCGATCTAGTTACTGGTGTTATTGAAGGTTCTAAGATTCAAGCTGCTCAAGCTGCTGCATCTACAGCTACTCAATACTATTCACGTAATGGTTATGGTCTAGTTGCTATGCAAGCTCATTTTGGTCCAACTATGGATTACAAAGTGCGTCAAGCTATTGCTTATCTAACTGATCGTCAATATGTAACAGACGTAGTTCTTGATGGTTATGGTTCAATTACTTATTCAGAATACGGTCTTGCACAATGGATGTATGTTCAATCAGAAGATTGGGTCGATGCAAACATTAACAAGTATGCATTCTCAATTACTCAAGCTAACGCTGCTCTTGATCAATCAGATTACAAGTTTGAATCCAATGGTACAACTCCATTTAACCCAGCATTAGCAACTGCAGGAAGCAATTACTTCCGTCATAATGCAGCTGGTGAAGTACTAGAAATCAGACATTTCGGTACTGAAAATAATGAAGTAACAACTTCACTACAAGCTAAGTATGAAATTAACATGCAACTTGCTGGTATTAAGTATGATATCACTATCGGTGACTTCGCTACTTTACTTGATCATTACTACTATTCATATGAATTAGAACTTGCTGATAAGAAGTATCATATCTTCAACTTAGCAACTAACTTCTCTGTAGCTTATGACCCATACTACTCATGGCATTCAGATTGGCTAGGAACTTGGTACAATGCTCACCAATTAGAAGATTCAGTAGCTAATCCTGCGGCTCCATTAGCAGCTGGCGAAAAGACTCTTGATGAGTTAACAACAGCTTTACGTACTGTTACTCCTGGTGACACAGTTACTTATCTAGCTTTATGGAAAGAATATCAACTTCGTTGGAACAAGTTAATTCCAAACGTACCTCTATATTCTAACCAATACTATGACGTATTTGATGCTAAGTTAAAGGGTGTAGAAACTACTCCATTCTGGAACTGGGCTGCACAAATTAACGACATGTATTTCGAAGGATAATACCTGACAAAACAAAAATTTAATTAGAACTTGAAAATGAGGAGAGTAGGTTTTATACGCTCTCCTTACTTTTCGGAAAAGGAGGCAACATGCTCAAGTTTTTACTAAGAAGACTGCTTTCTCTATTACCAGTAGTCATCATCATTTCAATTATGCTATTTACCATAATGAAATTGATGCCAGGAGATCCTGTTCGTTACATGATTCCACCTGGATCGATTCAAGATCCTGAAGTCTATGCACAACTTTATGAAGCTGCTAAGATTAAACTAGGATTAGACAAACCGATATTCATACAATACTTTGTATGGATGGGCAATATGATTACAGGAGATTTCGGTTATTCCTCGAATTACCAACTCAGTGTTAACGAGGTTTTGAAAGAACCACTTCGTAACAGTATTATTATTAATATATTCTCAATTTCTTTAGCTTTCTTAATTTCAATTCCAGTGGGTATTAAATCAGCAGTCAAGAAGGATTCATTCCACGACCGTGGATGGCAAATCTTCTCACTAGTTGGTATATCGATGCCTACATTTTTCATTGGCTTAACATTGATTTTCATATTTGCTCTTAACTTGGGTTGGTTACCATCTGGTGGTATGCCATATGAAAATCCAGGTAGTCCTGCTTATTACGGCAAATTTCTACAACATCTAGTATTACCGGTTGCTACCCTTACTCTTGGTGCGCTTGCTGGTACGATACGATATGTTCGTGGATCCATGCTAGAAGCATTAAGCAAAGACTATATTCGTACAGCTAGATCAAAAGGACTTAGAGAAAAGGTTGTTATTTATTCACATGCTTTCCGTAATGCGTTAATCCCTGTTGTTACAATCCTATCTTTTTCAATCGTAGGATTATTCGGTGGATCAGCTATTACAGAACAAATATTTGTATGGAACGGAATCGGAACAGTACTTATTCGTTCACTACGTGTAAATGACTATAACTTGGTTCTAGTATTGAATATGTTTTACGCAGTGTTGGCACTAGTTGCAAATATCGTTATGGATATTAGCTATGCATTAGTCGATCCACGCGTTAAGTTGGAATAGGAGGATAAATCATGACAACACTTAAAAGAATACTAAAGTCAATCGTCGATTTATTCAAGAGACTATTTCTTCCTAATAAAGAACCAATCGATGTTTACAAAGAAGAAGCATTACTTTCTCCAGGGAAAGTTATCGCAAGAAGATTTATCAAAAATAAATTAGCGGTTATCGGTATTATAGGATTTATTTCAATTTTCCTATTTTCATTCGGTTTATCACTATTTGTTCCATTGAATTTGTATTATACAAACACATTTCACCGTAATTTACCTCCTAATTATCAATATTTAAATGTACCAAAGCAATTAATTAAAGAGGGAATTGTTGAAATTGAATCAGGAAATGCAAACTCAATTGGTTTATCTGAAGATGGTAACGTCTTTGTATGGGGTGCTAAATACCGTGGAATATTAGATGTTCCAGCGGTAGTTAAAACTAAAAATATAGTTGACGTTTCAGCTGGTTCACAGCATATGATTGCTGTAGATGACCAAGGTGAAATCTATCTTTGGGGTTATAATCACCAATTTCAAGCACAAATACATGATCGTTTCGTAGCTAACTTTCAAGCTGACCCTATCATTTATATCAAGGGTGGTATTGAACGTACACTAGCAATTACTGAGTCTGGCGCTGTCTATATTTGGGGCGTTGGAGCAAATAATGTTGGTGACGTTATGAACCGTGCACCATACTATTTTTACGAAGAAGATGAAGTAACTGTTATTAAAGCAGTGGATGTTGTTTCTAACTTTAACAATGCACTTGTGCTTCTTGAGGATGGAACAGTTCGTTTAATTGGTGTTAGTAGTGATGTTGTAGCTACTTTACCACCAGCATTACAAAATGGCTCTGTTCAAGTTGCTCAAATCGGATTAACTATTTATAACGCCTTTGCAGTCGATACAAATGGTAATCTATATGTTTGGGGAGCTACGAGTTTTGGTCTTCATGACCAATATATTCCAGATGCAGCAAAAACAAATATTAAGCAACTTGGGGTTGGTTATGACCATGTTGCCGTACTAACAAATGATGGTGAAGTTTATGCTTGGGGAGATAATCAATTAGGTCAGACAAATGTACCAAGCAATTTATCGAATATTAGAGAAATATTTATTGATACACATCAAAACTTTATTGTACATGAAGATGGTAGTGTCACTACATTTGGATTAAAGGGATATATGTTAGGTACTGATGAACAAGGAAGAGATTTTATCGTTCAATTAATTCATGGCGGTAAGATTACCTTAACAGTTGGTGCAGTTGCAGTATTAATTTCACTTGTTATCGGTGTAACTGTTGGATTAACTGCTGGTTATTTTGGCGGAAGAATCGATAATTTACTCATGAGATTTGCTGAAATTATATCATCGTTCCCATTCCTTCCATTCGCAATCACACTATCAGCATTACTTCTAGGTGGTGCTACAACTGAAGTTCAACGTATGTTAATGATCATGGTTATTCTAGGGGTTCTCTCCTGGACTGGTCTAGCAAGATTGATCCGTGGTCAAATCCTTTCTGAAAGAGAAAGAGATTATGTATTAGCAGCGAAGGCTTTAGGTATTAAACAAAAACACATTATTTGGAGACACATTTTCCCAGCTGTTATCAGTATTGTTATCGTTAACGCAACTCTTGGATATGCAGGCTCGCTTCTAACCGAAGCTGGATTATCCTTCTTAGGATTCGGTGTACAAAAACCAAGTCCATCATGGGGTAATATTTTGACTGCTGCTCAGGATGTTAACGTAATTAGAATTTATTGGTGGCGTTGGATTTTACCAGGCTTAGCGATTATCATTGCTGCGTTAAGTATAAACTTAGTTGGTGATGCATTGCGTGATGCAATGGATCCTAAGAATGCAGAGCGATAGGAGGTATGAACATGGAAAAAGGAAACTTATTAGAAATTAGAAATTTACATACCTATTTTGCTACAAAAAGAGGTTTAATTAAAGCAGTTAACGGTGTATCATTAACTGTAAAAAACGGTAAGACACTTGGTATTGTAGGTGAATCTGGTAGTGGTAAGAGCGTAACAGCGATGAGCATTTTAAAGCTCTTTGAACACAATCAAAAGATTCATGAAGGTGAAATTTGGTTTGATGGTGAAAAAATATCTGAATTAGATAATGCAGATATGAGAAAAATCCGCGGAAATGAAATATCAGTCATTTTCCAGGAACCAATGACCAGTTTAAACCCTGTTTTAACCGTTACAAGACAAATTAGTGAAGTATTGATGCTACACCAAGATTTAGATAAAAAACAAGCTCACGAAAGAACAGTTCAGCTACTAAAATCGGTTGGTATTTCTAACCCAGATAAGATAGCTAATGCGTATTCATTCCAGCTATCAGGTGGTATGAGTCAACGTGTGATGATTGCAATGGCGCTTGCTTGTCGTCCTAAATTATTAATTGCAGATGAACCTACAACAGCTCTTGATGTGACCATTCAAGCTCAGATTTTAAAGCTAATGAATGATCTAAAGACTGAATTAGGAACTTCTATTATCTTCGTTACCCATGACCTTGGAGTTATCAATGAAATGGCTGACGATGTTGCTGTTATGTATTCAGGACAAGTCGTTGAAAATGCTTCAGCAAAAATGATTTTCTCTGGAAAAGCTAAATACTCACATCCATATACAGAAGGCTTAATGAATTCTATTCCAAGACTATCTGATGAAAAAGGAAAGAAACTAGAGGTTATTCCTGGTACTGTTCCACATCCACTGGATTTACCAGTTGGTTGTAAATTTGCTCCACGTTGTAAATATGCAACTGATAAGTGCAAGGTAGAAGAGCCAGAACTAATTCAAGTGGAAGAAAACCATGCTATCCGTTGTTTCTATCCAGAAAGTGGGGTGCGCAGCAATGGCAAAGAATAGCTATAGTAAAAAAGAAAAACTATTAGAGATAAGAAAGCTTAAAAAATTCTTTCCTCTAAAGCGTAATACATTTTTTAATAAGAAACAAATTTATGTACGTGCTGTAGAAGATATATCACTTGAAATCTATAAAGGCGAAACTTTTGGTCTTGTAGGTGAATCAGGTTGTGGTAAGTCAACACTAGGTCGTATTATTCTTCAGCTTTATCCACCTACAAGTGGAAGTGCTGTATACTTTGGTTCTAGATTAGAAGATATGGACCTGCAGTATATTGTAAGTGAAATTAAAAAATTACCAAAATATCAGCATCGTGCAATCGAATGCTATAAGAGAAGTGAAAAATATGACCTTGAAGTGATTCAATTAAAAGAAGAACTTTCTCAAATTGAAAAGAGCAAGGAAATGGTTGACAAATCTTATGATCAAAAGGTTGCAAAATTAGAAACACTTCAACACCATTCAAGAGAACAAAAGAAAGAAGCATCACGTCAGCTTAGAGAAGCATCTAGAACTGTTGGATCTTTAATTCTTGAAGAAAATATTGAAGAAATCAGCGAATTACTATTAAAGGCTACTGAATTACACGGACATAACAGCGTTATTTTCGCTGGATTAGAAGGTAAGGAAGATGCTAAGTTCTCAGCTGAAGTTAAGAAAATATTTGATGTTATTCGTGGATTTAAAGGTAAAAAAACATTACCAATTACTGAACGTACATTAGATTCTAAGTATCAAGATAAGCTTGAAAAGAACCGCGAAACAGGTATTAACCTATCCCGTTTAGATCAAGAAGAAATGAGACAACTTAGAAGAAAACTACAAATCATTTTCCAGGATCCTTACTCATCACTTGATTCAAGAATGACTGTTGGCCAAATTATTGGTGAAGCTGTTGTTGAACATGGAATGTATCCAAAGGGTTCTAAGGAATTAGAAACGTATGTTTTGGAAACCATGGCAAAATGCGGACTTGATGGATACATGCTACACCGTTTCCCTCATCAGTTTTCTGGTGGACAAAGACAACGTATTGGTATCGCTAGAGCATTAGCTCTAAAGCCTGAATTCGTGGTTTGTGATGAAGCTGTATCTGCACTTGACGTGTCGATTCAATCTCAGATTATCAACCTACTTGTTGAGTTGAAGGATCAAGAAGATTTAACATATTTATTCATCTCTCATGACCTTTCTGTTATTAAGCATATTAGTGATAGAATTGGGGTTATGTATTTAGGAAATATGGTTGAACTTGGGCCATCTGATGAAATCTATGCAAATCCTCTACATCCATATACAAAGGCATTATTATCAGCAATTCCAACAACTGATGAAATTAAGCAAGAACGCATCCTACTTGAAGGAGATATTCCATCGAACATCTTCCCACCTTCAGGATGTAAGTTTAGAACACGTTGTCCACTTGCAGTTGAGAAGTGTGCTAAGGTTGTTCCAGAATATCGTGAAATTTCAAAGGGACACTATGTAGCTTGTCACTTCTACGAAAAAACAAAAGATATGAAGTAGTATGAGAAGATACGAGACAGAAGCCGAAAAAGAAGCGAAGCGTGCTCAAGCACGTAAGAATATTGCAGAAAATCCACCTGAAAAGGGAGATTTTCTTGCTATGGTTATTGCTGCATTTATTGTGCTATTGCCTGTAATCATACTAGTTATAGCAGTCTTTGTAGCAGTAATGTGGATATTTTTCACGTAATCAATAAATAAAGCCAATCAAAATCTGATTGGCTTTTTTTGTATTTATTAAATTAAATTTAATTACCAGATTTAGCCTGATTAATAACTTCAATAATTTTAGCTGCATTTTGCGTATCAGCTACAGGTAAAATATAATCTGGAGTGATTCCATCTTCGATGGAGAAATATTCGTATCCATCCACTTCATTACCAACACGATAGCTTAAAACATTTAAACTACTCATATGAAAGAATGTTCCATCAGGTAATACAACTGGAATAATCGATGAAGCACCACCACCTGATTTTGTACCTATGATGGTAGCAAATCCCATATGTTGACCAATTGAAGTCATTAGGTTTGCTGCTGAGAATGTTACGCGAGATGTAATAAAGAACCAGTTTACATTTGTATAGGCTACTGTATCAACATCTGCAAAATAAGTCACATTGGATTTATCCGTTGGATTCATGTAGCTCATCTCAATAGGCTGTTCAGTCATAAATCCTAAGACTCTAATTAAAGCACCTAAATTACCACCAGTATTATAGCTTAAGTCAACAACGATATTTTCAACATTTCTATTTTCTAGCATAATCGCGTCCATTGTTTCTCTCATAAAGCGGTGTGAATCATTTCCATCAGGATCTTCAACTGTTGCAGTATAGAATCCATCTAGGAAAATAATTGCTGTTTTATTGTTATCAATGAAACGGTAATCTGGTGGAGTTCCAGAATTTTGTTGATAGGTTGTATTGAACAAGTCTTGTACTGTGAATAAAACATCATACCAGCTTCTTACCGTTGGTCCGACCTGAGCTACTGTTTGAAGCGTCAACTTAAATGAAGGAACCTCATAATATCCAGGGAAGTGATAGCTTGAATGTAGATCATCTAATGTTTTATTGACTACATTAAAGATTCCATTGGATAAGTCTCTTGTTTTACCAGTCATATAAGAATCTCTTGTACTAGATAAGACGTTGTAATAGGTCTCAACACCACGTTGTGATTTTAGACCGAAGAAGTAATCTAGTGTAAAAACAAACATGTCATAGGTAGCCACCAATACGTCTGGTGCTACATCAGTACCATTTAATGAACTGACCTTAATGGAGTTATACGCTCTACCATCCTCTGTTTCACCTGTTGGATCATCTGTATCTGGGAAAGCATAAATCCCAGAATAACCATTTCCATTGTAGTAAACATTATAGTAAGAACCACCAGTAAATAATAGGTTAGCTATATGGAATGGGAATAAGTATTTAGTCTCTAGTCCATCCTGATGAACAACTAAATCAAAGCGATAAGGTGTGAATTCCATTGTTACAGGAACTCCTTCCTCATAGTAGGTTTCTAAGTAAGTGATACCAGCACCATAATCTGTAGCAGTATCATAGATATATCCTTCAAAAAAGCTTAATGTATCTACTGTGACTGTGTTATCTTCAAAATTGATAGTCAAATAATAATCTTCAGTTTCTGTTCCAATGACATTACCTTGACCATCCTTGATATCATATTCTGCTTGGTAATAAATGGTTACGATATCGCCATTGATTGTGAATTCAAAGTCATCAAAGTATAAGAAACCTTCAAGAATTGATAGAAACTCTATGAAATCTACATAGGGTAGTGCACCATCATCAGCAAAATATGTTGTAAGAGTTGCATCAGCAACGCTAAATTCTGAAGTTAAGTTTGTAAAAGGAAGCTCAACAGATTCATCCATGGTTACTTCAGTTTTTGCTGGAATAACAACCTCAAAATCATAGAATTTTTGTTCCAAACCGTAGGTTAGTTTTGCTGTTAATGTGACCGTTACATCATTTTCACCCATTGTTGGATGAAAAACAATTCCATGACGATTTACTACAGCAGTATTGCTTGAAGTCCAAGTAATCCCCGATTCATTGACTGCACCTTTAATCGGTAGATTCAGCTTAGATTGAGTTATTGGAGTCGTAGGAAATTGAATTGCAGCAGCATCTGCATCCAAATATGCGATTTGTAACTCAACATCAGGGCTCCATTTTGCATATAGCCTAATGCTTGAGGTAATTGGAGTGTCAAAATCAAATAATGTTGTATAGTTTAAATCTGTATACCAACCGTCAAAAATAAATGTGAGTCTTGTTGGATCATCAGGTTCAATTGCTTTTTCACCATCGATGATGGTTTGCTCAGTGACTAATGACCCCCCAGCCACCTCAAATGAAACCTTGAAAGAACCTTTTTCTGATTCTTTAGGTGTACAAGAAACGAGTAAAAGTAAAAAGGCAAGCAGTAATACGAGTTTTCTTAATTTCATATAGTACCTCTTTTTCTCATTTATATGATTTATCATATATTAGTATAAAGAATAAATCTTTTTTATCTTTTTGTCAAGTTTTTATTTTAAAATAAAAAAACGAGCTTCAGAGAAGCCCGCATTTGGGAGTTAACCTTTTATGTAAGAATATATGTGGATGGCAGTCCAATATTCATACAAGGCGAGGTTCACGCAGTATTTTTTGGGAGAAAAATACATAAAGTGTAGTTTCGTTATTAGAAAAGGAAACTTAACTACAATCATATTATATTACATATTGAATGAAAAATCATGTAAATTTACATAATATTTTCATTGAAAACGTTTCCCGATTTAACGAAAATTATAAATTAGCATATAAATAGCAATAAACACCCTAATGTTATATAATAGTTATGGAAAATCAAGGAGGTCATATCATGGCAAAATTAGAAATTAACAACCTTCACGTCGGAATTGAAGGAAAAGAAATACTAAAGGGAGTTAACTTAATAGTTAATTCTGGCGAAGTACACGCAATCATGGGTCCTAATGGTACAGGTAAGTCTACACTTGCTAGTGCGCTCATGGGTCATCCAAAATATGAAGTAACAGAAGGTAGTGCATTTCTAGATGGTAAAAACCTTCTCGAAATGGAAGTTGATGAAAGAGCACGCGCTGGTCTCTTTTTAGCAATGCAATATCCTGCAGAAGTACCAGGAGTTACCAATAGCGATTTTATGCGTCAAGCACTCAAAGCGACTTCAGGGAAAGAAGTAGGTCTATTTGAATTCGCAATCAAATATGAAAAAATAGTTGAAGAACTCAAAATGAGAGCAGATCTTGCCCATCGTTACCTAAACGAAGGTTTTAGTGGTGGAGAAAGAAAAAGAAATGAAATTCTTCAATTGAAGGTATTAAAGCCAAAATTTGCAATATTAGATGAAATCGACTCTGGTTTAGATGTCGACGCATTAAAGATTGTTGGAGAAAACGTTAGCAGTCTTGTAAATAGTGATTTCGGGTGTATTTTAATTACCCATTACCAACGTATTTTAGATCATATCAAACCTACAAATGTACACATCATGATTGATGGCAAGATTGTATTAAGTGGTGGACAAGAATTAATTACTAAGATTGATAAGAATGGCTATGAATGGGTAAAAGAGGAACTAGGAATTGATTTTGTTGAAGGCGAACAATAATGAAATCGATTGTTATTAAAAACCACGAGGTAACCTCTAAATTACCCTTGGGATTCACATATCAAAATCAAACACTTACAATTCCCAAAAATACCCAGTACCAAGATCCCATCAAAATTACAGTAGCAGATGACAACAATGAATCCTTTGAAATTGTTGTCCTAGAAAATACAAGCGTTAAAATAATTTTAGAGCTTGCAAGCAATGACACAGATGAAAATAATTATAAATTTAACTTGATAGCAAAGCCTAATAGCATCGTTAAATACTTGCTTGTTAGCGAATTATCAAGTAAAAAAGCAGTTCTTGAACACAATTTCAAGGCTGAAAGAGATTCAAAATTAGAGCTTATCGGTGGATTTGTTAGTGATATACTCGTCGCTAAGCTAAGTGTTAATTTAGCTGGTGAAGGTGCTGAAGTCAAAATGAGAGCTGTTGCAGTATCATCATTTGACAACAACCAAACAATCGACGTTCATATCACACACAATGCACCAAATACATATGGCGACATGACAAATATTGGAATCGCCAATAAAAATGGTAAAATTGTATTAAATGGCGTAGAAAAAATTGAAAAGGGGATGAAGAATGCCAATGCGTTCCAAACCTTAAAGGGAATTATTACATCTGATACAGCTAGTGTTGAAGTCAATCCAATCCTTCTCATCGATGAATACGATGTCAAGGCTGGACATGGAGCTACAATCGGCAAGATTCAAGAAGACGTATTATTCTATTTAAGAAGCAGAGGGTTAACCCAAAAAGAAGCAGAAAAACTGATTATTACTGGATTCATTCGCCCAATTGTCGATGAAATCGACGATGAACCCCTCAAGGAAAGATTTGTGCATGTCGTCAATTCAAGAATATGATATCTGTATCAAAGATTAGACAGGATTTCCCAGTCTATCAAAAACAACCTAAGCTAACCTATCTAGACTCTGCAGCATCATCACTAAAGGTCAAATCAGTGATTGATCAAATTGATCACTATTATATGTCTTTAGGGGTAAATGTACACCGTGGAGCCTACGATTTAGCATACGAAGCAACAAGACTATTTGAAGAAGCAAGAGCAACTGTAGCGCATTTTATTAATGCAAACGATGAAGAAGTCATCTTCACTAGAGGGACAACCTCAGCGCTTAATTTCGTTGCAAACGCACTACGTGATAGTCTAAAACCTGGTGATGAAATCATCACGAGTGAACTTGAGCATCATTCATCATTACTTCCATGGATGATGGCAGCGAAGAAGACAGGCGCAAAGCTTATCTACATTCCCCTATCTCAAGAGGGAAGAATTACCATTGAAAACTTTAAGTCAGTACTTAGTGATCAAACTAGGGTGGTAGCTATTACACATGTCTCTAATGTCATGGGTTATCTAACACCTATCAAGGAAATCACAAAGCTTGCACATCAAAAAAATGCTACAGTCATTTTAGATGCAGCACAATCTGTACCACATATGAAAGTTGATGTGAAAGACCTAGGTGTTGACTATCTCGCTTTTTCTGGTCACAAAATGTTTGGACCTTCAGGAGTCGGTGTCCTTTATGGAAAAAAGGAGCTTCTCAATTCGCTTGAACCATTTGAATATGGTGGAGAGATGGCTGATGAAGTTTCTAAAGATCAAGCAACCTGGAAGGATACACCACTTCGTTTTGAAGCAGGAACACCTGTGATTAGTGGAGCAATAGGATTAGCAGCAGCTGTTCGTTATATCGAGTCAATAGGCTTTGAAGAACTCCATGAGCACACTGCAGCATTACACAAATATACCTTAGATAAACTAAGTCAAGTTGAAGGAATAACAATCTACAATAGAAGTGCAGATAATCCAGTCATTACATTCAACGTCGATGGAGTACATCCACATGACATAGCAACCATGCTAGACACACACAAAGTGAGTGTTAGAGCAGGACATCATTGTGCACAGCTTGTCAGTAAATTCTTAGGTGTAAATTCAACATTACGTGCATCATTTCATCTTTATAATGACATCACAGATTGTGATGTATTCGTAAGCAGTATAATTGCTGCAAAAAATTTCTTTTTATCGTTTTAAGGAGTAGACATGAATATCGAACATTTATATAGACAAGTGATTATGGAACATTATAAGAATCCTAAAAACAAAGGATTTGTAGCAGATAACAGCTACATGACTGTTCATTTAAACAACCCAAGTTGTGGGGATGAAATGACTGTTCAGCTTAAGGTCCAAGATCATGTAATCACACATATATTGCATCAAGGGACAGGTTGTTCTATATGCTGTTCAAGTGCAAGTGTCATGAGTGAAACCCTCATGAATAAAACACTTGATGAATCAATTTCCATTCTTCACGAATTTTATGAATTGATTAAGGGATATCCTTACAATCCAGAAATTCTTAAGGGTGATGCAGTTGTTTATCAGGGTGTAGCACAATTTCCAGCACGCGTGAAGTGTGCAACACTTGCTTGGAAAGCTGCCGAGCAGGGTATATTAAAAATAAAGGAGGACGAATTAAATGGATGATAACAAAAAGAAAATAGACTCCATCATCGGAGACTATCAATTTGGTTTCCATACAGAATCAAAGCCTGTATTTGATACAGGAAAAGGTCTTAATGAAGACATTATTAGAGTAATTAGTAAAGCAAAATCAGAGCCACAATGGATGCTTGATTTCCGCTTAAAGAGTTACAAGAAATTCTTAGAATTAAAAAATCCTACATGGGGTCCAGACTTGTCATTTATCAATTTTGATGAATTTACATATTTTTTAAGAGCGAGTGATCGTGCTGAAACCAGCTGGGATGAAGTACCAACAGCGATTAAGGATACGTTCGAAAAATTAGGTATTCCTGAAGCTGAAAGAAATTTCTTAGCAGGTGTATCTACTCAGTTTGAAAGTGAAGTGGTTTACCATAACACAATTAAAGAACTTGAAGATTTAGGTGTAATCTATGTAGACACAGATACAGCACTTAGAGATTATCCAGATTTAGTAAAGAAATATTTTGGAACAATTATTCCATTTTCAGATAATAAATATGCTGCATTAAATAGTGCAGTATGGAGTGGTGGATCATTTATCTATGTACCAAAAGGTGTTAAGGTAACTAAGCCTCTTCAATCCTATTTCAGAATCAATTCTGATCAAATGGGTCAGTTTGAAAGAACACTAATCATTGTTGATGAAGGTGCTCAAGTTAACTATGTAGAAGGCTGTACAGCACCTGTTTATAGAAAAGACTCATTACATGCTGCAATCGTTGAAATCGTCGTTTTAAAGGATGCTACATGTCGTTATACAACCATTCAAAACTGGTCTACCAATGTAATTAACTTAGTTACAAAGAGAGCATTTGTCTATGAAAATGGACATATGGAATGGATCGATGGAAATATTGGAAGTAACGTCAATATGAAATATCCATCCTGTGTTTTACTTGGTGAAAGAGCAAAGGGAACAACCATTTCAATTGCGTTTGCTGGTAAAGGACAATGGCAGGATACTGGAGCTAAAATGATTCATGTCGCTCCAAATACAACATCTACAATTATTTCTAAATCAATCAGTCGTGGTGGTGGTAAGGTAAACTACCGTGGTAAAGTTGATTTCGGTAAAAATGCTAAAGGTGCAAAGGCACACGTTGAATGTGATACGATTATCTTAGATGATTTCTCATATTCAGATACTATTCCATACAACAGTGTAAGAAATAGTGATGTATTCCTAGAGCATGAAGCAACCGTTTCAAAAATTTCTGAGGAACAACTATTTTACTTAATGAGTAGAGGTTTAACAGAGGCTGAAGCAACTGAAATGATTGTTATGGGATTCATTGAACCGTTTGCCAAGGAGTTACCTATGGAGTATGCAATCGAGCTAAATCAATTGATTAAGCTTGAAATGGAAGGCTCAATCGGTTAATCAAAGATTAAACAAAATAAAGATATTTGTGTGAATTTCGCAAATATCTTTTTTTTATATACCTTTTAGCGTAAAATATTCTTAAGAGGTGTTACTTAATGAAAAAGATTTTCTCATTCTTCATTGTTTTAATGATGCTAATCACATTGAGTGGTTGTGCAACAGTTAGAACATATGACGACCTTTTGGAAGATTACCAAGTTCATTTAGAAGAAAACAAAGAAGTATATCAATCCTATATTGATTATTTTAACTATATATCAACAGAGACAATTCAAAGTGTCGTTCTTGTTAAAAAAACAGTTACTGGTTCCACTGGCTCTACTACTGGATCAGGTGTTATTTTTATGGAGGATGCACTTTATTATTATGTGCTAACCAATAACCATGTCGTTTATTATGCAGGATCATCAAGTGTTACTTATACAGTCAGCGATTACTATGGAAATGACTATAGTGCAACAAAAACAGTATCTTCATCTGATTATGATTTAGCTGTCGTTCGATTTAGAAAAACTTCTGTCGTTTTAGAGGTCATTACTTTATCTACAGAAAATGCACCAATCAATTCAAAGCTTGCAGTGTTAGGCTATCCTAGCTTTCAAATCAATGCCATTACCTTAGGCGTTGTTAAGGATTATGCATCAATAACAATCGATAGTAGTAATTCTGATGTGATTAATGTTAATTTTAATGTGCTTGTAAGTGACGCACCAGTCAAATCAGGAAGCAGTGGTAGTCTTGTAGTGAATGAAAATTATCAATTGGCTGGTATTGTTTATGCAGGTAATTTTACAAACTCAAGTGATACATCACAGTTTTCCTTTGCAATTCCAGTAGAAAAAGTTCTTGAATTTTTAGAGGCAGTTGGCATTACTATTGGAGGTGAGGAAGCATGAGAAAGCTCACATTCATTTTGATTTTACTATCGTTCTTTATTTCTGGATGCACATTCTTTGTTGTTGAAGAGGATACTGAAGAATATAGAGCATTAGCCAATCAATACGATAATTATATATTAAGTGATATTAGCCAACTAGAAAACTTTCAATCCTTTATCAATGGAGTAACATTAACCTCTTCAGTGGCAAGTGTTATGATTGAAGTCAAGGTGTATTCATCTCTTGGGCTACTGCTTGAGACAAGAAATGGATCAGGTGTCATTTTTTATCAAGACAGCGCAAATTATCACGTGATGACAGCATATGATTTAACAAGTATTAATCAAGGACAAACTTTATCGATTGAGGTATCTGATTACCTAGGAAGAACATATAGAGCATTTACTAGAAGAGACTCCCTAGAACTCGGTTTATCTGGTATACGTTTTGCTAAAAACTCGCAGCGCATACTTGGTGTATTAGAAATTGCAGATTATCCACCGCTTGCTGGTCAACCTGTTATGCTGATTGGATATCAAAGAAGAATTATTAATGCGTTAACCATGGGAATGATTATTGAGGTTTCATATAATGATGAGCAAGAACTTACCCTTTTAAAAACGAGTGTATTATCTGATAACTTTGGTAATGGTGGTGTCATGATTGATATGAATCATGAAATCATTGGAATTCAATACCAAGTTGAAAATGGATATACTTATGCACATGGACTAGATGTTATTAAAGCATTTTATTCTTATTATCTAGCACCTTAGGTCTTTTATATTCTAAGATTTGATGAAGGAGTAAAAAACATTGTTACGTTATCTTATTATAGAAAGCAAAAATGAAATCAAATCCGATGAGCAAATGATCGTTTCAATATTTTCAGAATTTATTAATTTTGATCAAATTGAAACTGAACAAAAAGCTATTCATCTTTACTACCAACAGGAAACAGACGTTTCCTTTTTGGACATTATATTGAATATGATGAGTGACACACTATCAGACCTTCGTATTTATGTCTCATTCCAATTTGATAATGAGTTCGATTTAAACACACATAAAGATTTTATTCAAAGAAAGTTGCAATCAATTCCCTTTAATAAATACGTCTATTTAGACGATAAAGTGATTTTGAAGGCTTTATTAGATAAGGTTGATTCGGAAATGAAAAAATTCATCTTTCGTAAATACTTAAATGATTCAGTCATGCAAGAAAGTATAAAAATATATCTTGAATCCAATCAAAATATGAGCTTGGCAGCTAAAAAACTATATGTTCATAGAAACACTTTAATTCAACGACTTGATAAATTTCATCAAACAACAGGCTTTGATGTAAGAATATTTAGCGATGCATATTTAATCTATCATCTAATGAAATGAAAATGTGTGCACATTGCACATTTTTTTTATGCCATAGAATTGCTATAATGTTCGTATAATGTAATAAAAAGGGAGAAAAACATGGCTACTTTAAAATTAAGAGATATTAATAAAGTGTACCCAAATGGTGTACAAGCCGTCTTCGATTTCAATCTTGACATCAGAGACAAAGAATTTATCGTATTTGTTGGACCATCAGGTTGTGGTAAATCAACTACTCTAAGAATGATTGCAGGTCTAGAAGAAATCACTTCAGGTGAACTATACATCGATGAAGAACTCGTAAATGATAAAGCACCAAAAGATAGAAATATCGCGATGGTGTTCCAATCCTATGCGCTATATCCTCACATGACTGTATATGATAACATGGCGTTCGGTTTAAAATTAAGAAAAATGCCAAAGGATATCATTAACGAAAAGGTTAATGAAGCAGCAGAAATCTTAGGTTTAGTTCCTTATTTAAAGCGTAAACCAAAAGCATTATCAGGTGGACAAAGACAACGTGTTGCCTTAGGTAGAGCAATCGTTCGTAATGCTAAGGTATTCTTAATGGATGAACCACTATCAAACCTTGATGCTAAGCTTCGTGTGCAAATGCGCGGTGAATTAATTAAGCTTCATAATAAGATTGAAACAACTACAATTTATGTAACCCATGACCAGATTGAAGCGATGACAATGGCAAGCCGTATCGTCGTTATGAAAGACGGTTATATTATGCAAGTTGGCGCACCAAAGGAAATTTATGATTATCCAAATAATCTATTCGTTGCTGGATTCATCGGAACTCCTCCAATGAACTTCGTTCGTGGTGTTGTAGATAAGACTCAAAAATTCGTTGCTGGAGATCATACAATTATGGTTCCTGATGACAAGTTTGAGATCCTAAGACAAAACGGTTTAGTAGGTAAAGAAGTTATTCTTGGTATTCGTCCAGAAGATATTCATGATGAACAAGTTGTTATGGATACTTACCCAGGTGCTGTATTAGATATCACAGTTGATGTTGCAGAACTTTTAGGTTCTGAAACCAACATCTACACATCCATCAATGGTAATAACTGCTGTGCATCAATTAATGCACGTACAGGCGTACGCATTGGCGATAAGATGAAGCTTGCTTTTGACATGAATAAATGCCATTTCTTCAATCCAGAAACTGAACAACGTTTAGTTCTATTAGAAGACGACAATAAGCCGGTTAAAAAAGTTGCTAAGAAAGTCGAATAATATTAAAAAGGCCATCTGGCCTTTTTTTTATTCATCAAATCATGATTGAATATATAACTAATAACAGCATAGGGTGCATGATTTATCAAGAAACAATGAATGTGCAGATTAAAGGCAGTAACTTGGCCTATATCAAGAGATTATGTCAAGAGCATCTATTTACCTATGATGGATATTTAAAGGCTATAAAAGCGAATTTTTCAATCTCTCATAAAGTACCTTTATGTATCTCAAACACCATTTTACTCATACCAACAAAAAGAATTAGAGATTATGATAATATTTGGATCAATTACTCTACAGTCTTTAAGATTGAAGAATGCAATTCACAAACAAAAATTATATTTTACAGCGGTCACGAACTTTATGTAAACATAACACTAAAAACATTGAAGAAACAAATAAGATATTTAGAAGAGATTAGAAATACTAAAGTAAAACACTTTCATCGTTAATTTTATAGAAAATGTTTACAAATAGTGTTATAATAATAGCGGTTTTAATATAAACGATTACATCATTCAAGGAGGTTAAATGATGGCTAAAAAGACAATTAGAGATATCGATGTCAAGGGGAAAAAAGTATTAATTAGAGTGGATTTCAATGTCCCACTAAAAAATGGGGAAATTAGCGATGAAAATAGAATCGTCGAAGCACTTCCAACCATTAAGTATGTATTAGAAAATGGTGGTAGAGCAATTGTTTTCTCACATCTAGGCCGTGTTAAAGATGAATCTGACAAGGCAAAGAATAGCCTAGAGGTTGTAGCAAAAAGATTATCAGAGCATTTAGCTAAAAAGGTTACCTTTGTTCCCGTAACAAGAGGTAAGGAATTAGAGGATGCAGTTTTAAAGCTTAAGGATGGAGAAGTCCTTATGTTTGAAAACACTAGATTTGAAGATTTAGATGGTAATAAAGAGAGTAAAAATAATCCTGAATTAGGTAAATATTGGGCATCTCTTGGTGATGTATTTGTTAACGATGCATTCGGTACTGCACATCGTGCTGCAGCATCTAACGTAGGAATTGCAGCAAACATTAAAGAAACAGTCGCTGGCTTCCTATTAGAAAAAGAAATTAACTTCATTGGAGGAACCTTAGAAAACCCACAAAGACCTTTCGTTGCAATATTGGGTGGAGCTAAAGTTTCAGACAAAATTGAAGTGATTCAAAACCTATTAAAAATTGCTGATAAAGTAATTATTGGTGGCGGAATGGCATTCACCTTCTTTAAGGCGATGGGCTATGAAGTTGGTAAGAGTTTATTAGAAGAAGATAAAGTTGAATTAGCGAAAGAATTGTTAAAGATTGCTAATGGTAAAATAGAGCTTGGTGATGATGTTTATACAGGAAAAGCATTTGATCCAAATACAGAAAAAAATGTAAGAAACATTGACTCTATCCCTCAAGATGAGATGGGATTAGATATTGGGCCACGAACAACTGCACTTTTCGAATCATTCATTA
>DDWO01000001.1 GCA_002345705.1 Acholeplasmataceae bacterium UBA2284 | reverse complement strand
TATGACTATAGACCTTACGAATATATTGATGGATCAGGTCTCTACGATTATATGTATACTGCATTCACTGGTGCTATTAGAGTCTATGACAAGGAAACACTAGAACTTGAATATACATTAGAAACTGATTCAAACTTCTATGAGCACAGACTTATTGATAATTCATTATTCTTAATTTCAAATAAATCATTATACACAGAAGAATTAAGACCAATGTTTAGAAAAACAGAAGATGGGGTAACAGTCACCAATTATCTAGGCTATAACGATATTTATTACTTTGATGGTGTACCTATTCAAGGGATGACAGTTTTAACAGGATTCAATATTGAAACCTTTGAAACGACTTCACAAGCATTTTTAGGTAGTGTATCTGAGATTTATGCATCCTTAGACTCACTATATACTGTTCAAACCTATTACACCTATTCATTTGGCCAATACAGCACAAATTCTCAAATTATTAAATACAATTTAGATGTTGAAAACTCAACAGTTACTTATGCAGGTCAAAAAGTATTATCCGGATATGTTAGCGATCAATATTGGATGGATGAATATAATGGATATTTTAGAGTCGTAACAAGCTCTTGGAGTCCTATTCATAATGAACTTCATATTTTAAAGGAAAATAGTTCCACTGATGAACTTGATATTGTAGGTTCAATTACTGAAGGCTTAGGATTAGAAAACGAAACAGTAAAATCAGTAAGATTTAGTGGAAATAGAGGCTTTGTTGTTACATTTGAACAAACAGACCCTCTCTATACAATCGATTTAGAAAATCCATCTAATCCACAAATCATTTCAATCGAAAAGGAACCAGGATTCTCTACATATCTTCATGTATGGAATGATGAAAAAACGAATTTAATTGGCTTTGGCTTTAATGCAGATTCCAATGGATGGGTCAATGGACTTAGACTTTCAGCATTTATGATTAGTGGAACAACAGAATTAAAGAGTGAATCAGACGCAGTAGATTCCTATATCTTAAGTGCAGTGGATGAAGATAGCATATATTCCTATTCATATTCTGAGGCTTCCTATAATCCAAAGGCGATGATTGTATCTCCAAAGCATAATATCATTGCATTCCCAGTGATGAGCTGGAAATATGATAGTTCCTGGAATTATACTTATGTAAGTCAATTCTTAGTTTTCTATATCAATTTTGATGCAGCAGATCCTAATGATATCATTAGTGATCCAATCGTAATCAGTCAAGATGAATTTAACTATTATTCAGGTATTGACCGCGGAGTCTATATTGATGTATTTGGTAATAATAAAGGTGTCATATACACACTTTCTTATAGTCAAATGGTGAGCTACGACTTAGCAACCAACGAGGTATTAGAAAGCATCCTGTTTGAAGTCAATTTAGATGGTGAAAATAAATAAACATTCAAACTGAAAAAGCCGATTTGGCTTTTTCTTTTTTATCGTGCATTATGATATAATAAATCGTGCAAATGAAATCAATCATCTAATATAAAGCAGTTCAAGAAAAGAGAAAAGTATGAAAAAAATCAGTGTCATTCTTATATCTATCCTTATGTTACTCATACTGTCATCCTGTGACTATGTAGTTATACCTAAAGATCCAGTTCCACTTCCAGAAGCTAAGGTCATTGGTTTTGATCGTCTTTTTAACGATGAGATTGAAAAAACAATCAAGATTGTCATTTCACAAAGTGAATGGAATAATTTAGATAGCAAAATGAAGGCTTATTATAATCAGTATGGTAATTATCGAACTGATTTTTATGCGAATGCCAACATGATTTATTCTGATAGTGAGGGTGAGTTTGAGATTACTGAAGTTGGATTTAGAACGAGAGGAAATCTTTCAAGAGTTAGAATCCAAAATGATGATGGTTCACTTAATCTTTCACATTTTAAGGTGAAATTCAACGCAGATTTTAATCCACAAAATGATAAGAGAAAAGTATTCGAGGTTGAAGAACTTGATATGAAATTTAACCGCAATGAGGATGCTACCTACTTAACTGAGAAGTATTCCATGGATTTATTCAATCAAATGGGTGTATTCGCGGCTCATACAACCTTAGCAAAGTTTTATATTCAAATAGGTAATACAACACATTTTTATGGCATTTATACGATATTTGAGCCAATCGACAAGGATTTCATCCAAAGAAGACTAGATAAACTAGAATCCAATGGTAATCTATATAAATCGTTATGGCAGCAATTTGGTCCTGCAAACCTAGGATTAAACTATCCGCAAAACGCGATAGGAATCAAGGATGAATCGTTAAATTATCGACCTGCATATGATTTAAAAACCAATAAAAAAATCAATGATCATACTGAATTAATCAATTTCATCTATGAAATCAATCAAAGAACAGGATCGAATTTCAAAAACTATATAGAAGCGAATTTTGATGTGTCCATGTTTTTAAAGTATTTAGCAGTTGGTGTTTTACTTGGTAATCCAGATGATTATAGAGCAATGGGAAATAACTATTACCTTTATCACAACAATATAGAAAACAAATGGATGATGATTCCTTATGATTATGATCACGGTTTAGCTCAAGGATGGGATGGCTCTCAAGTCTTTTCCAACTGGACAGTTGGTGCTGATATCTATCAGTGGGGTAATTTGAATAAAGCGATTTTAAATGTTGAAGACTATCCACATCCATTGGTTGATAAAATCCTTAAGTTTGAGGAATATCAATTAGAATACGAAGGATATTTAAGAGAGTTAATCAATCCAGACAATCATTTGTTCTCATATGAAGCATTTAGCACTTTATATGAAGTACAAAAGGCACTTTATAATGATGATGTTGATAATGCAAAGATGAATCTTAAGTTTGGTTTAAGAAATATAGAATGGTATTTTGAAGCGAAGGTTAATGATATAGCAAATCAACTCGATTACTATGAATCAAACCCTGGTTTAAGAGGAACGTAAAAGACCGTTTGGTCTTTTTTTCTTACATATTTTAGAAAAAATGTAATCAGTAAATCAGATATAAAAAATGAAAACACTTTCTTGATTTTTTGAAGTTCAAAGTATCTCGACATTCACTCATTTTTGTGGTAAACTCATATCACCATCAAAGAAAGAATAGGTGTTATTTATGATCTATGATTTAGTCATCATTGGGGCAGGTCCAGCTGGTTTATATGCAGCGACATGTGCAGCAATGAATAAAATAAAAGCAGTAATTATTGAATCATCCTCAGAATATGGCGGACAGCTTACCCTATATAGAGAAAAAACGATTTATGATATGCCAGGATTTGCAAGAATAAACGCAAATGACTTAGCAAACAATCTTTTTGAGCAATATAAGGAATACGAAAATGAAGTACCACTCCATATGAATACTCAAGCTACTGGAGTAGAAGAGCATGATGATCATTATGTCCTTCACACCAACCAAGGCTTATTTATTACAAAGACTATTTTACTCGCTAATGGTGGTGGAATGTTTGCCCCTAAAAAGCTTGAAATAACTGAAGCAGAAGCGATGAATAACATTTTTTACTTTGTAAAAGATACTTCTCAATTCAAGGGTAAAGATGTCATTGTTTTAGGTGGTGGAGACTCGGCAGTTGACTGGGCACTCACATTAGTCGATATCGCTAAATCTGTAACATTAATTCATCGCAGACACGATTTTAGAGCACATCAACACAATGTTGATGATGCTAGAAAGAGATTGAATGTGATGACTCCTTTTGTTGCTAAAGATGTCATTGGAGTAGAAAGTGCAAAGGCATTAATCGTTGAAAACATGGAAACCAAGGAGCTTGTTTCAATTCAAACAGATGCTATCCTGGTGTTTTATGGAGTCAGTCCTGTAAAATCTAAAATGGATCAATGGGCAGTTGATGTTAAAGACAACTCGATCTTGGTATCGCCCAATATGCAAACCTCAAGAAAAGGTATTTATGCAGTAGGAAATAGTGTTTTTTATGAAGGTAAGCTTAGAATGATTGTCACAGCATTAGGAGAAGCAGCAACTGCAATTGGAGCAATCACTAAGTTTTTCTATCCTGAAAAGACTTTAACCTATAAACATTAATCACTTTTATTTCTTTATATATTTCATGATAGAATGTGGATAGTGGAGGTTTAATCATGGATGCTTTAGTATTTAAAAAGATGAGAGTAAAACCTGGTACACCAGGAGTTTATTTATATGCACCAAAAGAATATCAAGATATGGTTCAAAATCAAGATTTTGTTGACTTCAAAAGTCAAATGAACCCCAAATTTATTCATTTATTTGTTGAATCAAAAAAAGAGTATGAGATTAGAATCCAAGAAGCATTATCCATCATGGATGATGATGCGAGATTGTGGATTTCCTATAAAAAATCTAATAATAAAGTAAGATATGATATCAATCGTGATTCTTTTTTTATCTTTGCAAAAAAGGATGGATTAATCCCAAATGCTAATATTAGTTTAGATGAAGAATGGTCTTGCGTCGGATTTAAAAAATCATTAGAATAAACCTTGTATTATAGATTCTTAATGTTATAATATATGAGGTGATGAAACATGTTTGAATCGATATGGAATTTTTTAACATCTGTACCTCTATGGGAGCTAGCATTAATCTTTTTTTCGAAGATTATTGAAGTCGCTATTGGTACGATGCGCATCATTTTAATCAGCAAGGGATATAAAAAACCAGGAAGCATTTTAGCCTTCTTTGAGGTTCTTTTATGGATATTCGTAGCATCGACCGTCATCATGGGTATGACCAATGCTCCACTCAAGGGAATTATCTATGCTTTAGGCTTTGCTATTGGTGTTTACATAGGCTCAATCATCGAAAACAAGGTTGCAGTAGGTAAGATTTTAATTCATGTCATCTCAAGTAAAGAAGCTTCAGAAGATATTATTAAGGTATTAAGACAGTCAGGTCATGGTGTCACAAGCTTAGATGCTCATGGTAAGGATTCTGATCGTGTAGTTTTAATGATCTTTGCTAATAGAAAGAACAAACAATCCATTATTGATTTAATCGAAGGCATCAATAGTAAAGCAGTCATCGTTGCTAACGAAGTCTCTATCGTCTCTGGAGGATATGTAAGTCCTTGGAGAAAAATAGCAAAGTAATATAATCATTGATTATATGATTAAAAGTATGTATAATAGAAATTGGTCGGAGTTATAGCTCAGCGGGAGAGCACTTCCTTGACGTGGAAGGGGTCGTAGGTTCAATCCCTACTAACTTCACCATCTATAAAAAATTTAGTTCAATACGACCCTGTATTGAATTTTTTATTAAAAAAAAACTTCATACCAAGGAGTTGAACTAATGATGAATAATAAAACAGAATATAAAGATGATCGCTATGTAATCACATCTATAGAGGGTAAGGAAATGATGGATCATGATGATTCCATTGTTTTATTGGATGTTAGAACCAAAGAAGAATACTTGAATGAGCATATTGAAAACTCAGTCTTAATTCCTGTAACAGAAATATTTGAATCCATATTGACATTATGTCCTGACAAAAACATAACTTATCTCATCTATTGCAGAAGTGGTGTTAGAAGCGTCTATGCAAGACAAGTGATGAAGCATTTAGGCTACCATCATGTCTATGACATGGGTGGAATTATCGATTGGCCATATCCAACAATATCTGCTTTAGAATAAGAGGTTACTACTAACCTTTTTCTTTTTATCATTTGTCGCTTTTAGGTTTGAAGGGTATAATATAACTATAAATCAAAGGAAGGTGAGACCATGAGTGAAAAAAAAAAGATGCTTGATGGCAAACTTTATCTTGCAGATGATATCGAACTCAAACAAATGTCACTAGAAGCGAAAAGAGTAATGCATGAGTTTAATAAGACAACAGAATACGATCGTGCATATCGAAAGGATTTAATTAAATCTATATTTAAATCGACGGGTAATAATTTTAAAATTCAACCACCCATCTATATAGACTATGGAAAGCATATATCAATTGGTGAAAACTTTTATGCGAATCATGACTGTATATTCCTTGATGTCAATGAAATTGAGATTAAAGATAATGTCATGTTTGGACCTAGAGTTTCTGTCTATACAGCAGGACATCCAATTGATGCTAATGTAAGAAGAACTCAGCTTGAGTTTGGATTAAAGGTCACGATTGGAAATGACGTTTGGGTTGGTGGAAATGTTGTGATTAACCCAGGAGTAACCATTGGTGATCGTGCTGTGATTGGCTCTGGTTCTGTAGTTACAAAAAATATACCCAGTGATGTGGTTGCTGCAGGTAATCCCTGCAAGGTCATTAGAAAGATAACTGATGAAGATCGAATAATCTGGGAAGAAAAACAAAAGGAATATCACAATTCAAAATAGAGGTTAGTCATGCTAGAGACAGAGCTTTTTCAACCTGTTAAGGAGTTTCTCGAAAATCAAGGATATCAAGTCAAGGGTGAAATCGGTGCAATCGATTGTTTTGCGATGAAAAAAGAGGAATCGATTGCGGTTGAACTTAAGACATCAATCACCTTAAAATTAATTTATCAAGCAATAGAGAGACAAAAAATTGCTGACTTTGTCTATATCGCAATTCCTAAAAGTGCGATGAAGAGTCATCAAAGCCAAACCAAATCCTTTTTATTGCTTTTGAGAAGGCTTTCTATTGGACTTCTTGTTATATCAAGTCAAGGTGTAGAAGTTCTTCTAGAGGCAAAAGACTATGATTTAAGCCTAAGTAAAAGCAGAAATAAGCAGGCAAAGTATAAATTGCAAAGTGAGTTTAAAAATAGAAAAAATAATGAAAATATTGGTGGGATGAAGGGAAAAAAGCTTACCTTTTATAAGGAACAAGCGCTAGAAATACTTCAAATCGTTTATAATCATCCAGGAATATCACTAAAGGAAATCAAAGTACTATCCAATAATCCAAAAGTTGCATCTATTCTCCAAAAAAACTATTATGGATGGTTTCAAAGAATTGAAAGAGGTAGCTATGCCATATCTGATAAAGGATTATTAGCAATCAAAACTGAAAGTCAAAACTTTTAGTTTTTTTTTTATTTTTGTAATCTAAAAAAAGCTTATTTTGAGAGTCCCTTGCATGATATAATAAAGGTATAAACACGATGGGAGAATATACATGTTTCTAATTACGGACAAACAAACTTTAACTCCAACAGTATCACTACTTAAAATTAAAGCTCCAGATATCACAAGACATGCAAAGCCTGGTCAATTTGTGATGCTGCGCGTTGAAGAAAATGGTGAAAGAATTCCTTTAACNNCAGAGGCTAACCAAACTGATGGAACAATCTCAGTTATTTTTCAGGTTGTTGGAGCGACTACGAAAAAATTGAGTTTACTTAAAAAAAATGATTATATTTTAGACTTTGCTGGACCTATGGGAAAACCAGCAAAGCTTGATGGTTTAAAAAAGGTATGTGTCATTGGTGGAGGAGTAGGCTGTGCGATTGCATACCCAATAGCAAAGGCATTATATGAAAAAAATACGATAGTTCATACAATTATTGGCTTTAGAACGAAGGATCTAGTTTTTCTTGAAAATGAATTTAAACAGATTAGTGAAAAATCCTTTTTAGTCACTGATGATGGTTCATATCAAAATCAAGGTCGGGTCACTGATATCCTAAAAGACTTGCTTGAAAAGAAAGAAACCTATGATGAAGTGTACGCGATTGGACCACTTCCAATGATGAAATATGTAAGTGAACTTACAAAAAAATATCAAATCAAAACTATCGTTTCAATGAATCCTGTGATGGTTGATGGTACAGGTATGTGCGGTGGTTGTCGTGTATCAGTTGGTAATGAAATGAAGTTTGCTTGTGTCGATGGTCCTGAGTTTGATGGGCACTTAGTCAATTTTGATGAAGCAATCATGCGTAACAAAATGTATCAATCCTTTGAATCCAAAAAATACCAAGAGGTATGTATTAGTTTGAAGGAGGAATCTAAATGATTAATCTAGCTAAGGAAAAAAATGTAATGCCTGTATTAGATCCTCAATTAAGAATTCAAACATTCGATGAAGTTGCATTAGGTTATACTCTAGAACAAGCACAAGATGAAGCGAAAAGATGCTTAGATTGTAAGCATAAGCCTTGTGTCAATGGATGTCCTGTAGGTATTGATATTCCTAGATTTATCCAAAAAGTTATTGAAGGAGACATCGAAGAAGCCTATCAAATCATTTCAGAATCAAGTTTACTTCCTTCTGTATGCGGAAGAGTGTGTCCACAAGAAACACAATGTGAAGCACTTTGTGTTAGAGCAAATAAAGGAGAATCTGTAGCAATTGGTAATCTTGAACGATTTGTTGCTGATTACCATTACGAGCATCAAAAAATAGAATCTACGAAAATTATTCCTAATCAAATCAAGATAGCTGTGATCGGTTCAGGACCAGCGGGATTATCTGCAGCAAACGATCTATCCAAAATGGGTTATAGTGTTGATATTTTTGAAGCACTTCATACACCAGGTGGAGTACTTACCTATGGTATACCAGCATTTAGACTACCAAAAGATATTGTTCAAAGAGAAGTAGATATGTTGAAGTCTCAAGGTGTTCAAATACATACAAATGTTATTATCGGTCAAACGATCTATATCGATGAATTATTCGAAAATGGATATAAAGCTGTTTTTCTAGGGACTGGTGCAGGTCTTCCAAAGTTTTTAGGTATACCAGGTGAAATGCTTAATGGCGTTTATTCAGCAAATGAATTTTTAACAAGAATAAATCTAATGAAGGCATATGAAAAAACAAGCGAAACTCCAATACAGCTTGCAAAAAGAGTTGCAGTTATTGGTGGAGGTAATGTCGCGCTCGATGCAGCAAGAGCAGCGAAGCGTTTAGGTGCAGAGACAGTCTATATTATTTATAGAAGATCGATGAAGGAGCTTCCAGCTAGGTTAGAAGAAGTTCATCATGCTATTGAAGAAGGTATTATCTTTAAAATGCAAATGAATGCCAAGGAAATCATTGGAAATGAATTTGGATTTGTTGAAAAAATTCGATGTGTGGATATGATTTTAGGTGAACCAGATGAATCTGGTAGAGCAAGACCCATTGAAGATATCAACTCAAATCACATCATCGAAGTCGACTCTGTCATTATGGCAATTGGTACTACTCCTAATCCATTAATCATTCAATCAAACCCTGATTTAAATGCGACAAGACAAGGATGTATCATCACATTAGGTGATAGTGGAGAAACATCCAAAGAAATGGTTTATGCAGGTGGGGATGTTGTTACTGGCTCTGCAACTGTAATTCTAGCAATGGGTGCAGGAAAGAAAGCAGCTAAGGCAATTGATCTAAAAATTAAAGACTTATAATATAGAACACTGATACAAGATAGAGAGCAATTTTTATCTTGTTTTTTTTATTGGTACAAGCGGCAATTGAATGAATCTTCACACATTGGTAGTATAAATCTAATATATAACTTACAATATTCTTAAGAAGTCCTTACGTTGCTTTTTTTATTTTTTGAAGTGTTATAATAACATGGTATAGGGTCAGACACTGCTTTTTTAGTTTTAGGAGGTTTTTCAATTTGAAGCGTTTTTCTAGAATACAACTTATAACTACAATCGTATTTTTGATAGTATTTCTATCGTTTTTTGGCATTTTATATGCCTATTCATCCAAAACTATATCCGATAAACAATACAATGAACTTATACTTGAGCGTAGTAATATGAAAATAGAAATTGAAAATTTCTTTATGGACACATCACATGTTGTTGAAACCGTTGGTTCCTATATTAAGACGAATGGTGATGCCGAACTTCTCAACTATTTAATTGAAGTAAATTCCAACAGTGATGAAATGTTTTCAATGTATTACTTATCAAAAGATAATGAAATGACCAACTCAAGTGGATATACACCACCACCTTCAATCGATTTTAGAAGTCGTATATGGTATACAGGTGCACTAGCTACGAATGAAGTTGCATTTTCACCAGTATTTTTAAATGCTACAGAAGATAAAATGATTGTGACGATCTCAAAGGCTATTTATGATGAAAATGATGAGTTACTTGGGGTTATTGCCTCCGATATCGACATCATTACGATACAGAATTTTGTTGAAAATAAAAAAATAGGAAATACAGGCTATGCTTTTCTTATCGATAAGAATGGACACATTATTGCACATCCCAACCTAAATATTGCAACACTTCAACTTATTTCTATAGATGAGGTAGATATCAACTTAGATAATTTAGATGGAACAGGTTATCAATCAAATTATGTGCTTGATGGTACAAAGGGTATCATCGCCTTCAGTCAATTTATTAACGATTCATATCAAATATATCTATTTATGCCGAATCAAGAATATAATGCTTCAACTATCTTATTATTTATCATTTTTACAGTGCTATCCGTAATCATTTTTTCAATTGGTACTATCTTTATTTATTTAAATCAAAAATATATATTCAACCCCTTTAATTTACTCGTAAAAGATATTAATCAAATTGATATCCATAAGGATTTAAACTATAGAGTCTCGACTGAAAACCAAAAAGGATTTACTGAAATAAGAAATGTATTGAATCATTCACTAGAAACAACCAAACATTATTTTAATTTAAATGAACAAGCACATCGTGAGTTGTTATATGAGAACCAACGTGTGATGTTACTTATTGATTCAACTGCTGACATTATCTTTGAAATAAATAAAGAAAAAAGATTTGTTTCTGTTTATGGGAAAGGTGTTCAAAAGATCAATCAAACACCTGAACATTTTATAGGAAAAAGTGTTTTGGAAGCCTTTGGTGAAGAGGCAAATCATAAAGATATAGCATATGATAGAGCTCTTCGTGGTGAAGCAAACATTTATGACTGGCAAATTGAAGTGGATGGGGAAATGCTATATTTTGAATCCTCTATATCACCAATTTATGATGAAAACGAACAAGTTGTTGGTGCGGTAGGTATTTCAAGAGATATTACTGAACCAAAAAAGAGACGGGATGAAATTGACTTTATCAATTGTCATGATTATTTAACAGGTCTCTATAATCGAAGATACTATGCAGAAATGCTTAAAAAATATGATGAAAAAGAATATTACCCATTAGGTGTGATGAATTTTGATTTAAATGGTCTAAAAATCTTAAATGATGCATATGGACATCTTTATGGAGATACAGCGCTTAGACAGGTCGGTGAAGTATTACTAAGTTCATTTGGAGAGCAAGACATTGTCGCAAGAATTGGTGGAGATGAGTTTGCTGCAATTATCCCTAACACTTCAAAAGAAGAAATAGACAAGATTAAAAATAAAATCCGTCATGAGATAAGTTTAATTACAGTTGAAAACATCCATCTTTCGATGGCAATAGGCTTTGAATTAAAATATGATGAACAATCTAATATTCAAGATATCATTAAATTCGCTGAAAACAAGATGTATCGAAGTAAGCTATCAGAGGGTATGAGCGTAAGAAACAATGCAATCCGCGCAATTCATAAGACATTAACTGAAAAATATAAGGAGGAAAGAGTTCATTCAGAAAGAGTTAGTGCATTATCTAAAGCGTTAGGAATGAAGCTTGGAATAAAAAATGAAGATTTAAATGAGCTGTCGATGGCTGGCATGTATCATGACATTGGGAAAATTTCAATTCCTGATGCGATTCTTGATAAACCATCTGCATTAACTAAGGAAGAATATGACATCATGAAGACACATACTGAATCTGGATATCAAATACTAAAGGCAGCTGATGATTATTCAAATCTTGCTGAATATGCTTTATCTCATCATGAAAGATGGGACGGTAAAGGTTATCCTAGAGGATTGAAAGGGATAGGAATTCCATTATATGCAAGAATCATATGCATATGTGACTCCTTTGAGGCGATGACAACAGATCGTCCTTATAAAAAGAAGCTAGACAAGAAACAAGCGGTTGCTGAAATCATTAAATGCAGTGGCTCTCAATTCGATCCAAGACTTGCAAAAGTGTTTGTAACAGAAGTACTCAAGGCAAAATGGGTTGAATAATCAAATATTAGGATAAGAATGCATGCTTTGTAGTATGCATTTTTCTTTATTTTAAACAATGAATATTGATAAATTATAGGCCATGGAAGCGTTGACACTTTCTTATATCTTATGATATAATAGTATATGCGGACACAGTCTATATATGCGGACGGTTTGGGAGGTCCAAATATCGTGAAAAATAGCCGAATAGTATCATCAAAATCAATATAAGTAGTTAATTTTTTTACTACGCCACAATATCAATAAATCATAGGAGGATTTACATGTCTAATATTATCCGTTTTATTAAGGAGTTACCTTTAGTAACTAACGCAAAGGAATATGGTGTTTACCCGTTATCAGTTAACCATTTTGGGCACCTACATGTCTTTATGATTCATGAAGGTGATCAAGATTTTCTAATCGCAACCGGTATCGGTTCAAGCCAATTTGAAGGTGAACTTTTTCATGAGGGAGAATTTAGCTATGTCAAAGCTCCTCTATCAAATCATAATGCAAACACCCTAAGAGATCTATTTCCATTTACAAAACCAATTCCAGTATTAAATAAATTAAGAAGCTTTGGCTTAGGTGATCGTTTAGGGATTGCTACTGAAGGACATATTAGAGTATTTAAGGAATATGATGCATATCCAATATTTGCTCAACAATCTATTCGTGAGCTAGCACTTACAAATAGAACATATAAGGATGTTTTGGATGCTGCATCTTTTTCTGTCTTTAGAGATGGCTATAAGGATGGCTTTGGTGCAGATGGAGATCATCTAAAGAAAGCCACTGAAGTCGAGATGGCATTAAATCTAGGATTTTCTATGATTACACTCGATTGCAGTGAATTTATCAGAAATGATGTTACAGACATGACTAAGGATCAAGTTAATCATGCATGCACGCTAGATGAGGAAACAAAGAAGCGTTATTTAAACCATGATTTTGAAATTGAAGGTATGAAGATTAGCTTTGATGAAGAAGAATTAAAGAGAAATGTTTTAGTTTATGGAAAAGCGATTGATTTTGCTGTTCAAATCTATCAAGACTATTTTGCAAATGACAAAACAGATGCGAATTTTGAAATCTCAATTGATGAAACTGCAACACCTACAACACCGACTCAACACTATTTTGTAGCCAATGAACTTACAAGAAGAGGAGTTAAACTCGATACCATGGCACCTCGCTTTTGTGGTGAATTCCAAAAAGGTGTCGACTATATTGGAGATATTAAGCAATTTGAAGTAGAATTAAAGATACATGCTGCAATTGCTAGACATTATGGATATAAGCTTAGCATTCACTCTGGATCGGATAAGTTTTCTATTTTCCAATTGGTCGGAAAATACACAAGAGGTCATTTCCATGTGAAGACAGCTGGTACAAACTGGCTAGAAGCGATGCGTGCAGTTGCTGCAACGGACCCTAAGCTTTACCGTGAAATTCACAAATATGCTTTATCCATGTTTGAAGAAGCGAAAAAGTTCTATCATGTAACTACTGATTTAACAAAGATTGCAAATGTAGACACATTAACAGATGAAGAGCTAGTAGACCTATTTAAGCAAAATGATGCAAGACAATTAATTCATATTACCTATGGATTTATACTAAATGCTAAAAACCAAGATGATTCCTTCCGCTTTAAAACAAAGCTTTACGATTTATGGAGAGAAAAACGTGAGGTTTATGCAGATATGCTTTATCAGCACATTGGAAGACATTTAGAGCTTTTATATAGTGGCTTTGAAAAATAATTAAGGGAGAAAAAGACATGAAATTTAGAGAAAACTTTAAGTATGCAATTGTTTGTCCAACCTCAATGGGAGTAAGAATCACTCCAATCGATCGTCAACCAGTTCATTTAAGCAATATGTTTCATATGCAAGCAACAAGTGCTGAGTCTAACGTCCTAAGTATTTCATCTTCACTAGGCTTACCAGCAAAGGTCTTGACGACATTTGTTAAGGAAAGTCCAATTGCTCAATTGATTAAAAATGATTTAAAGCGCCGTCATATTGATTATGAAGGAGTAGAAGTTCCTCAAGGTGGACCATGGGGCTATCGTCACCAATTCAATATTGCAGATAGTGGCTATGGAATGAGAGGACCTCGTGTTCAAAATGATCGTGCAGGCGAAGTCGGAAGAACACTAAACCTAAAGGACTTCGATTTAAAGAGAATTTTTGATACTGAAGGTGTTCAATTATTACACCTGTCAGGATTAATTGCTGCTTTATCTCCTGAAACAGGATTATTTTGTTTAGAACTTGCGAGAAATGCTAAAAAATATGGAACTAAAATATCATTTGACTTAAATCATAGAGCATCCTTCTGGAAGAATAGAGAAGCTGAATTATCAGCAATCTTCAAGGAAATTGCATCTGTATCAGATATATTAATTGGTAATGAAGAAGACTTCCAACTTGCATTAGGTATTCATGGTCCTGAAGCTGGAGGAAAAAATATCGGTGACAACATCGAAAACTTTAAAGAATTAATCAACAATGTAAAAAAAGAATTTCCTAACGCAACTACCTATGCAACAACACTACGTCAGGTCATCAGTGCAAATGAACATCATTGGGGAGCAATCCTTTTAGATGGTAATGATTGGACAGTGATTGAACCAAGACCAATTCCAGTATTAGATCGTATTGGTGGTGGAGATGGTTTTGTTGGTGGTTTACTCTATGGATTCCTTAAAGGTTATCCATCTGAAAAATGTGCTCAATTTGGTTGGGCTTCTGGAGCGTTTGTTACAACGTTACTCGATGATTTTGGTCAACCAGCTGATGAAGAAATGATTTGGAGCATATGGGAAGGCAATGCAAGAGTAAAACGTTAAAATATATAGAGTAGGAGTGTGAGATAAAAAATGAAAAAAGCAGATATAGGAATGATTGGACTTGCCGTTATGGGTGAGAATCTTGTAATGAATATGGAGTCCAAGGGCTTTACGGTTGCTGCATTTGATATTGATACCAAGCGAGTCAAGGATTTTGAAACTGGACGTGCAAAGGGTAAAAACATAGTTACAGCATATACATTAAAGGAATTCGTAGAAAAAATAGAAAAACCACGTAAAGTGATGATGATGATTCGTGCTGGATCACCTGTTGATAGTGTAATTGAACAATTGATTCCACTACTTGATCAAGGAGATGTCGTTATTGATGGCGGGAACTCAAATTATCCAGATTCAATTAGAAGAACAAAATATGTAGAAGATAAGGGATTACTCTTTATTGGTACCGGTGTTTCCGGTGGCGAAGAAGGAGCACTTTTAGGACCAGCAATTATGCCAGGTGGTTCACCAAAGGCTTGGCCTTTAGTTAAACCTATTCTTCAAGCAATTTCTGCAACAGCAAGTGATGGAATCAAATGCTGTGAATGGATTGGTGAAAATGGTGCAGGTCATTTCGTTAAAATGGTTCATAACGGCATTGAATATGGTGATATTCAGCTAATTACTGAAGCCTATCATTTAATGAGAGATTTACTACATATGACTGCAGATGAAATGCATGAAGTCTTTAAGGCATGGAACCTTACAGAGCTTGATAGTTACTTAATTCAAATCACTTCAGAAATCCTTGGCTTTAAGGATACCGATGGTAGTCCTTTAGTAGATAAAATATTAGATACTGCAGGACAAAAGGGGACTGGTAAATGGACAGCAACAACCTCGCTTGACGAAGGTGTTCCACTGACTCTAATTACTGAAGCAGTATATGCAAGATTTATTTCTTCAATGAAGGAAGAAAGATTGATTGCTAGCAAGGTTTATCCAAGAAAGAATGAACAATTTGTTGGTGATAAGAAACAATTTATTGAAGATATTCGTAAGGCACTCTATGCAGCTAAGATTATTAGCTATACCCAAGGGTATAACTTAATGAAAGCTGCTGCTAAAACATACAAATGGAACTTAAATTATGGATCAATCGCGATGATTTGGAGAGAAGGATGCATTATCCGTTCTCAATTCTTAAATAAGATTAAGGATGCCTATGAGAAGAATCCAAATCTAGAAAATATGCTACTTGATGGATACTTTGAAAATACAATGAAAACCTTAACAGATAGCTGGAGAAAAGTTGTTGCAACATCAGTTATGCATGCAATTCCAGCACCTGCAATGAGTGCAGCATTATCCTATTTTGATGGATATACATGTGCATCTCTCCCAGCAAATCTATTACAGGCACAAAGAGATTTCTTTGGTGCACACACATACGAAAGAACAGACAAGCCACGTGGTGAGTTTTTCCACACCAATTGGACAGGTCGAGGCGGAGATACTTCGTCAACAACATATAATGGCTAATGCCATAGGAGGTTTTATATATGAAATTACCATTTAAGCCAGATTTCAATGGCAAGGTTGTCGTTATCACTGGTGGTGCAGGAGTACTCGGAAGTGATTTTGCAAAGGCGATTGCACAGTGTGGCGCTAAAGTAGCTATTTTAGATTTACATGAAGATAAAGCTAAAGAAGTAGCAAATGAAATTGTAAAAAAAGGATTTATTGCGATCGGAGTTAAAGCGAATGTTTTAGAAAGAACATCACTTGAACAAGCACATGATGAAGTGGTCAGACAATTAGGCACCTGTGATATATTAATTAACGGTGCTGGTGGAAATCATCCAAAGGCTACAACCTCAGATGAGTTTTTTGATCAAGGAAAAATGGGTAGTGATGGACATAAGAGCTTTTTCGATTTAGATTTAGATTCATTTAATTTTGTTTTTGGTCTAAATTTTACTGGAACTCTGCTTCCTACTCAAATATTTGCTAAAGACATGATTGATAAAAAAGGGTCAGTTATTTTAAATGTGAGCTCAATGAACGCATTTACTCCACTAACTAAGATTCCAGCATATAGTGCCGCTAAGGCAGCAGTTTCAAACTTTACACAATGGTTAGCTGTTTATTTTGCTAAGAGCAATATTCGTGTCAACGCGATTGCTCCTGGATTCTTTTCAACGCAACAAAATGCTGCATTACTATTTAATGCTGATGGAACACCAACACCTAGAACGGGTAAGATTTTAAACAATACACCAATGGGACGCTTTGGTGAAGCTCATGAACTGATTGGAACATTATTATGGCTTTTAGATAACGAATCCTCTGGATTTGTTACTGGAGTTGTAGTTCCTGTAGATGGTGGATTCTCTGCTTACTCAGGAGTATAGGAGGATCAAATGAAAGAAATTTATCTAACGGAAACGAAGCCTGAAGGATTATCATTAGCAGAAATTAAAAAAGCTATTAAGGATTCTCTTGAAGGAAAAAAATATAAGAAAGTACTTTTAGTACCTCCAGATTTTACTAGATTTTATTCAAATGCTGGAGTGATTACCAATACCTATTATCATTTATTAAAGGATACAGCAGTCGTTGATATTCTTCCTGCACTTGGAACGCATGTTGCGATGACAAAAGAAGAATGTGAAGAGATGTTTGGTGATATTCCATTTGATAAATTCATTTACCATAATTGGAGAAATGATGTCGTTAAAATTGGTGAAGCACCAAAGGAATTTTTACTTAATATTTCTGAAGGACTTTGGGATGAACCAGTTAACTTTGAAATCAATAAGTTAATTATGGATGAGTCCTATGATTTAATCATATCCATTGGTCAAATCATACCTCATGAAGTAGTAGGTATAGCTAACCATTCAAAGAACCTATTTGTCGGCTGTGGCGGAAAAGATATTATTAACTCCTCGCATATGCTAGGTGCAGTTTACGGTATGGAACGCATGATGGGTAAGGATCATACACCAGTACGTAAGGTCCTAGATTACGGTATGGAGCACTTTTTAAAGAATCGCCCTATTATGTTTGTACTTACTGTAACAACAGCTCCAGGAGGAAATACTCTAACTCATGGTCTATATATTGGTAGCGAGAGAAAAGGATTTGAGCTTGGTATTGTTAAGGCACAAGAAAAGAACCTAATCTTTTTAGATCGCGGTATTAAAAAATGTGTTGTCTATTTAGAGCCAAAGGAATTTAAGAGTACTTGGCTTGGTAATAAAGCCGTTTACCGTACACGTATGGCGATTGAAGACGGCGGTGAATTATTAATTTTAGCACCTGGCGTCAATAAGTTCGGTGAAGATCCATATAACGATGAGTTAATTAGAAAATATGGATATCAGGGTAGACTTAAAGTACTTGAAATGTTTAAACATGATGATATATTAAAGAAGAATATGAGTATTTCAGCACATCTAATTCATGGTTCATCTGATGGAAGATTCTCAGTGACCTATGCAGTAAAAAATATTACACAAAAGGAAGTTGAAGGTGTTTATTTCAATGCTGCAGATTATGATGAGATGGCAAAAAGGTATAACCCTGAAAAGCTGAAGGCTGGATGGAATATCATGCCTGATGGTGAAGAAATATTTTATATCCCAAATCCTGCTTTAGGGTTATGGATTGATAAAAATAGATTTTAAATTGCATGTTGAAAAGCATTCGCTTTCAAAAAAGCGAGTGCTTATATTTTATAAATCAAAAAGGAAAGAGATGGCATCATTGCACTATGAAAGAATCACAAAATAGAAAAGAAATCAGACATATGATTTTAGCAAGTTTCTTTATTGCATTGGGAATTGTTTTACCCTTTATCACCGGAAATATTCAAATACTTGGATCTAGATTTTTACCAATGCATATTCCAGTTCTTTTTGCAGGCATCATTCTAGGCTGGAAATATGGTTTGCTTGTTGGTATCATTACCCCTTTGCTACGCGCAATAACTATTGGAATGCCTCCATTATTTCCAGTAGCACTTGTGATGGCTTTTGAGCTAGGAACCTATGGTTTACTCATCGGATTATTTTATAAGTTACTACCAAAAAAGGTTATCTATGTGTTCTTATCTTTGATACTTTCAATGATAGGTGGTAGAATGATATGGGGACTTGCTGCGTTTTTTATCTATCCGCTTGCTGGCTTCAACTTCAATTTTCAAATCTTTTTAGCTGGAGCATTTATCAATGCCGTCCCTGGAATTATCCTGCAGCTTATACTAATCCCAACATTATTTATTGGGTTAAAAAAGGCTGACATTATTACTGAGTAAGGAGTAAATAATGATTAAAGAAAATGATAAGAACCAATTCTTTCAAATTGAAGAAGGGTATTCTTTGGATAGTCTATATATAGGTTCAATCCAGACCATCAATCATTTTTTAGTCACTGTTGAACTTAAAAATAGTGGATCCTATTGGATATCTAGCAATACCATAGAAAAGCTTGTTAGTATCCTAGATAGTGAGTATAAACCAAAGAAAAAAACAGACTATTTGTTAACGTCATATTTCATTATGAAAAGGGATTTAGTTGGTAAACTCTTTGTATTAAGTGCGATTGATACACTACTAATGAAGGAGAATAAGGTAAATATTGCTATTGATGGTAATGCTTCATCAGGTAAGACAACATTTAGTAAGCAGCTTGAACAAATTTATGACTGCAATGTATTTCATATGGATAATTACTTTCAAAAGTCTAAAGTGAATCCAGCAGATGAACTATCCTATTATGCGAGTAATATAAGCTTTGAGAGAATCAAAAAGGAAATACTTGAACCCATTTATAATGAAAAACCTTCAGTTATTCAAAAAATGGACCTAAGGACTCATACATTATTAGAACCAGAAACCATACCATATAAAAAAATATCTATCATTGAAGGAGCATATAGTATGCATCCATATATCATAGAGCAATTCGATTTAAAGGTATTTATGAAAGCATCCTACTTTAAGCAAATAAAGAGAATCTATCAAAGAAATGGATTTAAAAAACTCATTCAGTTTTTAAGAAAATGGATTCCAATGGAAAATAGATACTTCAAGAACTTAGAAATTGAATCTAAGTCAGATATTATTTTAAGAAAAGTCAAATAGAAAAAAGAAGCAGTTGAGCAAGTAGCCTCAATTGTTTTTTTTAAAAATATGGTTTTTAGGGAGTCAAGAAAGGTTATTTATGATATAATTTATAATTGGTGAACAACGATGAATAAAGACGAGAAAAAGCGTAATTTAATCCTAAATGACCCCAATATTTATAAAGGTCTTTTTTTGTTATCTATACCCTTAATGCTTAATAATTTTATTAAAACAATTCATGATGTTATTGATATGTATTTCGTTAGTGAAATACCAGGTTTTTCAGCAGATGCAGTGAGTGCAATCTCACTCACCTTCCCTGTAGTTTTCACATTTATTTCCTTAGGGATTGGGTTAAGTGCAGCAGGAACCGCATTAATAAGCCAACAAGTTGGCTCTGGACAGCATGAGGATGCAAGAAAGTTCGCAAGTAATTTAGTCATTTTATCTCTAGCCGCAGGTGTCATATTAAACATTTTCTCATTTTTCGCTGCAGGACCCATCATGGAATTGATGGGAACTGAAGGCTTTGTTTATGAAAATAGCGTTCAATATTTAAAGATTAGATCCTTTGAGCTACCAGTTGTCTTCTTATTCTTTGCATTTACATCGATTAGGCAATCCTCTGGTGATACAGTTACACCTGTTATCTACGGGGTATTTACGATGGTCGTTAATATCGTATTATCTCCAATACTGATTTCAGTATTTAATATGGGCGTACCAGGAGCTGCCTATGCAACACTGTTTGCCAATGTCATTATCATGCCAGTTGGCTTATTGCAGCTATTTAGATCTAAATCTGGTGTAACCATTGCTAAGAAATATTTGATTTTAGATAAAAAAATTAGTCATTCGATTATAAAAACTGCAATACCAGCTTCATTAGGACAATCATTTACAGCTATTGGATTTGCAATCATGAATGGTATCATTGTTTCCTATGGAACTCAAACCGTTGCAGCATTTTCAGTTGGAAATAGAATCAGTTCTTTAATACTGCATCCTGTCATGGCAATTGGAGGCGTACTTGCAGCGTATTTAGGTCAAAATATTGGAAATAAGAATATTCCAAGAGCAAGAGAGACATTTAAAAAAGCGATGATCTTGTCGGTTGGTTTAATGTTTCTTGGTAGCTTAATCATGATAGGATTTAGAGAATATCTAGCAGGATTCTTTATCAAGGATGATCCAATCGCGTTAGCATTAACTGCTGAATATATGTTTTACTTATTAATAGGTCTTCCATTAATGGCTATTTTTCAAACCTATATGGGTGCCTTCAATGGAACAGGAAATACTAAATTCACCTTTATTATTACAATTACTAGATTATGGATACTGCGTATTCCCCTAGTTTATCTATTCAAGCTAGGAACTAATCTTGGCAGTAGCGGTATTTGGTATGCGATGCTTATTAGTAATGTCTTAATAATGTTTGTTGGTATGTATTTATATAAGAAGGTCGATTATAAGCCTAAGGTTAAAATTAGACAAGAAACAGAGCAATTGATAGAGGAATATGAATAATAAAAAACACAAAGCGATTTGTGTTTTTTTCTATTATTTGATAACTTATATCGAATAATGTTATACTTTAAGAAAAGGAAATTGGTGAGATTATGAAAAAAGAGTTAGCTTTAAAGTCAACACCTCAAATCGTTAGAACAGCATTAATGTGTATCATCGCACAGGTGGTTGCATTTTCTCTATGGTCCTACTATAATTTCCAAGTCGCATCTATGCCTACCATTATTTTAGCTATATTTTTTGTTTTTATTATTGTGATGATTTTACTATTCATCCTTGTTATTCTAATGATCTCGAATCCAAGAGTGATGATGGAGTATGATCAAAATGCTATCTATATCTTCAAAAGAAAACTAGGACAAGAACAAGTCAATTTCAAGGATATCGTCAATGTTAAAGCAACCATCAACATTTGGGCTAAGCCATTTTTAATCTATACTGCATTAATTATTGAAACCAATGAAAAGGATTTTATTATTAGAAATATTGATAAAATCGATGAAGTGAGAGATATGATTAAGCATCTCGCATTTGAAATAGGAGAAGAAAAATAAAAAGCACAGTGTGCTTTTTTTTGTTTTAGAAGATTTGGATGGAGTTAAATAGATTCAAGGTGTAGATGAAATATCCGATAACAAGATGTAATAATAATGAAGTCCAATTGATTACTACAAAGTACCAATGCTTTGTCTTATGTCTTTTTGTATACATAGCGAGTAATCCACCAAGTGCTCCAAAAAAGATACTCATCATTAACAAAGTTTTTTCCTTTGTTCTCCATTTTCCCTTGATTGATTTTCTTTTATCAATCGAATAGGCTATAAAAGTAATTAAAGACATGAATAAGATAATAATTAAATAAAGTGTCATTTCTTTTCCCCTTTCTGATTATTCAATAGCGTTATTTCCCCAATTGATCATAAACTCAGAAAGTTCATTATAAGTTGGACTCATTGCATTTCTTACGTAGTAGCCACTGGTTGCCATGCCCATATGAAGGGATTCCATTGGATCTAGTCCTAGTAATAAACCATATACAAAGCCTGAATTGAAGTTATCTCCTGCACCTGTTGTAAGCTTAGGTTTCATAGCAAGAGGGCCAAATGCTTCATAATACTCATTGTTCATTATTGTACTTGAACGGTCTACTGGATGGATGACAATAGCATCTAGATTTAAATAATTATAGATAGCTTGGTTTATTTCTTTTAGTGATGATTCTTCATTTCCTAGTTTTAACATCGAAGCTATGTCATAGGCCTCCTTTTTATTTAAGCCTAAAACAACATAAAAATGAGATTTGAATCTTTGTAGAAGAAGTAATGCTCTTTGAATTTCTGAAACCTCACGTTTTTCAGGATCTGCGAGATCTATGAAAAACACAGGTTTTTTATTCTTTTTTTGGAGGATAGGAACAATGTGATTGAGTATTTTTTCCCATAAATCAGTCATGTTTGGAATCATGGACCAATTGACTGCAGCAAACAAATCGGTTTCATTTAATAGGCTGACAATCTTATCCATTCCAATGACTTGAATTAGGTTTTCATAAGTTACATCATTTAATGAACTCATTTTACCAAACATAAGCTTTCCGTCATTAAACTCAATCGCATCTGTATGTCCACTATTGGCAAATGAGTAAAGCTCAACATTTTTTGGTAGACCATAAAATACTTCATGAATATTTGGAACACCTAAGGCACCGATATAGGTAATTGCTACATCATGCTTAGCTAATGCATTACACATGATTGGACCATTTCCCCCGATTTTTTGTTGCAAGGGGTATAATTCTATATTTGTTGATAAGCCACTCGCTTTTTCAATTCTTTTTGCTAAATCAGCAATGGTTTCAATTCTTGTGAATGTATGACTATCCTGTCTTTTATCAACTGCATGGATGATTTCATCGATGAATCCATCAAAGCCGATGACCATTTTTTTATTGGTTGGTTGAATTGTTTTTAGTTTTTTTCCTAAATTGATAATATAATTGTCCATAAGTCTCCAAATCTAATCGATTTGAGCTCCCTTCATATAATTTCACTACCTGTATTATAACATGTATTCCTATATGCATTGCCACTAGAAAGTTATTGAATAGAAATAATAGTAGCTCATTTCTATATTCAAGACTAGATGTTCAATGGATACAATAATAAAAAATATCTTCTAAAGAAGGTTTTCCCAATTCAACTGTTAAATATGTTATAATATATACTAGAAATTAGTTCATGGAGGACCTTTATGAAATCACTCATAACTATAGAACCAAGATACCAAGAAACTGATCAAATGGGTGTGATTCATCACTCCGTTTATGCAGTTTGGTTTGAGATGGGAAGAGTCAAATATTGTGACGATATTGGCTTTCCATTCAAGAAAATAGAAGATAGTGGATTAAGACTTGCGATGATTGACTTAAGAAGTATTTATAAAAAGCCTGCATTATTTGGAAATCAGTACAAGCAATACACATATCTTATTGATTTTTCTAGAATAAGAATGACATTTAGATATGAAATATATAACGAAAAAGATGAACTTATTCATGTTGGTGAATCTGTTTTAGTATGGTTAGATACGAATTTGAGACCTACTAATGTTCTAAAGAGTAATAAACAGATATATGATCTTTTCGCTAAACATGTTGTAAAGGCCAAGGAAATTGAAAATGCATAAGCCGATTCGAATCGCCTATATTGGTGGAGGTTCTAGACAATGGGCTAGAAATCTAATGAGCGATCTTGCATTAGAACCAGATTTAACTGGGACAGTTGTTTTATATGATATCGATTACGAAGCAGCAAAAAACAATGCAATTATCGGGAATATGATGATGGCACTTCCTGAAGCAAAGGGGAAATGGAACTTTATTGTTGCTAAAACATTAGAGGAATCCTTAGTGGATGCTGATTTTGTTTTTATATCGATTCTACCAGCGACATTTGAAGAAATGAAGGCATATGCACATATCCCTGAGAAGTATGGAGTCTATCAAACCGTTGGAGACACTGTAGGTCCAGCAGGACTGTTTAGAGCATTAATTATGATGCCTATCTATAAGGAGTTTGCGACTCAAATTAAAAATATTTGTCCTAATGCTTGGATTATCAATTTTACAAATCCAATGACCATGTGTGTGCAAACACTATATCATGTGTTTCCAGAGGTTAAAGCTTTTGGAAACTGTCATGAGGTGTTTCATGTCCAGGATATCCTAGCAAGAGCACTCAAGGAAAAAACAGGTATTCAAGCAAGCAGAAAAGAAATCGAAATTAATCCAATAGGAATCAACCATTTTACATGGATTAATTACGCATCCTACAAAGATATGGATTTAATGCCAATCTATAAGGAATTCGCTCTTAAATATCATGAATTTGGTTTAGGTAAGGATGAATGGGAGACCTATTATCCGTTTGGTAGTGGAGAAAGAGTTAAATTTGATTTATTCAAAAAATCTGGTGTGATTGCTGCAGCAGGTGACAGACATTTAGTAGAATTTCTTCCACAAAGCTGGTATTTAAAGGATAAAAAAATGATTTTCGATTGGCATTTTTTCCTTACACCAGTAGATTTTAGAATGAAGCGTAAGGAAGAAGCAAATGAAACTGCTTTAAGAATCATTAAAAATGAAGAAAAAATTAAAATTGAACCATCAGGTGAAGAAGGAATTCTTCAGTTAAAGGCTTTATTAGGACTTGCATCACTCATCACAAATGTTAATATCATCAATACTGGTCAAATTCCCAATTTACCAATTGGTCATGTTGTTGAGACCAATGCATTATTTAGAAGAGACGAAGTGAGACCAATTTATGCTGGAGACATGCCAAGTTTTCCATTGGAATTGACAAAAAGACATATTGAAAATCATCAGCTATTATTAAAATCATTTGATAAGAAAGATTTATCTTATGCAAGAAAAGCGTTTTATCAGGATCCATTAATTGAACATCTACCAAAAATAACTTTAGACCAAATGTTTGATGAAATTGTAAATGCAATCAAACCTTACTTAACTTATTATAAAAAATAGAACTTCATTTAGGAGTATGCATGAAAAAACAACACGGACCTATTGTAAAGCTACTAATCTTTATCATTAGAATATTTGTTAGAAAGCCTAAAATTGTAAACTACAATAAAGAATTCGAGAAAAAAGCTATTTTTATCGCGAATCATAGTGCAATTTCAGGTCCTCTATTTCTTGCTTTATATTTACCGTCATTTTTTGTTCCATGGGGAACCTATGAAATGACAGAAAAGTTTAAAAAAAGATGGAGATACTTATATCACCATATTTATAGAGATGTAATTGGTGCGAATCGGTTTGTTTCCTTTGTGTTATCTACCTTTTTTGCAAGCATCTCTAAAATGCTATATAAAGGTGCTCAGCTTATCCCGACCTATCCAGATGCAAGATTTTTGTCGACATTAAGAACAAGCGAAGCATTTTTAAATATTGATATACCAATTCTAATCTTTCCTGAGGATTTTGTAGACGGATTTAAGGTAATTTTAGAAAAGTACCTTCAAGGCTTTGTTGGATTATCCTCATACTATTTTCAGCAAACAGGAATCGATTTACCAATATATCCGATATCCTTCCACAAAAAGAAGAGAGTCATTAGTATAGGTAAACCAGAATACGTTGAAAAATTATCCAATCAAGGATACTCAAAAATTGAAATAGCAAACCACTTTATGGATTTGACCAATCAGCTTTATTTTGAAGCTGAGGATGGTTCGTATAAAGAAAAGTTGAGTGAACAGGAATAAATATTAACTAGAAAATATAGGTGTATATGAAAACAATGATTTACAAAGGGTATGAGCTATCCGATAAAACCATTCAAAAACATATCAAAGAAGTCTTCCATAAAGGAGGACTTGTTGTGTTTCCTACGGAAACCGTTTATGGTATTGGTGCGGATGCAACTAATCCAGAAGCAGTTAAATCGATTTTTAAGGCAAAGGGAAGACCATCAGATAACCCACTGATCGTACATATTTCAAAGGTTGAGGATTTAGCATTATATGCGCGTGACATTCCTGAAATAGCTAAGTCTTTAATGGATAAATTTTGGCCAGGTCCTCTTACACTTTTATTTAATAAAAATGAGATTATTCCAAAAGAAGTGACTGGTGGTTTAAATACTGTAGGGATTAGAATACCAGGATTAAAGATTGCTAGAGATATCATTGATATTTCGGGGTTACCAATATGCGCACCAAGTGCGAATTTAAGTGGTAAGCCATCATCAACCATTTTTGATCATGTAGCTTCTGATTTTGAGGAAAGAGTGGATATCATCATCGATGGTGGTAAAACTGAGATTGGTTTAGAATCAACCGTTCTTGATATTACGCAACCAATTCCAGTGATGCTAAGACCAGGTGCAGTCACAAAAAATATGATTGAGAGAGTTCTTGGCTACAAAATTATAGATGCTTCAGAAACTAGAATTGAAGACATACCCAAATCTCCAGGAATGAAATATGCGCATTATGCACCAAAGGGTAAAATGACACTTGTCGATGGAGAAGAAAAAGAAGTTGTAGAGTTCATCAATAATGAAATCAAGAAGCATAAAAGAGTTAGAACTGCAGTGATTGGTGTTGAGGAGTATTTAAGTCAAATTGATGCAGAATATAAAGCAAATCTTGGTCATTTGAATGACTTGAATGAAATTGCATCTAATATCTTTATTGCATTAAGACAAATGGATCAGCTTGGTATCGAGCACATTTATATGCATACACTACCAAATACTGATCTAGGTCAAGCAATAATGAATAGATTGTCTAAGGCAGCAAGCTATAATTTAGTTAAGCTAAAATAAAAATCGCATTTGCGATTTTTTTGTTTCATACAATATGAAGTGATTTAGAATTCACTCATTAGGGCGAGCATGTTACCTTCTGAATCATTAAAGAATGTCATCCATGTTTCTACATTACCCATTTTAGCAATTAAATGAGGTTTATCGATGAAAACAACTTGTCTTTCTAACAAATTCGAATAAGACATATTAATATCAGTAACATTAAAATATATCACAGAATTTGAAATTTCGTTTTTTTGTGTTTCGGGAGTAGTAAGAAGTATTCTTAAGTCTCCGCTTTTAAAGAAGACAAGATTCCCTGCGCTAAATAAATATGTTAGTCCCAATTGATTTTGATAGAAATTTCTTGCTCTTTCAATATCTTGAACAGTAATCGCTATTTGTCCCACACCTATAATATTCACTTCCATAATTAATACTCCTTTTTTATTTTAGTATAGAACTATCCTTTATTATATTAAAATAAAACGACTCAGAGATTTACTATTTTGATGAATAAGTAATAAAAAAAGATTTTTATACCTTTACAAGATTATTAATACGAAAATATTGACTAGGAACATTCATGAAACGCATATTGACCTTTACCACTATTTTTTGCTTGATACATGGTTTTATCTCCTAAATCTAACAATAAATGATAATCCTTTAAATCATCACTCATTTTCACAATACCTATAGAGCAACTCACACCAACATTTTTTCCCTCAACAGTCAGGTTTTCAATATCATTAATCATTTTTAATGCACGCTTCTTAACTTGTTCAAATGAATGGTCTTTGACATAGACAAAGAATTCATCACCGCCGAGACGATAATATAAGACGTTATGTTCCCACTCAGAAATAAAGTGATCAGCAATTTTAATGATAAATTCGTCACCTTGATGATGTCCATATATATCATTAATCTTTTTAAAATTATCAATATCTAAATATAAACCATATGAATTTTCAGTAGTCTTCAAATAATTAAGATGTTTTTTTAGTGTTTCTCGAGTAAATAGTCTAGTTAATGCATCCTGATATGTCTTTTGATAGAAAGTGATTTCATCAGGTGTATCCTCTAAAACTCGAATAACTCTACCTAAAATAACCTTATGAAGAGCATTTTTCTCAGAGATTACATGAAAGCTAATATATAGCCAAATAGGTTTTTCTTTCTGTTTCACTGGTATATATAAAAACAACTCATTTTTAATGCGCTTGATCTTCTTTTTCAGGGTTTCAATAAAGTTATTTTTCCCCTCAACTTCAGCTAGCTTATTATCTATTTCAACATAGCTAATCAATTGATTGATTTGAAAAGAATCAAAAATAGGTAAACCAACAAGAGATAAGTCTCCTGAAATGACATGTACCATTTTTTTTGGGTCATATAAATCAAAATAAAACGCAACTTTACTTGTTATATCTAGTATTTTATCCTGATAAAAATCAATTTTGTATTCAGTTTTTAAGGCAATCAAGTTTTTTTCATTATGCATGACATTTACCTCGTATATGTAGATACATTTTAGCATAATTATAATTACTTTTAATAATTAATTTTCTTAAGAATTACTTACGAAAGAAATAGATGAAGAGATTTTGGAATAAATAGACTAATTAGAATCTTTTTATATATTTGACATATACTATGATATGAAGTAAAATTGTGATAAGTTCTTTATTTTTTTACATATTGGGGGTCATTCAGATGAAAAAGCTACATTCTTTTCTTATTTTACTTATATTCTTATTTATGTTAACTGCTTGCAACAATAATAATACTCCAACCGATCCGATTCCTACACCAACAGATAAAGAAGAACAAACACTTGTTGTTGGGGTATCTGAGATGAGCGGTGTTTTTGTTGGCGATATAGCACATGGAAATATGAATTTCAAACCAGATGATCATGTAAAAAATCTACTGCATGGGTATGAAACCTATACAGTTGATAAAAATGGAAGAATCGTACTGAATGAAACAGCAATAAAAAGTGTATCAACAGAGATATATGAAGTAGATGGAAATAAAACTTATCTATTTGAGATTCATTCAGATCTCTATTGGTCAAATGATATAAAAATAACTGCGAAGGATTATGTTTTTTCATTATTAGTTCAAGCGAAAAAGTGGCCAGTTTCATCAAAAATTGGTGAAAAAATAGTAGGATATACAGAGTATAGTGAGGCAAGTACTTCCGAATCCGTTAAATTCAAGGGAATACAACTGATTGATGACTTTAGATTCTCAATTACACTTGACGCCAAATACTCATCTCTATTTTTTGAAACAGTATATCTTACGTTTAAACCTCTACCATTTCATAGACTGACTCCATTAAATACACAAATTTATTCGGATGTGAATGGTACTTGGATGGATAGCAATGGATTTTCGTTATTAGCTGATGCTCAAAAACCAGGTGGTTATATATACAGTCCTGACGTTACCTGTGGACCCTATCAATTTGTAAGTTTCATCAATCAAGTAGCTATACTGCAATTAAATCCACTATATAAAGGAAACTTTGAAGGAAATAAACCAGTCATTGACCATATTATTGTTAAAAGAGTTAACCAAACACTCGATGTAGATTTAGTTATTTCTGGTGAAATTGATCTTGTTTCTGGAGTCATTGAAGGTCAAAAAATTAAAAATGCTACAGAATCTACAAAAACAGATATAAACATGTACACCAGAAATGGATTTGGAATGCTTTCTTTAGTAGCCGATTTTGGACCAACTTCAAATTATCAGGTTCGACAAGCGATTGCATACTTGACAGATAGAGAAAACGCTCTTGATTATATACTTGATGGTTATGGTTCGATCATCAATTCAGAATACGGAAATCATCAATGGATGTATCAGGATTCAAAAAGTTTTATGGATCTAAATATGAATCCATATGTATACTCGATTTCAAATGCTAATTTAACGCTAGATCAAACAGAGTGGATTTATGAGTCTGATGGAGTGACCATATTTGACGCAAGTAAAGCAACTGAAAATAATGAATACTATCGTCATAATGCTGAAGGGGAAGTTTTAGAGCTTAATCATTTCGCAACTGAGAGTGGTGCAGTAAATCCACTAGAAGTTTATGGTTTTAATACAAGTATGCCACTCGCTGGTATAAAGTATACAATATCAGTAGGCACATTTCAGGTACTTTTAGATCATTATTACTATTCCTATGATTTAGCACCTGAGGATAGAAAATACCATATTTTCAATCTTGCAACAAACTTACCAGTAGATAATGATCCTTATACAAGGTGGCATTCGGATTTTCTTGGAACATGGCAAAATCCAACTCAATTAGAAGATTCAATAGATAATCCTCAAGTACCGTTACTTAATGAAGAGAAAACTTTAGATGAGCTTACCAAGTTAATGAGAGAAGTCAATCCTGGTGATTATGCTACATATTTAATACATTGGAAAGCATATCAGCTTCGATGGAATAAGCTTTTACCAAATATTCCTACATATTCGAATCAGTATTATAGCGTATATGATATAGATTTAAAGGGATTAGATACATCACCATTTTGGAGCTGGTCACACGCTATTTGTGATTTGTATTTTGAGGGATAAATCATTTTTTAAATCATTTTTAAGCACATGAATTCCATGTGCTTTTTCTTTCGAAAAATGATTATCATTTTCTAGTCTTATGGGTGGAAAAATAATATATTCGGTGTATAATGATGTCGTGCCTTAAAAAGCTATAGGCTTTATTATTAACAAGTTGGAGCATGTTCAATGTCAAACATTCTAAAAAAAATTAGTTGGTTTATCAAAGAAGAGTGGAAAACCTATGTTTTCATGCTTTTTTTACTGTTATCCATCGCATTTATCGCATTAACGCCAGCATGGGTATTAGGATACTCCATCGATATCATCGTTTCTGGTGGTTTAACTAAATTAAGTCTGACGCTCCTTGTCATCGCACTTGTTTTACTACCACTGGGAAGATATTTGCTTAGCTTTATGTATAACTATTTAAGCAATAAAACAGCTCAAAAATTATCATACAAATTAAGACAAAGATATTTAGCTCATTTATTTGATATGGATTCTAAGTTTTATGAACAATACGAAAAGGGTGATTTGATCTCTAGAGTAACAGCTGACTTGGATGCGATTACTCAAGCAGCAACCTCACTTTTAGAAGGAATTATCTTTAATGTTGGTATTATATTGTTTGCGATTGGTGTAATGAGCATTACCATTAGCTGGCAGTTAACTCTAATATCGGTTGCGATTATGCCAGTTGGATTAACCATATTAAATATCATACGTTATAACAAAAGAAAATATATCAAAAGACATCGTGAAATCTATGCAGACATGACAGAAAAGGTCCTAGAATCTGTTGAAGGGCAAAGAGCAATACGTGCTTATGTCCAAGAAGAAAACGACTTAAAAAAGCAATATGAAGCCATTGATAAGGATATTGAATCATGGAGATATATTGTTAAATATGAAAACTGGTTCAACCCACTCTTTGAAGTGATTTATGGAATCAGTTATATATTAGCATTTGGCTTTGGGATTTATTTTATTATCAATCAGCAAATGACTCTAGGTAGCTTAATTACCTTTATATCCTATGTGGGATTATTGTTTGGACCAATTATTTCTATCTCAACTATATTTACTCAGATTAATAATGCGACGATCTCTATAGACCGCTATGAAGAAATCATGAAGGAAAAGCCTGAGGTTCACGATGAGGTGTTCTCGAAACCAATTGTTGAGTTTAATAAGCTAGCATTTAAAAATGTAACATTCAAATATCCATTTGATAAATCACCAGTCATAAAAAATATCTCCTTTGAAATCAATAAGGGTGAAACAATAGGTATTGTTGGACCAACAGGAGCAGGAAAGTCTACCTTAATCAGACAGCTTTTAAGAGAGTTCAATGTAACAGATGGTCAGGTTTTTATTGATGATATTTCAATTGAAGAATATAAGATTGAAGATATTAGAAACCTAGTTGGATATGTGCCACAAGCACATATGCTATTCAAGCGTTCAGTGGATGAAAATATTATGATCGGTAACCCACTTGCAAATCATGAAGCTTTAGATAAAGCAGTAAAAATTGCTGATTTCGAAAAGGATTTGTTATTTCTTCAAAATGGAATGCAAACTCAAGTAGGAGAAGCCGGGTCTACACTTTCTGGTGGACAGAAACAAAGACTTTCTATTGCTAGAGCTTTGATCAAGGATCCTGAGATACTAATTCTTGATGATTCGTTATCTGCAGTTGATGCAAAGACAGAGGACACAATCATTGAGCATTTAAAGGATTTTAGAAAAGGGAAGACCAACATTATTGTTGCTCACCGTTTTTCAGCGATTCGTGATGCTGATCAAATTTATGTTTTAGAAGCTGGTAAAATTACGCAACGTGGAACTCACGAGATGTTAATTAAGATCGATGGCTGGTATAAAAAGCAGTACATTGAACAGATGACGATGAGGTAGCCACATGAAAACAATGAAAAAAGTATGGAGATATATCTCCAAATATAAAAAACTATTATTTATCAGCTTATCAGCGATGTTAGTCGTTCAAGCATTAGGATTACTTGCTCCATTAATTGTAAAAACGATTCTTGATGAATACTTAATTGGTATTCAAAGACCTTGGTATGAAGTATTAAGTGAAGACGATAAAACTGTAAGCTATCAAGGAAGATACTTTACTCAAGAAACTGAAAATACAGATGGTATATCGATTGTTATAATTCAAGGGAAATACTATTTTATCGATGAGATTGCTCCAAGCGGCTATAAAGAGCTAGTTGGTAATCAATTAACAGTTACAACCCAAGATAATCAAGTCTTGACATATATGGTCATTCCATTATCTAGAGCTGAAGTATTAAACTTTTATAATCCATATATTCAACCACTTACCATTTTAATTATCTTATTGATGGTTAGATTTTTCCTACAAATATTATTTACATACATCCAACGTATATCCACATCGATGATTAACGTTAATATCGTTAGAGATGCGAGAAAGGATGCTGTTTCCTCACTTCAAAGGATGCCAATGATATATTTTGAAACAGAACCAGCCGGAAAAATTGCCAATCGAATTATCTCTGATGTCGGTGGAATGATGAATCTATTTTCTACCATCATGAATTTATTAGTGAATGCGACCATGGCAGTTATCTTTGCATATATCGGAATGTTTTACCTGGATGCAACACTTGCCTTAATGACATTTATTGTATTTCCAATCATCTATATTTGGCTTAAATTCTTTATTAAGAAGCTTAATACGATTGCAGTTAAGGTCAATGAACAAAGTTCAATGATCACTGCGCAGCTTAATGAAATCATTAATGGTATTGGAATTCTTCAAATCTTTAACTTTAGAAAACAAACAGAGAAGAAATTTAATGACTTATCTGCTGACTTTGTGAAAGAAAAGATCAAGGAAAACCTGCTACATCTATCCATAGGCTGGAACTTAATTCGCTTACTAGGAGCCTTAGTTACCTCAGTCATTATCCTATATTTTGGTAATGGTTACTTATCTATTCCTGGATTTGTTGTAAGTGTCGGTATTATTTACGCCTATAATGATTATTTAACACGATTAATTGAACCAGTTGGAACACTATTTAGAGAAATTGGAAACCTTCAGCACGCGATAGTCAAAACGGAAAGAATATTCAGAATTATTGATGGTGAACAAGAGGATGGTTCATTTACTGAAGTCAAACGCTTCGAGGGCCATGTCAAATTTGATAACATATGGTTTTCCTATGAAGAGGGTAAGCCCGTTCTAAAGGGTATCGATTTAGATATTAAAAAGGGTGAGATGGTTGGACTTGTTGGACATACTGGTTCAGGAAAGTCATCCTTAATGAGTCTATTAATGAGATTTTATGATTTAAAGACTACAGATATGGGTAAAATATATGTTGATGATATCGATATCGAAACATATTCAAAAAGAACGTTTAGAACACATGTAGGTATTATCTTGCAGGATCCTGTAATGTTTAAGGGAACTATAGCTGATAATGTAAGATTTGGAAGTCATCATGTGCCTGATGAAGAAGTAGAAAAAGTCATTCGAGAAATAGGCGGATCGAAGTTACTCGATAAGCTAGAGCATGGAGTTCTTCAAATGATTACACGTGGTGGTGGAAATCTATCTGTTGGTGAAAAACAAATTATATCATTTGCGAGAGCAGTTATTCATGACCCCGCTATACTAGTTATGGATGAAGCAACTGCAAATATTGATACTGAAACAGAAACGATGATTCAACAAGCCCTTGAAACCGTAAAAAAAGGGAGAACAATGATTGTAATTGCTCACCGGTTATCGACGATTAAAAATGCAGATAAAATTGTCGTTTTAGAAAATGGAATTAAGGTTGAAGAGGGTAGACATAGGGATTTACTTTCGAAAAATGGAGTTTACGCGAATATTTATCGTTCTCAAATCAAGACAATTGCTGAATAGGCAGTTGTCTTTTATTTTTAAATAAAAAAAGGAGCATTGCTCCTTATCTGAAAAACATAAAAAATGATAGAAATGCCATATAAAGAATAAAGACGTAATTCGCATTTTCAAATGTAATGGTCCATTCTCTAATAAGCTGTAGTGGCTTGAAATCTCTTTTAACAATATATCTATAAAACATCATACCAATCATAATATAGGTGATGTAATCAATCCATTGTCTAATATCGAATAAATTCACATAGGATAAATCTTTAGCGAAAACCAATTGTCCAAATGGAATATAAAAGATACCTATTGCAATACAACCAAATCCTAAAATGGTCATTCCTAAAATTTGAGTAAAGTCTTTTCTTTTGATTACATCAACCTTAGGTCCATATAATATCTGTGAGAATTTAATAAATGATGTTACAGTTCCGATATTGATGATGGTAAATAAAGCCATTTTAAACAAGTCATTCTTAAAATCATACTTCACTAATGTCTTAGAGACAAATCCATTAAATAGTGGTGCACCACTGATGGCTAGCATTCCAATAATGAGTAAGATTGATGTCCAAGGCATACTTTTGAATACACCTCTGATTTCATAAATCTTTTTAGTCTGATATCCATAGATTACTAAGCCAGCTCCAAGGAAGAGCAAAGACTTAAACAATGCGTGATTTAGAATATGCATCAACCCACCTACATAGGAAAGATCTGATGCAGAGGATAGTCCCATCATCATAATTCCAATTTGAGAAACAGTATGATAGGCAAGTACCTGCTTTAAATCCTTTTGAGTCAATGCGAAGGTTACACCAACGATTGCTGTTGTCGCACCTAAATAGAAGAAAAATTCTGACATGTTATAATTTGCTTTAGAAAACATTTCTAAATAGATTCTAATAAACATGTAAAGCGCACCTTTGACTGCTAAACCTGATAGTAAAGCGGAAATAGAGGATTGTGCAACACCGTGTGCCTTAGGTAACCAAGTAAATAGTGGGAAGAACGCTGCCTTAATACTAATACCTGACATCATCATAATGAAAGCAAGCTTAATTAAGCTTTCATCACTATGCAAATCAATATTTTGAATTAAATACTGAATATTGATTGTGCCATATACATAGTAAATCATGATAATACCAATTAAGAAGAACATAGCACCAACAGTATTTAATAATAAATAATAGATGCCTGCTCTAAAGGATGGACCAGTTTTTTTGTATGCTATTAAAATCGTAATAAGAACTGTCATTAATTCGAGGAATACGAAGAGATTGAATAGATCATTGGTTTGAATGAGACCTAGGAATATACCCTGTAAAAACATGAGGAAGAATAAAAATTTATTTTCCTTCTGGTTTGTCTTAAATGTGTACATGATTAAGACAGTCCACATAAAGATTGTTAATCCAATAAATATTAAGGATAGACGATCGTTATAGAAGCTGATTGCAAACATTTCATCCCATCCACCAAATACAATCAAGGATAGCTCTGGATTTGTTTGAAGTGCTTGAATGTATTGGAAAAAGAGAATGAAAAGAGCAATTTGTGCAACAAATAAGACATAGCTTGCAAGCTTGTTTTTAAATAAATAAACAACTAAGGATGCAAGAATAGGAATAAATACGAAGAGTACAGGAGCTAAAAACATTATTTATCCCCCTTAAGTACAGTTTTCCATTCAATTGAACCGTAATGATGAAATATTTTAATACATAGCATCAAAGCGAGTGATGTGATGGTTGAACCAATAACAATGGTTGTAATCATTAACGCCTGTGGTAGTGGGTCAACGATTTCAATACCAATTGAATTCATAATTGGAATAAGTCCGCCCTCATAAACACCAAAGTTTAAGAATAACAAAATGGTACCAGCTTCAATAATAGTGACACAAAATACTGACTTGATGATATTTTTACTTGTCGCAAGGCCGTAAACGCCGATTAAGATGACTATAAATGAGAGTATAGGATTCATTAGCGTCCCTCCTTAAGAAAAGCAGTGAATATAGCAATCAGACCAAGTGCAACCTTGGCACCGATAATCATATTGAGCAGTATTAAATAGATTGACTTTAGGTCAGTAGAACCATCTAGAGGAATAAAATTGGTAAATACTTCATTTCTAGTGATTAAGGACATAAAGGCAACGCTTAATAGTGAAATAAATAAGAATTTCTCGATTGTTAATATTTTATTGACATCAATTGATTTTGAAATATCGATATAATAAAGGATTAAAATAGCGGTTGCTACAATTGCACCACCCTGAAATCCTCCCCCAGGAGATAGATGTCCATTGATAATGACATACATTCCAAATAGAAGCATAACAGGATATAGAAGTCTAGAAAATGTAATGAATAGCTCAGGTGTTTTTTGCTTATCTAGCATAAAGGTTGCATTTTTTTCTAGGGTATTATGCTGTGATATCCACATCACACCAGAAACAGCTATCAATAGGATTCCAGCTTCAAATAGGCTATCAAATAAACGATAATCCAAATAAATAGCAGTCACTAAATTCATACTTCCAGTATCATAGAATCCATTATCTCTAAAAAAGTCTTTTCCTGCAGAATTATAGATATCTGCAAGATTTTCAATAGAGCTCATGAATAGATATAAAATGAAACCTAAAAGAAGGACAAGACTAATACGCTTAATCAATGCTTTCACCTTCCTTCAAGGCGATTACACGAATATAAGTATAATCCTTAGTCATTTCCTTTAATCTTTTCATTAAGATGGAGCTTGATTTACCCTTAAACTCGAATTTCTTTAGTTCTTCGTTATAGCTAATGATTAAATCCACATTTAATTCTTTAGTTAATTCTTCAGCACTACCTTGAATATCTGAACAGACATTGAGTCTTAAATCGTAGTCATTAACAAAGTTAGTCATTACTTTATAGATTTCTTCATTCATTTCATCTAAATCATGTTGGTCGTGGTTGACTCGATCTAAAACGATGAATTCACGTTGTCTGGAAATCGAAATGACATAGATTAATGGAATGATCGCACTACCAATAGCGACCTCAGCGATTGCAACATCTGGAGCTTGATTTAATGCATAGAGTGTTGCTGCAATTAAACCAAAGGAGGCGATTAAAATAATAATGGTAAAGTTTTCCTTATGAAATACAATTGCTAATGCAATAATAATTAATAAAACCTGAAGAATGGTTGGAATGATATTTGTCATATAATATCACCATCCTTCACATCAGTTGGAATACCAATTAAATAGGCTGAACGAATATTAACATGAGAACTGATAGGATTTGTAATCAGTAAAAATAAAATTAGAAGAAGTAATCGAATTGCATATTCAAACTGACTAGATGCGAAGATTAAAGCAATTAATACTAAAAAGCTTGCAACAGTATCAATCGTAGATGCAGTGAGTATTCTCGTATATAAATTCTTCAATCTAAAGATTGCAATCATTCCAAATATGATAAAGAACCAGGAAAGAACTAAAATAATATATGTTGCTATCATCATTTTTCTCTTCCCCCTGTCATAATGAACTTCGCTAAAAGTGTCATGGTTAAAAAGCCGATGATTCCATAGCTAATTGCAATGTCTAATAAAATAATATTATCGATATATATCGCATAAACAGCAACAAATAAAACAACCTTCGCAGAGATTAAATTTAACATTAAAATGCGATCCCAAATTGTTTTTCCTTGAATTAAACGAACAAAGGATAAAATCATTGCTAGTACTAAAACAAGAAGCGTAATGAATAAGAAAAGTTCTAAGGTTGTCATGATTTTTTCTCCTTAATCATTAAAAGTTTTTCGAATTTCTCACGAATAGGTTTTTCTAACTCCGCATGAGGAGTATTCGGTTTAGCAAGGACCATAACGATGATTGTATTATCAACGATATCAATTGTAATCGTACCAGGAGTTAGTGTAATTGAGTTGGCAACGATAGCTACCTTAACAGGATCATCTAAATCCAGTTCAATCTTAAAAATGGTTGGAACATATTCACGTTTAAATAAGTTAATTGTAAAGGTAATTCCTGATTTAAATATCTCAATAAAGAGTAAAAACATATAAAAAACAAGGCGATGTATTTTAATGCCTTTATATTTAAATCCATGCTCATCGTGTAGTATTTCATAAGCAAATAATGACACGAAAAAAGAGATTGAGATGCCAAAGATGATTGTAGTCAACTCAAAATTGAAATTGAGTAAGAACCAAAATATCAACATCACAATAAAAAACTTGATTCTTGGTATGGTGTTTTTCATGATAGCGTCTCCTAAAAAAATCTATAGATATTATAGCATACTTTGAACATGAAAGCATAATGAAAAGGGTATTTGAACTTAAGTTCATTGATTTTTATCAATCTATACGAACCTAATAAAAAAATCTGATAGATATGATAAAATAAAAATAGACTTTTTATTAAACTTTAAATATTAAAAAAAGGAGGAAATCAGATGAAGAAAAGCTTGATACTTGCTATTTGTTTGTTGTTGATTTCCTCTATTTTTTTATTTCCAACTCATGAGGTAGCAGGAAATGATGTCAATCTGAGCAGTCAGCAGCAAGATTTGAATCCAATACTTTCTCATCAAGCAGGATTTTATGATACTTCAGTATTACTTGAAATTCAAGCGAAACCAAATACAATAGTTTATTATACCTTGGACTCTTCAGAACCTAATCAAAATTCTTATTTGTATACCAATCCTATTTTAATTGAAGAAGACTATGTTAGCGTCGATGGTGAGCCTGTCTTTATTCAAAGAAATAATGACGGTATACCGATTGGTGAACCTAGTTACCCGATTTCAATGATTATTAGTACATCCAAAGGATGGATTCAACCTATTGAAGATATATTCAAAGCCACAGTAGTTAAAGTTGTTGCATACGATCAAGATTTGAATTCAAGTATGATTATAACAAATACTTATTTTGTTGATGAGAATATGGATGAGAGGTACACATTTCCTATAATGTCTATCTCAACAGATATTTCTAATCTTTTTGATTATGAAACCGGGATTAATGTACCTGGAATATTTTATAATGCAGAGTTAGGTGAGGAAGGAACATCCAATCGTACAGGTAACTATTTCCAAACAGGTGATGAGTGGGAAAAGCCAGTTCACATCGAATATTTTACTAGTGATGGTAGTCTAGAATTCAAGCAAAATGCTGGAATTCGAGTTCATGGTGGTTTAAGCAGAAAATATCCGATTAAATCCTATCGATTATATGCCAGAGGATCCTATGATGAAGATAGCTATTTCAATTATAAGTTTTTTGAAGATAAGGAAATAGATTTATTCAAAAGAATTATCCTAAGAGCTGGTGGTCAAACCTATCAATATACAGTTATGGGAGAAGCAGCAGCACAAAGCTTATTAAAGCCATTAGATTTAGATATGCAATATAGTCAACCCATTATTCTTTTTATCAATGGTGAATATTTTGGAATTAGAAATATTAGAGATCGAATCGATCGGTATTATTTAAGCACACATTACGGTATGGATCCTGATGATGTTACTATACTTACAGGCAATGGCTATTTTGAAGATGGTGATACACGTGGTGCAGCACATTATCAAGCCATCTATCAATTCATTACCCTAAAGGATATGAGTTTAAAGAAAAACTATGAGCATGTCCAAACCAAAATCGATGTTGATAATTTAATAGATTATTATATTGCTGAATTGTATTTTGGAAATGTCGATTGGCCGCAAAATAATATTTTATATTGGCGGAAAAATGTGAATTATAATCCAAATGCACCATACGGTCATGATGGCAGATGGCGTTGGATAGTCTATGATGTTGACGCTTCATTTGGAGCTTCATGGGGCGGTTTTTACCCAGAGATTGAAAGCTTTGAAAGGCTTACTGGTGAAAATTGGAAAACAGGCAAACTCTTCACATCACTTTTGAAAAATGATGAATTTAAGGCGAAGTTTATTTATAGATTAATGGATTTAATGGATTCAACGTTTGAGGTAGATAGAGCAACATCTATAGTGAATGAGATGATTGATTTATATAAACCTGAAATTCAAGAGCATATCGATAGATGGGGCTATCCATCCTCCTATGCGACTTGGTTAAATTATTCTGAGCGTATGGTTGAATTTGCTACAAGAAGACCTAGTCATTTAGAAGGTCAAATGATGGATTATCTAGATTTAAGAAATCTTCCTAAACATCAATTTATTGTTAACATGGATAAAACAATGGGCAACATCAAAGTAAATTCACTTGTGATAGAAGATATTGATACTTACGAAAATGAGTTTTATGATCATTTAATGGTTACCATGGAGGCAATCCCAAAGGATAATCATCGATTTATAGGTTGGTATGATTCAAATGGATATCTGATGTCATCTAATAAAAAAATAGTGATTACACCACAGCAGGCATTTGAATTTGAAGCTAGATTCGAAGTTGGAGAGGAAATACCACCAGATTCATTTCAATTCGAATACCCTGGATTTGTTATCTTTTCCTCTGTTTTCACATTAGGATCATTAAGCTATTTAGGGTATTTATTGTATGATGCTAAAAAAAAGTTGAGATTTCCATTCAATAATAATTGAAATTAGAAATATTTAGATATAATGATAGTAATTGAGGTGATTTTTTTGGGTAAAATCAAAGATCGTATTGCACGAGCTAAAAGTTTAATCAGTATCAAGACTTACAAAAGACCATTGATCTATATCATCATGTTGATGATTTTTATCAATTTGGTTATTTTATCTATTTCTGCATTGATTGCATTATCCATTGATGATACATATACTTCATTTATTGACGCGTTTGCGAATGGTTCAGTCAAATGGATGCTAACACCAAATGCAATCCTTGATATTGAAAACCCTCAGACCCTAGCTTTATCTGTGGTTGTCTTAATCACAGGATTAATACTTTTCTCAGGGACGATTATCGCTTTAACAACCAATGCGATTAAAGATTATATTCAAAAGAAAAATTCAGGTTCAGGAAAAATTCATTTAGATCAACACATTGTCATTCTCAATTGGAATTCAAAAGTTCCAGAACTTGTCTCAGATTTGCTGTTTGTAGAATCAAAAGAAGTAACTGTAATGATTCTTGCTGAGATTGATAAGCAGTATGCAGAAAAACAAATCGTTAATGCAATTGACAAAATCAAAGGTGTCGTTGATATAGGTAAAATGAATGTCCTTGTAAAAAGAGGAGATCCACTCTTAAAATCTGATTTAGATGATATTTCAATCACCAATGCAAAAGCAATCCTTATTATGAATCCAGATCAGCATGAGCATGTTACAAAAAATATGTCAAAGAGTGATCTATTTGTAATCAAAACTATTTTATCTCTTGGGCCACTTGAGTTTCAGTATAAACCACCTATTGTTGTCGAAATTAAGCATATCGAAACCAAAGAAAAAATTACAACCCTATCAAGAGTTGTCGAGCAACTTCATGAGCATGCAATTATGCCAATATGCTTTGATAAGAGACTAGGTCAAATTATTGCACAAACACTTATTGAAAATCGTATTGAAGATGTTTATTTATCTTTATTTTCGTTTCAAGGGTCAGAGGTATATTTGCTAGAAAATGTTGATTTTGATCTTGCTCTTAAGGAGTACTCACATGTTGTTCCTCTAGCAAGAAGTCCTAAAGGATTATTCGTATTATCCCTTAATAACGCAATTAAAAATAAAAAATCAAATCATGAGTTTAAGCCTATTACCCTGAAAAAGCGCAAGTTTTCAGAATCTCATCAGCTCGAGGTATTTATCTTTGGCAAGAATAACAAGCTAAGCTTTATACTGGATTCATTTCGTCAATATGAAGTGATTCATGCATCAAAATTTAAAGCAACCTGGATGGATGAAAATGAACTTGAAGCGTTTGTTGATGAAGTGAACTCAAAAAATTCAAACACAACCATTCTACTATTAAGTGATGAGGTTCAAGATGAGGATTCACTAGATGCCAATGTAATTAATAATTTGATTTATCTTGAAGGCCATTTGACAAATCCAAATGTCCATATTATTGTAGAACTTTTGAATCCTAAAAATGATCCAATTGTGAAGGGCTTCTCCATTAAAAATACGATAATAAGCAATAAAATCATTTCTTTATTACTCAGCAAGCTAGCATTATTCAATGAGACTTCACTCTTTTATGAAGATTTATTGACCATAGCACCAAACGCGAATAATGTGGATAGTCAGGCTATCATTATAGAAAATGCAGGTTTTATTATAAATGAGAAATTCCCATTGGTATTTCAATCAAAGAAACAATTGATTGAATCTATTTATCACACATTCAATAAAGAAATGATGTTGATAGGTTATTATAAAAAGAAACAGTTAATAATTATTGAAGGTGACCTACATTTAAAGGAAGAAATTGTGATTCAGGAAGAAGACTCACTCATTTTAATGAAGATCTAATCAAAGTATGCAAGCAATTGCATATTTTTTTATTCGTTATTAAAATATTGAATGCAATTTAGTTGTGTAAAATATAATATGTGATAAAATTAAATTGGATACAATATAAAAGGAGAAAATCAAATGAGCGTATATCAATTTTCAGTTCAAACAGTAGATCAAAAGGAAATGTCTTTAAGTGAGTACAAGGGTAAGGTACTCTTAATCGTAAATACAGCAACAAAGTGTGGATTAACCCCACAATATGAAGGATTAGAAAAGCTATATGAAACCTATAAGGACAAGGGATTTGAAGTTTTAGATTTTCCTTGCAACCAATTTATGGGTCAAGCTCCTGGAACGAATGAAGAGCTTGCTAGCTTTTGCCAGCTTAAGTTTGGAACAAAATTTAAAACCTTTGCAAAGATTAACGTGAATGGTAAAGGTGCACATGTTTTATATAAATACATGAGAGAAATTAAAAAGGTTGATTTTCAAGAATCTGCTACTCAAGACACAAAGTCTAAATCAACAACAATCAAATGGAACTTTACCAAGTTCTTGGTTGATAGAGAAGGTAACGTTATTTACCGATTCGGACCTAAATTCTTACCAAAAGACATTAGCAAGTATATCGAGGGAGCTTTATAATTATGGAATGGAAGCTAAACGATCAGTTATGCTTTCTTCTCTACGCGAATTCTAGAAATGTGATTAAGCTTTATAAGGACTTGTTAGATCCATTAGGTCTAACCTATACACAATACATTACGATGATAGCGCTATGGGAAGAAGATCATCAAATGGTGTCTGATCTTGGTCAAAGACTAAGTCTTGACTCAGGAACACTGACACCACTTTTAAAAAAACTCGAGCATGATGGAAGAATTAAACGTACAAGAGATTCAAAGGATGAGAGAAAGGTTTGGATTGATTTGACTGAGCAAGGGAGAAAACTATCTGATGAAGCGAAGCATGTTCCATTTGAGCTTTTCAAATGTGTTGATTTAGAGATTGAGGATGCTATGAAATTACATGAAATACTATCAAAACTAAATAACAAAAATAAAGCATGTGAAAAAGTAGATGGCCAAGGAGAATAAAATGGAAGAAAAATATATGAAAAGAGCGATTGAACTCGCTGACAGGGGAAAAGGATTTGTTAATCCGAACCCATTGGTAGGTGCGGTTATCGTTAAAAATGGAAAAATCATTGGTGAAGGCTATCACGAGTGCTTTGGTCAAGCTCATGCAGAGGTCAATGCATTTTTAAATGCAACTGAGGATGTTACTGGTGCAGATATGTATGTAACACTTGAACCTTGCTCACATTATGGAAAAACACCTCCATGTGCCTTAAAAATCATTGAGAAAAAGATTAAACGAGTATTTATTAGTCAACTTGATCCAAATCCTTTAGTAAATAGTAGAGGTGTTAAGCTTTTAGAGGATGCTGGAATCGAAGTTGAATCGGGAATTCTCGAAAGTGAAACAAAGGCACAAAATGAAATATTTTTAAAATACATTCAAACGAAAAAGCCATATGTTGCAATGAAATATGCAATGACACTAGATGGCAAGTTAGCAACAAAGACTAGAGATTCTAAATGGATCACGAATCAAAAATCAAGAGCATTTGTTCATGACCTAAGAAATCAATATATGGCAATTATGATAGGTGTAGGTACCGTCATTGCTGATAACCCTAGCCTAGACACTAGAAGAGATGTACCATCTAGAAATCCAATACGAATAATCATTGATTCAAAGCTAGAAATTCCCCTAGCTTCTAAAGTTATAGAAACTGCAAAAGAGACAAGAACAATAATTGTTACTGGATTAGATAGTGACGAAAGAAAAGTTAAAAAGCTAAAGGAACTTCATGTTGAAGTCATATTGAAAAAAGCAAATCCGAATATAGATTTAAACGATTTATTAACTGATTTAGGAGCCATGAATATCGATAGTATTTTAATTGAAGGTGGATCCTATTTATTAGGGCAAGCGCTGTTATCCAATATTATCGATAAAGCATTTGTCTTTATAGCACCAAAAATGATTGGTGGAAAAGATGCACTAACTCCTGTCGGAGGAAGTGGAATTGATCTGATGAGGGATGCGATTTCCTTAACTCAAATCAAATATCATTATTTTGATGAAGATATAATGATCGAAGGAAATTTTACAAGGTAAACATAAGGAGATAACATATATGAAATTTAATACAATTGAAGAAGCAATCTTAGCAATAAAAAATAGTGAAATGGTAGTTGTTGTAGATGACGATGAAGAAGATAATGTCGGTGAAGTCATTATGGCAGCTGAAAAAATAGATTTAAAATCGATAGACTTTCTTTTGAATAACGCAAGAGGATATATTTCTGTTGTTGCAGAAAAAAATCGTTTTGATGAATTAAACATCTTAGCATCCTATCAACGCTCAATCAGTTCAATTCAAAAAGAAACTGTCGGAATGAAAGCAGGAAATAAATCAAAATCTGTTGAAATCATGAATACAATTCAAGCCATTTCAAATCCTAGATCATTACCATCTGATTTCACAAACTTTGGATATATTTATCCAGTCATTTCTAGAAAAGGTGGAGTCTTAAAAAGAGCTGGTCATCCTGAAGCAGCATTTGATTTGGCATCTTTAGCAGGTTTATTTCCAGCTGGTGTTACAACTGAGCTCATTTGTGAAAATGGGAAAATGGCAAAGCTTGATCAAATACTAGGATTTGCACAAAAATATAATCTTAAGGTTATATCAATTGCATCCTTAATTGAATACCGTAAGAAGGATGCATCACTAATCAAACGTGCTGCTGAAGCCAATCTACCTACATCTCATGGGGAATTTAGAATGGTTGGATTTGAAAATGCTTTAAATGGTGAGCATCATGTCGCACTTGTTAAAGGTGATATAAAACCAGGCGATGAAGTCCTTGTCAGAGTCCACTCTGAATGTTTAACAGGAGATGCATTTGGGTCACTTAAATGTGATTGTGGTGAGCAATTAGATGCTGCACTTGATAAAATTGAACAAGAAGGTAAAGGCATTTTACTATATATGAGACAAGAGGGTAGAGGCATCGGTTTAATCAATAAAATAAAAGCGTATGGCCTTCAAGATCAAGGACTTGATACAGTAGAAGCAAACCTAGCATTAGGATTTGATGAAGACCTAAGAGATTATGGAATTGGTGCTCAGATTCTATCGGATTTAGGGGTTACTAAGGTTAGATTAATGACAAATAATCCTCTTAAATTAACTGGACTATCAGGTCATGGAATAGAAATCACCAATAGAGAACCAATTCAACTCAATCATAATGAAAGAAATGTTGAATACATGAAAACGAAAAAAGAAAAAATGGGTCATATTCTTAAATTTAAGGAATAGCTTTGATTCAAGAGGTGATGATATGGATTTAAGTCAAATTAAAACAATCGTTTTTGACTGGGATGGGACACTCCATGACAGTATGAAAATATACAAAAAAGCCTTTCTTAAAGCATATCAATATCTCGTTGATCATAAATACGCTTTAAAAAAGGATTGGAAGGATGAAGAAATTCATACATTTCTAGGTAAAAATCCAAAGGAAATGTGGGAAGGCTTTGAACCCAAGCTTACAAAGGAAGTTATTGATATTGTCAGTCCAATGATATCGAAAAGCATGGAAGAAAGCATTCAAAATAATGAAGCAGTTTTATATCCTTATGCATTAGAGACCTTGAAATATTTAAAAAACAAAGGATACAATTTGGTCTATCTGTCCAACTCGAAAACCTATTACATGAATGCTATGGATAAATCATTTAATCTTTGTGAAATATTCGATATGATGCTTTGTTCTGAGATGTATAGCTTTATACCAAAGAAATATATTCTTGAGCGAGTTATCCAATCCTTACCTAAGGATATTATCGTTATTGGTGATAGAGATTTAGATATTGAAACAGGTATTTATAATCAAGCATTGACCATTGGATGTTCCTATGGATATGGTACTTCAAAGGAATTAGAAAAAGCGAATTTACAAATTCAAGACATTAAAGAACTGATGAATTTATTTTAAAAAAACCAACAAAAATGAGCATAAAACTTGCTCATTTTTTAATTTATTACCCCGCCATTTCATAAACAATATGGATAATAATAAAAATGTAAGCGTTTTTTCATATAGCCTTTGATATCACATAAATATGTGATAAAATAAAATCAACAAACAAGAAAAAAGACAAAGGAAACGAACATGCGAATCGAAAAACATCCGATTTTAACTTTCCCGAAAAAGGAAGAGATTTTCTTTATTTTTGAAGGTGAAAAAGTTAAGGGTATCGAGGGTGATACCATAGCTTCAGCACTTCACGCACTTGGAATCAAAACACTTAGCTATAGCATTAAGGAACACCGCCCACGCGGTTTTTATTGTGCAATTGGTAATTGTGCATCCTGTAACATGATAGTAAATGGAGTTCCAAACGTTAGAACATGTATTACCCCTCTTGAAGAAAACATGGTTGTTGAAAGACAGACCAATAAGGGGGTAGTCAAATGATTCGTAAAGATTTAATTATCATTGGTGGTGGACCATCTGGTCTTTGTGCAGCAAAGACAGCCTTGGAGGCTGGAATCGATGTTTTATTAATTGATCGTAGCCCTAATTTAGGTGGACAACTCGTTAAACAGACACATAAATTTTTCGGTTCTAAGGCACAGTATGCAAAGACAAGAGGCTTTGATATTGCTAAAAAATTAATTAGTGATTTAGATTCTTTTGATAATCTTGAAATTAAGTCAAATACAACAGTGACAGGACTTTATCCTGATCATGTTGTTACAACATATGACAATAATGAGTATCTTAGATATCAAGCAAAAGCAATAATCGTTGCTACTGGTGCTAGTGAGAAATTCCTAGCCTTTGAAAACAATGATTTACCAGGTATTTACGGTGCTGGTGCTGTTCAAACCTTAATGAATAGCTATGGTGTTTTACCAGGCTCAGAGATTGTGATGGTTGGTAGTGGTAATATCGGATTAATCGTTAGCTATCAATTACTTCAAGCAGGAGTTAAGGTCAAGGCGATTATTGAAGCAGCACCAACTATTGGTGGCTATAAGGTTCATGCCTCAAAAATTAGAAGATTAGGAATACCAATTTTAACCTCTACAACTGTAAAAAGAGCGATTGGTAAAGATTCAATCGAACAAATAGAAATCGTATCATTAGATGAAAAGTGGAATGAAATCCCAAATACAAGTCAATTTATGAGCTTAGATGCATTATGCATCTCAGTTGGACTTTCACCCATGCATCAACTCTTATCGATGGTCAACGCAGAAACTAAATATATTAATGAACTTGGAGGGTTTGTTCCAGTTATTGATGAACACCTACAAACAAGTATTCCTAATATTTTTGTATGTGGTGATGCAGTTGGTATCGAAGAAGCAAGTTCAGCAATGATGGAAGGATATTTAACTGGACTTTATGTATCTAGTAATCTTGGGAAGAACCATCCAAATGAAAAAGAACTTATTGAACATTATGAAAAGCAATTAAGTATGCTACGTGATGGACCATTTGGAATAAAAACTAAAATAGGTTTAGAAAAATTAAGAGAGGGGAATCAACATGCTAAATAAAACTGGAATACCAGAAAAAGAGTTAGTTTTATCACGTTTCCCCGATCAAAAGGCTTTATTAAAGCCCAAAGCTATTCTAGAATGCTACGAAGATATTCCATGTAATCCATGCTCAACAAGCTGTCCGTTTGATGCAATTGAAATCGGACCGAATATCAATAAGCAACCACATCTTTTAGTTGATGTTTGTACAGGATGCGGTATTTGTGTTCCAAGCTGTCCTGGACTAGCAATCGTCATTGCACAAATTAGAGGTAATGATGCTGTTTTCAAAATCCCTTACGAGTTTATGCCAATGCCAGAAAAAGATGCGATTTGGGATGGAGTCAATCGTAGTGGTGATGTGATTTGTGATGCAAAGATAGAACATGTAGCAATCAATAAGAAACAAGATCATACAGCAGTTGTTACAGTGAGTGTTCCTGTAGAGTTTCTTCATGATTTTGTAACAATTAGGGTAAAACTATGACAAATAAAAAAGATATTATCATTTGCCGCTGTGAGGATGTATCACTAGAGCAAATTGAAAAAGCATTTGAAAAAGGCTATGACACATTTGAAGATTTAAAGAGATTACTCAGAGTTGGTATGGGACCATGTCAAGCTAATACATGTGGACATCTTGCACAAAGAGAAATCGCTAAGCACACGAAAACACCAATTCAAGATGTACCTGTTCATAAGGTGAGACCACTTGTTTTAGGTGTGCCACTAGGTAAGATTGCTGAGGATCAAAAAGATGAAGACTAATATTTTAATCATCGGTGCAGGTATTAGCGGTGTTAGTATTGCATATAACCTAGCAAAAAAGGGTGTACAAGGCATTCATGTAATCGATAGAGGTTATTTCACCAATGGAGCAACAGGAAGATGTGGAGCAGGTGTTAGACAGCAATGGGCTACTCCAATGAACTGTATCTTAGCTAAGAAAAGCATTGAATTTTTTGAAAATGCTAAAGAAATACTTGAATATGAAGGAAATCTTGAGTTTAAGCAAGAGGGATACTTAATGCTTGCTACAACCAAAGAAGAACATGAACAATTCACAAAAAATGTTAAGCTACAAAATTCATTAGGAATACCATCTAAACAATTAACAAAGGAAGAAGCTTTACAAATCGTTCCTCATTTAAATCCAGATGCATTCTTAAGTGCAACCTTTTGTCAGACTGATGGTCACTTAAATCCATTTAAGATGACTGAAGCTTACTTTTTAGCTGCGAAGAAGCTAGGTGTTACCTTCTCATTTTTTGAGGAAGCCTTAAAGATTGAAACGAAGGATAAGAAAATCGAAAGAGTCATTACCAATAAGAACACATATGAAACCACGATGGTAGTCAATGCTGCTGGTGGATATTCTAAGGAAATTGGTGATATGGCAGGAGTAGAGATACCAGTTTATTCGGAGAATCATGAAATACTCGCTACTGAACCAGTTGAACGTATTCAAGGTCCAATGGTAATGAGCTTTTCAAAAAACATCTATTGTCAACAAGTACCTCATGGAGCATTTTTAATGGGTAGAAGTAATCCCTTTGTTGAAAAGGGACATGATGTGGAATCCACATGGCAGTTTTTAGATCATATGGCTAAAACTGTTACTGATATTATGCCACTCATTGGTAAACTGAGAGTTGTAAGACAATGGGGTGGATCCTATAATATGTCACCAGACAGACAGCCAATTATCAGTGACACAAAGGATTTGGAAGGATTTTATATGGCCTGTGGATTTTCTGGACATGGCTTTATGTTCGCTCCAATGACTGGTCTACTCTTAAGTGAAGTTATACTCAAAGAAAAAACAACGATTGATATGGAACCTCTACATCTAGAAAGATTTAAGATGAATAGTGATTTCCATGTAGAAAAATCAGTCGTATAAATAAAAGGAGAAAAAAATGTCAATTTACAGTTATAAAACAGAACCACTAACAGATTTTAGTAAAGAAGAGAATATCAAGAAGTATGAAAAAGGTTTAGAAGTTGTTTCTTCATACATGGGTAAATCCTATGATTTGATTATCAATGGAAAAAGAATCAGAACCAATAAACAAATGACTTCTTTAAATCCTTCTAACTACAAGGAAATTGTTGGTACTATCTCACAGGCTTCAATTGAGCATGCTGACCTAGCTATGGATGCTGCATTAAAAACTTTTGAGACATGGAAGAAGGTAAAACCTGAGGTTAGAGCAGACGTATTGTTTAAAGCAGCAGGTATTATTAGAAGAAGAAAATTTGAATTCGCAGCGTTAATGACCAAAGAAGCTGGTAAGCCTTGGGGAGAAGCAGATGCAGATGTTGCTGAAGCAATAGACTTTCTAGAGTATTATGGTCGTCAAATGCTATCCTTAGACCGTATTGATGATGTTGTATTAAGCAGAAGAAATATGGAAAGAAATGAATATAAATATATTCCACTTGGAGTAGGTGCTATTATTTCTCCTTGGAACTTTCCTTTAGCTATCCTTGTTGGGATGTCAACTGCTGCGATTGTTAGCGGAAACACAATCTTATTAAAGCCTGCAAGTACAACTCAAGTGATTGCATATAAATTAGTTGAGGTTCTAGAGGAATCTGGATTACCACAAGGTGTTATTAACTTTATTCCAGGTAGTGGTGCAGAAATTGGAGATTACATCGTTAATCATCCAAAAATTCGCTTTATTTCATTTACTGGCAGTAAAGAAGTAGGAATCTCTATTTATGAAAAGGCTGCAAAGGTTCAAAAGGGCCAATTGTGGTTGAAGAGAGTGATTGCTGAAATGGGTGGAAAAGACGCGATAGTTGTTGATAGTGATGCAGATTTAGATCTAGCTGCTGAAAGTATCGTTCGCTCAGCATTTGGTTTTTCTGGTCAAAAGTGTAGTGCATGCTCTCGTGCAATTATTCACGAGGATGTTTATGATGAAGTCGTTGAAAAAATGGTCAATATAACAAAGACCATAAAGGTTGGAAATCCTGAAGAAAAAGATACATTTATGGGACCTTTAAATGATGAAAAAGCATTTGATAAGGTATCCTCATATTTTGCAGTTGGACTAAAAGAAGGAAGACTTGCTATTGGTGGTAAATCAGATAAATCTAAGGGTTACTTTGTAAACCCAACGATATTTATTGATGTCGATGCCAATTCAAAATTGATGCAAGAAGAAATATTTGGACCAATTCTAGCTGTTTGTAAGGTTAAATCCTTTGATGAAGCTTTAGTGGTTGCTAATAATACAGAGTACGGCTTAACAGGTGCAGTCATTTCTAATAATAGAATGCATTTAGAAAAAGCGAGACAGGAATTTCATGTAGGTAATCTTTATTTAAATAGAAAGTGTACAGGAGCTATAGTTGGTTATCAACCATTTGGTGGATTCAATATGAGCGGTACAGATTCTAAGGCTGGTGGACCTGATTATTTAATCCTTCATATGCAAGGTAAAACTGTTTCGGAAGCATTTTAATCCAAAAAAAAATGGTGTAGTTCATAAGAACTGCACCTTTTTAATATAATTTTTTCTTAACTAAATATAGGAATATCGTTGAAACCAGTAAATCAGCTGCACCACCAAAACTAATATTTTCATCAATACAATATTTAGTGAATTCAATAACCTCATCTAGGTTATCTGTATCTACTTGTGCAAGCTTTCTTTTAATCATCATATATCTTTCAAGAGAACCAGCTCTTTTTAATAAAACTGTATCATCAGTTGATAATACAATCATTTTTAATAATCCACGTAAGCTGGAATCACTTAAGCTATCCTTATACTCTAAATTGACTAAGGCAAGATGAATCGTAGGAAATCCTAGATAGGCTTCACCACGAGCTCCCTTGACCTGGTGGGTATGAAATGCTTGTTCACCAAAGGTTATTGGGTCTCGATCAAACTCTCTTAAAAGGTCATTGGTCATATTTTGAATGTTCTTAAAGACCAAATCGAACTGTTGATGGTGTGAGATTAAATATCCCGTAGATAGCATGACTAGGCCTAAAACAAAGATTAATCCCTTATAGCAATTGATACCATTGGTAGCCTTTAGCATATCCTCTTCAGCAATGATTCCTAGCTCTCTGGCTTCGTTAAACAAATTGATAATATCATTTGAATAGTATCCCATTTCAAACATTCTACCAAAATAAGGAATGATAACCTTTTGAGCAATAATCATTAATTCATAGGTCATGTCCTGATGAGAACCCTTGGTCGTCTTCGTTACTAAACCAAATTTATGCTCAATATTTAATTCATAGAGCATTGCTTTTTCAGCATAATCTGTTATTAGATGAAGTAAGTAGTTAAAGACAGACTTCTTAATATGGTTTGTGAGTTCCTTTGTAGTATGCGTTTGATTTCTTGAGCAAATTCTTGCATCCTGTTCACATAGATAACATACTCTATTTTTAATGCCTAATTCAGTTCTTGAAACTGATTTTTTACTTTCAATATAATAATCAAGATCGATAAATCTACCAAGTGGATGGTGATCCTCGAGCTCAACTAGTAGAGATTTAATATTTTCTATATTTTCCTTATTAGCAACTATTAAGTAGTATGGTCCATCCATGCTTTCTTTATATTCATAATACTTGATTGAGATTTTATCCTTAAGCTCATTGAAAAATAAGCGTACCAAAAGATACGCTTCACTTATATTTTTATGATCTCCTGGAATATTTGCTTTAATCGAAATTAAAGAGAGCCTAAATGTTTCTTGGAGCTCTTGGATACGGATATGTCTATTTTCTCTAGATTCAAGAATTTCATTCATGATGGAATAGAGCCCTTCCTTTTTTTGATTTCAAAAATTTATACGTCACAGCTGGTGTATAAAGCTTAATTAAATCGTATTTTTTTTCTTTAGCTAGCTTTCTGATTAAGGAAGCACTTACCACATCTTGTTTATTTCTAAGTCTTTCGATAACGACAAGCTTATCCTTTAATATTTTTTTCATGGTTTCATTGTAGGCATTGGTAGCAGGATCAAGTGGTTCGCTTCCTACATATCTAAAATCAATTGAAAAAATCGGAACAAAGTATTTTTGAAAGATTGATATATCTAAATTCATATAAGCATAGGATCTTTCACTGGTTTCCTTTAGGAAATAGGTTGGAAAGGTAGCTGTACTTATAATATAAGGAGTCGACGGAAGTATATGCACATTATTTAAATGCTTCGTAGCCTTCTTTAATAACTCAAATCTGACTTCATAGGGAAATACAGATTTATTTTCTTCAACTAAAAAGATTAATACATTATCATTTTGAGATGCACATTTCTCTATTAAATACAGATGACCTAAGGTGACTGGGTTACAATTCATAACGATAGCAGCAGTCGTACCTCTGACTAAATTTAGAGATTGTTTTAGTCTTGTAAGTCTTTCAATTATTGTATTAAATTTATTTTCAAGCATGACAATTGAATCATTTTCATAGATGAGTGAAAAATTATAGCTTAAGAAGAATATCTTGTTTTTTGGCGTTGTAAAAAGGAAATATTTTTGGATACCCTTTTCATTGAGAATACTCATTAAATGAGTTAAGATGAGTGCTGTTAAGTTCTCACCTTGATGAGAAGTATCTACGGCAATCATTTTGATTACATTCAGATCAAGCGATCCGGTAGCAATCATCTTGTCATTCTCATAGATTCCAATCGTTTGAGTGACGTTATCATCAAAGCTTAAATTGTTTAAAATTAAAAGGCTTTTTACGTCATCCAATTCACTTTTTGACATGCAGTCAACAAATCGATACATAATTTCTCCTTAAACCTTGTAGATACTATCTATAATCGAACCATCTCGATATCTTACGACTCCAATGATTTGTTCACTTTTTTGTTTTACCTTAGGAATACCAGTAATTGCTATTGATTTTGCAAGTAGATCCTTCATGGTTACGATATTTAATTTTGAGTTTTTAAGCTTCTCAAGCAAATCGACTCTTCTTGGGTTAATCGCTATACCACGCTCAGTAACCAAACAGTCAACGGTTTCACCTGGTGTCGTGATAGTTGTTACATGTTCTCTAACCATGGATGTTCTTGATTTGAGTAGGTTTGTAGTAATGATGGTGAGCTTTGCTCCAGCAGCAGTATCAGAATGTCCTCCACTACCACCAATGAGACTGCCATGAGAATCAGTTGTGACATTCACATTGAAATATAAATCAATCTCAGTTGCTCCAAGAATAACTACATCTAATTGATCAACCATTGGATTGTCATATGGATTACCATACTTAGATGCACTCATGGCGATATGGTTCTTATTGTTCTTATAGGATTTTACAGCCTCTAAATCAAAGCATTGAACATCATAAAGCTTTTCAAACAAGCCAGCTTCATGCATTTGAACTAGAAAGTCAGTGATTCCACCTGAAGCGAAGGATCCCGTTATTTTCCTTTCAATCATCTTAGATTTTAACGCATTGGCAACAGCTAAAGAGGTTCCACCTGCTCCTGTTTGAAAGCTCATGCCATTTTGGATATAACCAAGCTCTTCAATAAGTCTAGCTGTGTCATTTGCTATTTTTAATTGAACAGGGTCCTTTGTTGGCTTTGTTGTGCCAGATACGATACCCTTTGCATCGCCAATTCTTGAAACCTTAATTACATAATCGACATACTTTGCATCAATATCAATCTGATCTACTTGATTCACTAGATGGTCAGTAACGACAACCTTTGTTTTGGCATACATTAAATCAGAGATTGCATAGCCTAATGTACCACATGCACTCACTCCATCAATTCCATTGCCATTACCTAAATGATCTGAGGTTGGGACAGCAATAAAGGAAACATCGATAGGTAATTCTCCAGATTCTATTGCTCTTGGTCTACCGCCATGGGTATCCATCACAAGTCGTTCCTTTAAGTAGCCTTGACTTACAGCCTCAGCGACAGGACCATTGATATAGTTTGTATATATTTTTACGATATTTTCATTTTTAATCAACTCAACCATAGGTTCATGAACTGAAAATATAGCAGAAGGAGCGAGAATCATGTTTTTTAATTCTCTATTTTTGATTTCAGCTAACACCATATTTAAAACATCATCACCATTTCTTAAATGATGATGAAAGGATAAGGTCATGCCTGATTTGATTGGAATTAAATCAAAAACCTTAGAAATACTATCAACTAGTTTTTCCGTGTTCTTTGAAATAACTTCTTGAATTAGTTTTCGCTTGCCTGTTTTAAGACCTTGATAAGGTGCTAAATCATCAGGAACAAAGCGGTCTAAGCTATTGATCATATTTCACCTATATTAAATTCCATTGTTTTGCTTTTTCGATAATTTTTTTTGCACGTTCAATGATTGGTTTATCTATCATTTTACCATCGACTGAAAAAGCTCCTCTATTTTCAAGTATCGCAGCTTCATTTGCCTTCAATACTTTTTTAGCATATTCGATTTCAGACTCTTTTGGTGAAAACACCTGATTGACAACTTCAATTTGAACTGGATGTATACAAGCCTTTGCATTCATACCTAGAGATTTAGCGAAATTTGAATCCTTTTCAAGACCTTTTGGATTGGTAGGATTTGTGTAGGGTGTATCAATTGCATCGATTAGATTCGCTTTTGCAGCTAAAATCACCATTTGTCTAGAAAGAAGTATTTCTAATCCATCTTCAGTTCTTTCTACCTCTAAATCGGTTGCTAAATCCTCCCCACCAAGAAGAAGACCATTCACTCTTTCTATTTTAGCGATGTTATTCACTTCAATGATTGAGCCTGCTTTTTCAATAATTGGAACAATTCCAATTCTTTTACTCATCTTGGTTTTCTTTTCAATTTTTGTTAAAACCTGATCAAGTAATAAGGTTGTTTCCAATGTAGCCTTTGGAAGCATAATGGTATCAATTCGATCACTGACGATTGTTGTTAAATCGGTAAAGCCCAAGCTACTATCCAATCCATTGATTCTTACGATTTTTTCAATCGAATCTAGGGGATGTAAATTTAAAAATTGGTTAAGTAATTGTAGTGCAGCATCCTTTTCAGAAAGAAGCACAGCATCTTCGAGGTCAAAGATTACTGAATCAGCAGCAAAAACATCAGCATTTTGAAGCATTGCTGGTGCGTTGGATGGAATAAATAGTAAACTTCTACGCATGGCTATTCTCCAATCTTTGAATTGCAGTGATTAATCTAGCTTTCACAGTATAGTCTAATGCACCTTTATCATCGATATGCACAAAAATCTTATCGATTTTTAATTCACTTAAGGTATCCTTGATCACTTTTTCGATTTGATCTCCAAATTGGTCAATAACAATACTTTCGATTTCGATTTTTAAGGTTTCATATGGTTGAACTGTAACTAGACAATCATTGGATTCAATTGAACCGCAAGATGCGACTAACATAAAATCACCTATTTTCTTGAATTTGCTATAGCAATGGTACGCTCCATTAAATTTTTAACAATCATAAAGCCGCCATCAACATCCATACCTGGCTTAGCTAAGCATAAATCAGCTTGACAAGCGATGGCAACAGATGTAGTTGCTTCTGCAGAAAGGTTGGTTTCATTGCATGTACCACCACAATAAGCACCAATTCCTTTTTCCTTGCAATAAAGTATTGCCTCAGCAATGTTATTTAAGCCACCTAAATCTGGTGTCTTAATTTGAAGGATATGACCTGCCTTTTGGTCAGCAAAGTATTTAATATCCTCTAAGGTGTTGCACCATTCATCAGCAACTATCTTTACATTAATATTTTCTTCATCTAAGTGTCTTGTGATTTCCTTAAGTGCTAACATCGTGCCTTCTCTATCACCAGAATCAATTGGACCCTCTAAGCTGATTTTGAAAGGAGAAGCAGCAGCTTCTAAATCCTTACAATAGCTGACGATTCGATCAATATTATTTTCAAATGCGATGCCAAGAGTTCCATAAACGTCAACATGGAGAATTGGAGAGTAATCAGCATGATTTCTTTTTGAAAGAATTCTATTTTTTAGCCAAGTGACATATTCTAAAAGGATTTCTCCGTTATATCCTAATTTTTCTTTGACATTATTAATTAAGGCATGTGGCATTGCATCCACTTCCTTTAAGATCATTTTATCAACATTTGTATATCTATCATCACCAGATTGTGCAAAAATAGGTACTCTTGTCAATATTTTATGGTTGAAGTTATATTCATCACGAATCACTTCAGCCATTGTTTTATGATTTGCTACAGCCACTGCATTTAATAAGGCTTGAGTAATACCATAACGAATTGCCGTATGAATTTTTTTACCATCAATTTTCATATGGTCATATTTTTCTGCAAGTGGTTTAAAATAAGTTAAATCTTCCCCGATTAAAGATGGAACGATATGCTTTTCAATATATGGAATAAAATCATTTGCTAAAAATAAAGGATCTCTACCACCTGCACCAGAGTATTGAACAGCAGCACAATCGCCAACACCAACTGAACCGTCTTCTAAAACAATTTGAACTGAAATAGCTTCACCTGGTACTCTAACTTCCTTAAAACCTTCAGTCAGTGGTTCACCAACGTATAAGAATCCATCCTTTTGAGCATCTTTTTTTATCGCTTTTTGATCATCAAAATAAAAACCTGTATAACTTTTTGTTAAAATTACATTTTGTATTTTCATATTATTTTTTGATTCCTGTCATTGGTCTTCCAATCAATTGTCCCTGACTGACTGCGTAAATATCATCTACAGTCATTTGGAATGTGATTGATCTTCCTTCGGCTTTTGCCCTTTCGTCTAATTTTTGTTTGTGGAAATCTTTGATTTCTTGGGACATACCCAAGCTTCCAAATTCAAGGATGCGAACACATCCGTTATTGTCTCTTGCTGGTAATACTTTGTTTTGGTTTTGTTTACTTGGAGCAAATGGTACATCGATAACACCAAGCTCAAAGGCTTTGATTGTGCCAACAGCTAAATCATTATCACCAAGCTCATAAACTGTATCTAAAAGACAAGTGACTTCTTTTCTAATTTGAAGCTTTTCTTGTTCAAGTAGAGGAGAAGGTTGCATTTTTTGATCTTTTAATAAATTAACTACCATTTTTGATTCTCTAATTCCAAAGCCATTGATTTCTTTAGTAGGAACACCAATCGATTCATAAGGAGTTTTCGTAATCATTTTTGTAGCACCTGCCAGTGCTGCAACAGTAGAAGCCATTGCAATTAAGCCTGCAGCCTTTGCTTCATCTGAGGGGAATCCACCCATCCATTGATGAAATACTGTCGTTACAAAAACGTCATGATAACCGTATTTATGTAGATATTCATCTGTTAATTCCTGTAGCATGTGAATAGAGGCAACATCCTGGATGATATTACCGCATTGACCATAACCTACTGTAATATTTTTAACACCTTGTTCAGCTGCTAAAAGAGCTTCAATAATTCCGATAGTAATTGCTATCGATGGAGGTACAAGTGTTCCTGTTAGAGGACCAAAGGGCTCTCTATTGATGTGGATGCCATGATCCTCATAATAGCCAACTAAACGGTCACAATACTGCCAATAGTAAAGTGAATCTGCTATTGAGATATTTTTAGCGTATGGAAGATTATATGAAATGCCTCCACCCTCATTCGATGTCCAACCTGCGGCATGAATAATTTCAGCTAAAAGTCTTCCATCTGGTGTTCCATGTCTTGCTTGCATGGGAACGTTCACTGCATCTAGTACTTCCTTGCAGGCTTCAACACCGTGATTGACTGCAGGGAAACCATTGAGTAACGATCTACCTTCCTGTTGACTTACTCTTACACCCTCTTCAGCTTCTGCATAACGATTATGTCTTGTGTAGGAATCGATAGTTGCTGGCAAAAAATCAGCGCCAGCTTTTTCTAGATGACGCATTAGGTCGATATGTTCGGATAAAAGAGCAACACCAGCACGAGGTTGAACATAGGTTCTACCCTGAGCCTTTGCTTCCATCAGTTTTAATGCGAAATTCTTATGTGCAGGAACCTTTTTTAGATTCTCTACAGCAACATCTAAGTCTAAAAGAGGTGAACTCCCCGTTGGCCAAGATGCGAGTACTTCCTTGCGTACCTCTAGAAATTTTTCTAGAGACCATTTTTTGTTTACGACCTGCATGATTTTTCTCCTAAAGTTCTACAATGCGTTTTTTCATTATTTTTAATGCAATTTCTGGATAATCTATAGATAATAACCCCATGGCAGACAAAATATAATCCTTATCAAGTAAAAACTTCGGATGATGTGGTCTAAGTTCCATTGGTTTTGATTCCATTTTTGTACCATGCTTTAATACCGATACTGGATCTTTACTGTGTATTACAACTCCACCAGTGCCAATAAAGTAGTTCGCCTTGGTTAAATCTTTTCCTAATTGGTAATACATAACACCCATTGGTGTATAAACAGGCTTAAGTGTTCCAACATGACGAGATAATGCTGTTTCAATACATTTTCCTGCAATGATATCTTCTACATGTTCATCAAATTCTGTTTTTGCAAGAAATTCGATATCATTATGTCTTTTATTTGCTTCAAAGACGATATCAATACCCTGTTTATTCCAGTGACTTATTTCTGCAGAGGTCATTGTCTCTAGGACACCTAGTGCAGAGTATCTCATTCCTAAATCACCTTCAACTGTTCTTTTAGCAAAGGGTTCTTCAAGTCCTGATAAAAGTGCATTCATCTGAGTTGGTAAGCCAAGAGCCATCGAATAGACGTCTGTGGTTGCTCCACCAAGATCAGCAATCATTAAATCACCAAGTCCTTTTTCTTCGTCAAATCCCTTTGATAATAATTCAGCAGCCATTAAAACTGCGTTTGGTGTTGGAAGAATGACTTGATCAATCGTTTCTTCAACCTTTTTGATTCCTTTTGCTTCAATAATATTTTTAACAAATATTTCCTTAATTTTATTCTTCGCACTATCAATATTTAAGTGATTCAGTCTAGGCATCACATTTTCACAAATATGAAAATCCTTATTTGCTTCTGATAATATCTCTGTGATTTCATCAATAGCATCTTTATTACCAGCAAAGATAATCGGTGCTTTTACTGTTGATTTAGCAAGTTGCTTTGCATTATGAATGACACATTCCTTATTTCCACCATTCGCACCACCAGCAAGTAGAATAATGTCAATTTTTTTATCAAGAATGCTTTGCACTTCAGCATTATTGATATTGTGAGATAAAACGAGCTCAACCTTGGCACCTGCACCAAGACAAACTCTTTTCGCAGCTTCAGTCGTCAGTTCTTCAACTAAACCGATTGCAGCCATTTTCAGACCACCAGCAGCAGAAGAGCAAGCAACTATTTTTTCGAATTTGATCTCTCTTCCAATTTGCTCATTTAGCTTAGAAAGTGCATGATTGTAGCCATCTATAATATTTGTTTCTACTGTTGTAATTGCTTTAGAGGTTGCAATGATGTCCTCTTTGTCCAAATCGACAGCTGTAAGCTTGGTGAATGTCGAACCGAAATCCACCAATAAATAGCTTTTCATTACAAGTCTCCTAAATCTGCTTTAATGGTGTCCAATACCTCATCAATGGTAACACCAGGTGGATAAACACGATTAAATCCCATCGCTTTAAATCTTTTTTCAACATCTGCAAAGTCCTGTTTACCAACAACAATATTTCCTCCAACATAAAGGATAATATCGTTTAAACCAGCTTCAATACATTTTTCTCTCATTCCTCTACAGTCCAATTCACCATGACCATATAAAGATGACACTAAAATTAAACGAGCCGATGTTTCGATCGCTGCATTAATAAAATCTTCTTGTGTCGATAAGACACCCACATTGACAACGTTATATCCTTCACGTGTCAATGTATATTCGATGATTCTATTTCCAACAGCATGAACATCAGCTCCGATAACGCCTATAACAATCGACTTCATTTTCTCCTCCAGCAGCCATAAATTCAAATCTCTACAAAAAAAATAAAACGCTTACATACACTTGTATTTTAATACAAATTGAAAAAAATTACAACAGGCAAACTCGATTTGTTTTTATGTTTTTTAATGTTATAATTGAATTGGGTGAAAAGTATGCGAAATGTAGAGTCAAGTCTTATCATAAAGACTATAAAAGAACTAGCTTTAGATGCGAACTGTAATATTGGGAAGTCATTTATTGATGTCCTACGAGAAGCACTAAAGAAGGAAAAATCAGATATTGGAAAGAACGTCATTTCTCAAATTATTGAGAATGACGAGATTGCTCTAGATAATAAGGAACCCATGTGTCAGGATACTGGCATGGTGGTTGTTTTTGTTGAACTCGGTTATGATGTGCATCTCGAGGGTGATTTGTATGATGCAATCAATGAGGGTGTTAGACAAGCCTATGAGGATGGACTTCTTAGAAAGTCTGTAGCGAAGCATCCAATTACTCGTGGAAACACCAATGATAACACACCAGCAATTATTCATGTGAAATTAGTTCCTGGTGATAAAATTAAGTTTACACTCGCACCAAAGGGTGGCGGATCTGAAAATATGAGCTTAGTGAAAATGCTCATTCCATCGGATGGTATTGAAGGTATTAAAAAGCTTGTACTCCACACCATTTTTTATGCTGGTGGAAAACCTTGTCCACCGTTAGTTGTTGGAGTCGGTATTGGTGGTAATTTGGAAAAGTCTGCACTCATAGCTAAAGAGGCGATTATGCGTGATTTACATGATGTCAATCCTGATCCAGTGCTTGCAAAATTAGAGGCTGAATTATTAGATGAAATCAATCAGCTTGGTGTTGGACCGATGGGCTTTGGTGGATCTACCACTGCTTTAGCAGTTAAGATCAACGCTTATCCTTGTCACATTGCCTCATTACCTGTCGCAGTCAATCTTCAGTGCCATGCTTCAAGACACAAAGATATGACGATATAGGAGGTATTAAAATGAGACTAAACACACCAATACTAGATAAAGATATTGCTTTAATGAAGGCAGGAGAAATTGTTTATATTACGGGTACTATTTATACAGGAAGAGATGCTGCGCATAAGAAATTGACTGAATCCTTATCCAAAGGAGAAAAGCTTCCAATAGATTTAAAGGGTCAAGTCATTTATTATGTTGGACCAACTCCTGCTAAGGAGGGAAGACCTATTGGTTCTTGTGGACCAACCTCTAGCTATCGTATGGATGCTTATTCCACAGCGCTTATGGAAGTAGGATTAAAGGTAATGATTGGTAAAGGAGATCGAAGCGATGCCTTTATCAAGGATATGATTGAGTATAAGGGTGTATATCTACAGGCAGTTGGTGGAGCAGGAGCATTGCTTTCTAGAAAGGTAACACAAAGTGAAGTTGTACTCTATCCTGAACTCGGTGCAGAGGCAATCTATAAGTTAGAAGTTAAAGACTTCCCAGCAATTGTTACCTATGATATTTATGGTGGAAACTTAATTGTTGATGAAGTGAAAAAATATAAGACAATTGAATTTTAGATCAATGAATGGTTGACAAAAGGTGTCAACCATTCTTTTTCAACACATAAGTGTATAAGCGATGTATAATATACGTAAAAGTGAGTGCATATGGAGGATTTATGAAATTCTTAAAGATCATCAAGAGATTGTTAATAGTTATTGTTTTATTTGCAGTAGGATTTATCTTAACATTGACAGTATTTGAATATAGACCAAAGGATATTGAAACGGTAAGCATCGATCAAAACCAAAACACCCTTGTTGGACTGAATCAGTCCTTAACCTTTATGACCTTTAATATTGGATATGCTGGTTTAGGTGAGGAGGAAGATTTCGTTTTAGATGGTGGGGCAAATGGAATTCCAAAGAGTAAGGATATTGTTGAAGAATATCTTTTAGGAATCAAAGATATCTTGATGGAATATTCAGTTGATTTTTATCTTTTGCAGGAAATCGATCTCAATTCTAGACGAAGCTATAGAATCAATCAATTAGATGAAATTAAAGAAGAACTAGGTCCTACCTACAGTTCTCAATTTGCATATAACTTTAAATCCTTACTAGTACCATTTCCTTTATCACTAACTGACTATATCGGTTATGTGGAAAGTGGGATTGCTACATTTTCTAATTATAGAGTCAATCAAAGTCAAAGATTTCAATTTCCAGGAGAGTTTTCATGGCCACTTCGGGTTGCTAATTTAAAGCGTGCTATGATGGTTTCTAGATTAGCTATTGAGGGCTCTACAAAGGAATTAGTTATCGTTAATTTGCATATGTCAGCATATGATGGAGATGGTTCACTGCGTGCTCAAGAAATGGAATTTTTAAGAGATTTTTTAGAGGCTGAAAAGGTTCTTGGTAATTATGTCGTTATTGGTGGTGATTTCAATCAAACATTCCCTGAAGCGAATGGAATTTATCCAGTCACTCAAGATTTTTATGAAGCATTTCCAATCGAAGATGATTTCTTACCTAATGGATATCGCTTTATGATTGATATAACAAATCCTTCCTGCAGATTGCTTAATCAACCCTATGATCCAAATAGTGAAAATACGCAGTATTATATTATCGATGGCTTTATCGTTTCTAATAATATAGAGGTTGAAAAGTTTAGTGAAGAAGAAATATCTGCTGGAGCAATCACTATAAATAAAGATTTTGAACACTCAGATCATAATCCGGTTGTGATGAAAATAAAGCTTTTACCATAATTAACTTAAAATGAAGCAAAAGGGGATACAAATGCATCCCCTTTTTTTATGTGTGAGATGCTCAATAATGTTATAATATGGTTAGAACACTTAAAAGAGGTCAATCATGATAGAAAAAACGAAATCAAGCAAGAAAATATATGAGGGAAATTTCATATCATTTTATGAGGATGAAGTTTATCTTCCTAATGGCAATACATCACAAAGAGTCGTGCTTAAACATCCAGGAGCTGCTTCAATTCTAGCTATCACTAAAGACAAAAAAATAATTTTAACTAAACAATATAGATATCCAATTCAAAAAATTAGCTTAGAAATCCCTGCAGGTAAAAAGGATCATCCAACAGAGGATGGATTGACCTGTGCAATGCGTGAGTTAGAGGAAGAAACAGGATATCAATCCTCTAATTATAAAAAGATTTTTACGTTTCATCCAGCAGTTGGATTTTGTGATGAGGTCCTTGATATCTTTATTGCCTATGATTGCGAGAAAATAGAAAAACCAGCATCTCCCGATGCAGATGAGTTTATTGAAGTAGAATATATCGAAAGAAGTCAAATCAATAATCTACTAAAAAGTGGAGCAATTACTGACGGCAAAACTATTATTGCATTACAATACTATTTGTTACATGAATAGAGGAAAACCATGAAAAGAACAAAACTAGACAGAAGACAAGATTTTATAATGAACATCATGCGTCCAATTGCTAAACTTTGGATGCGTAAGGATTCAAGAAGAAAGGTCTTTTTGGGTGAAGGCGTTAGCTTTAAAAGAATGGAACCAGCAGTGATTTTAGCGAATCATACCTTTATGTTTGACGTGATTCATGTTCCACTTCGATTTAAAAAGGTTCCTTTTATCGTTGCCAATCAAACCTTGTTTAAAAAGAAAGCAACGAAGTTTTTAGTTACTCAAGTCGCTCATGTGATTTCTAAAGCGAAGGGTCAAAGCGACACTTCAACCGTTAGAGATTTACTTAGTGCTGTTAAAAGAGGGTATCCGATTTTGATTTTTCCAGAAGGAGATACTACCTTTTATGGAGAAACAAATTATATCGAAGAATCGACAATGAAGCTAATTAAAAAGCTTGAAATCGATGTCATTACATGTAATGTAAGAGGCGGGTACTTATCGAAGCCAAGATGGGCTACTGGAAAGAGAAAAAATAGATATGCTGAGTTTCACTACAGCCTGACTATCCCTAAGGAAAAAATTAAGGATTTAAGTGTGGATGAAATCAATGAAATCATTAAAAAAGCACTCTATCATAATGCCTATGATTTCCAAAGAGAGAAAATGATTCCTCATCTTGGAAAGAAGTTAGCTGAAGGTCTAGAGGATGTTTTATATGTTTGCCCTATATGTGAAAGTCTACACACTTTAGAAACAAAAGGAAATACGATCAAATGTACGAATTGTCATACTGAAGGCTATATGGATAAATTCGGTTTTATCCAAAATTTCAAATATGATAATTTAATTGATTGGAATAAATTTCAAAGAAATTATAAAAATGAGTTAAAAAATTCAACAGTAGAGACCAAGGCACTTTTAAGTTATGTGAATGAAGAAACACAAGAAATGGATCAGGTTGGTGAGGTCACACTCAAATACCTTAACCAGCAATTTTTAGTGAGCGGAAGTCTAAATGAAACCATTGATTTGAAGGAAATTAAAAATCCGACAATTACAATTAGAAGAGATTTTGCCTTTTATTACCAAAACAAAAATTATCTTTTTAAGCTAGAGCATTACGGTGCAGCCTTTTTACGTGTTGCTCAGGACAAATATTAAAATTATTTTATTTTCACTGGAAATTAATGATTTAAAAAGCGTATAATGGAATTAAAGTAACGATGCAAATATAAGGAGAAATTAGAACAATGGAAATGACCGCTTTCATTAAGGAAACGCGCGACCCTGGATTTAAAAAGACGAAGAAAAAGATCCCTAATGAGCTAAAATCGGATGAGGTTTTCATTCAAATTTTAGCCACGTCAATTTGTGGAACTGACGTACATATTTATAAATGGGACAAATGGAGTCAGGGTAGAATTAAGCCACCACTAACCGTGGGACATGAATTTTGTGGCAAGGTTTTAGCAGTCGGAAATGATGTTAAAACTGTAAGTGTTGGTGATATTGTGTCGGCAGAAACACATATCGTATGCCATACCTGTGAGTTTTGTAAGCGTGGTGAATATCATATTTGTGAAAACACAAAGATTATTGGTGTTGATACCGATGGTTGTTTTGCTGAATATGCTAGAATGCCAGCCTATAATCTAATTGTCAATAACTCGAATATTGACCCTAAGTATTTATCGATTCAAGAACCTCTTGGTAATGCAATGCATACCATGATGCATTTTGATATCGTGGATAAAACAGTTGCAGTTGTTGGATGTGGACCAATTGGTCTGATGGGAGTCAACATTGCTAAGGCTGTTGGATCTAAAAAAATCATCGCCATTGAAGTCAATGATTATAGAATCAAGCTTGCCAAAGAGCTTGGAGCGCATGTAGTTATCAATCCTTTGAAGGAAGATGTAATCCAACGTGTTTTAGAGGAAACGGATGGCAAGGGTGTTGATGTAGTTACTGAGTTCTCAGGAAATAAAACAGCAATTGAACAATCATTTAAATATATTAAACCAGGTGGAAAGATGTCCTTGTTAGGTATTGTTCCATCAAATGTTGAAATTGACTTATCCAATGACATCGTCTTTAAGGGTATTAGTATTTATGGTGTCGTCGGACGTTTAATGTTTAAAACTTGGGATCAAGTAACCTTAATGGTACAAAGTGGTAAATTAGATTTAGAAAAGATTGTCACTCACACATTCCCACTGGATCAAATGGAAGAAGCAATGGCAGTTATGATTTCAGGAAATAGCGGTAAGGTTGTACTTATCCCATAAAAAAGGAGGATGTTATGTCACATCTAGATACTAAGATTAATGAGCTTAAAGAATTGGGAGTCTATCGTGTACTACCAGTTAATGAAGGTCCTTGTGAAGCCATAATTAGGCTGAATGGCAAGGATGTAATCAACCTATCATCTAATAATTATTTAGGGTTTGCTAGTCATCCTAGAATTAAAAAAGCAGCAATCGAAGCCATCGAAAAATATGGTGTTGGTGCTGGAGCTGTACGTACAATAGTAGGTAATATGGATATCCATGAAACCCTTGATCAAGTGATTGCTAATTTCAAGCATGAAGAGGCTGCGGTTGTTTTTCAATCAGGTTTTGCATGCAATGCAGGTGTGATTCAAGCAATTACTGATGAAAAGGATTTAATTATCTCTGATGAACTCAATCACGCATCGATTATTGATGGTGTGCGTTTATCTAAGGCTGCAAGAGCAGTTTATAAGCATTCCGATATGGTTGGCTTGGAAGCAATTCTAAAAGAAAAAAGAGATCAATATAAAGAAGTATTAATTATCACTGATGGAGTATTTTCCATGGATGGTGATATTGCTAAGCTTCCTGAAATTGTTAGATTAGCAAAAAAATATAAAGCTATGACCTATGTTGATGATGCACATGGCTCTGGAGTTTTAGGTAAATCAGGTAGAGGGACTGTCGATCATTTCAATTTACATGGACAAGTTGACTTTATTATCGGAACTTTGTCTAAGGCAATCGGTGTTGTCGGCGGATATGTATGTGGCTCTAAGGCATCAAGAGATTGGCTACTACATCGCGGTAGACCACTACTATTTTCTACAGCAATGATGCCAGGTGCTGCAGCAGCAATCATCGAAGCATTCAAGATGCTAGAGGAATCCACAGAATATACAGATAAGCTATGGGATAATGCAAATTATTTCAAGAGTAAGCTAAAAGCTTTAGGCTTTGATATTGGACATAGTGAAACGCCAATTACACCAATTATGATTGGTGAAGAATCCAAGACAATCCAGTTTTCTAAAGCATTACTCACCCGTGGTGTTTATGTCTCAGGTATTGTATTTCCTACCGTTCAAAAGGGTATGGGACGAATCCGCTGCATGGTTTCAGCTTTGCATACAAAAGCTCAGCTAGATGAAGCTGTATCCATCATTTATCAAACAGCAAAGGAAATGAATATTCTTTAATTATTTTGATATCCAAACTTTTATTATTAAAAATGAATGAAAAAAGAAATATATATGTTAATATTTGATTATACACAAGGATGGATTGATGAATTCTATGCCTATAATCAACAAACATAGATGAAAGGGTCCATTACCCTTTTTTTCTAATGAGGTGGCTATGAAGCATATTGAACAGATGAAATTGATTTTTGAAAACTTCCATGAAGCGGTATATATAGTGGATAAGAAACGTGAAATTCTATATTTTAATCCAGAAGCTTCCAATATTTCTGGCTTTACCAAAGGTGAAACACAAGGCTTTTTTTGCTACGACAATATTTTAAATCACGTCGATTCCTACGGTAAAAACCTATGTTCTTCAGGTTGTCCTTTAGTGGAAGCAATATCAGAAAATAAAGTCAAGGATCATATGGTTTACCTACATCATAAGCTTGGTCATCGCATTAAAGTACATGTCAGAGCCATTCCATACATCGAGGATGGAGAAGTAGTTGGAGCAATTGAAGTATTTACCGATGAAACCCAAAAGAACTTGATGCAGGAAGAAATTTCAATTAAAAATAAGCTTTTATTAATTGATAGACTAACTGGTTTATTTAATAAATCATTTTTGATGGATGAAGTATCTGAAATTATTAACAAACAAAAAACGAAAAGCTATGGCGTATTGTTTTTAGATATTGATAACTTCAAGGATATTAATGATAAATTTGGTCACCTATTTGGTGATGACGTGCTTGCATCGGTCGCAAAGACAATAAAATCGAATATCGCTGCTAAGGATTTAGCGATTCGATTTGGTGGAGAAGAGCTTGTCGTCTTTATTCATAATGCTACTAGAGAAAGTCTTCTTGAAACCTCAGAATTCCTACGTGTTTTAATTTCACAAAGTAGACCAAGAACACAAAACTACAAGTTTGAGTTATCTGTATCTATTGGAGCTACTTTAATGCGTAAAAAGGAAAAGCATATGGATGCAATACATCGTGCAGATTTAGCAATGTATTCTGCAAAAAATGAAGGAAAAAATAAAGTTGTTTATGTTGAATAACATGAATAATTAGGATTTAGAAATCATTAATTAACATGCTATAATTAACCTATATGAATAAAATGAAGGGGTATAAAAATCAATGGATCAAATTAAACGCTTTGACTTAGATAAAAAGCCAGTAAAAGAAAGATTCTTTCTTACTCCTTTAGCATATCTTTTAAGCTTTCCAACCGTTTGGTACCGTAAGCTTAAGATCAACAAGGTTGGTATGAAGGGGCTAAAGCCTCCTTATATATTGCTTGCTACACATCATGCGTTTATCGATTTCAAGGTTACGACTGCTGCAATATTTCCAAGAAGAGCTAACTATATTGTAGCAATCGATGGATTTATTGAAAGAGAGTGGTTACTACGTAACGTTGGAGCTATATGCAAAAGAAAGTTCACCAATGACACGAAATTATTTAAACAAATCAAATATAGCCTAGAAACATTAAAAAATATAGTAGCAATCTATCCAGAAGCGAGATATTCTTTAATTGGTACAAATGCGATTTTACCAGATTCCTTAGGTAAAATGATTAAGGTATTAAAGCATCCTGTCGTGATGCTCAATATGCATGGAAACTTTCTTACTCAGCCAGCTTGGAATTTAAAGATGAGATATGTTCCACTCGCTGCAGACATGACTCAAATCATCACAAAAGATGAAATCGAAATCTTAAGTGTTGATGAGATTAATGAAAGAGTAAATAAAGCTTTTGTTTATGATGAATATCAATGGCAAAAGGATAATAAGATTAAAATTGATTTCAAAGAAAGAGCAAAAAATATACATAAGGTTTTATATAAGTGTCCAAACTGTTTAACAGAGCATCAAATGGGTTCTGAATCAAACCGAATATACTGTAAACACTGTGGTAAAACCTATGAAATGGATGTTTATGGAGAGCTAAAAGCAATCGATGGAGTAACAGAATTTCCACATATTCCTGATTGGTATGAATTTGAAAGAGAGCATGTTAGAAAAGAAATACTGGATAAAACCTATTACTTTGAGGATGAAGTTAATATTGAGTCACTACCAAACGCAGATGGATATATTCCACTTGGAAAGGGTAAACTAATTCATGATTTAAATGGATTTAGACTTGAGGGTGATGAATTAGGAGAAAAGCTTGTTTTAGAAAAGCCACCACTATCCATGTATTCACTTCATATCGAGTATGACTACCTTAAAAAGGGAGATTGTATCGATTTATCAACAATTAATGATACCTATTATATTTATCCGCTGACAAAAAATGACTGTGTTACCAAACTTCATTTTGCAGTAGAAGAATTATACAAGATTGAAAAAGAGAAGCTAAAAACATCAAATCCATAAAGGGCTTAGCCCTTTTTTTCTTATTGATGTTATAATTGAAGCGTGAGGTTAATTATGGAAATTAAATGTATAAAAATAAATGAAATGACCGAATCTGTTTGTGAAAACAATTTTAAGGTCAGATATATGCTTCCTGGTGAAAGAGCAGAATTCTACAATAGGAAGAATAAGACAATTCTAGAATCTGATATTTTAGAGTCATCACCAAATCGCGCAAGAGTAATCTGTCCGATTTTTTACGAATGTGGTGGATGTGACTTTCTACATGTTAAATATGATGAACAGCTTAGAATGAAGGAATCCTATGTAAAAACTGCATATTTCAAGGGAAATGTGTTTGCTGAGTTTCTGCCCATTATCAAAAATGATCGTCCCTTAAATTATCGTCATAAGATTGTAGCTTCCGCTACAACTGAGAAAAATAAAGTTAAGCTTGGATTATATCAAGAAGGAACTAAAAAAGTGATTCCATATACTAGCTGCCACATTCAAGATTTAGATGGCAACGAAGTGCTTAAGACTGTAGAGATTGTTTTAAATAAGTATAAGATGACAGCCTATGATATCGATAAAGAAACTGGTATTATTAAGCATATTTTAATCCGTAAATCCTATGCAAAAGATGAAATACTTTTGGTATTTGTCACCAATGGTAACCTACTTCCAAATGCTAAAAAGATGGCTCAGGATATTATCAAGCTTCATCCAAAGGTAGTTACAGTTATTCAAAATATTCATCACAGAAAAACTGCATTGGTACTTCTTGACGAGGAAAAGATTTTATTTGGTTCAGGATATATTACTGACGAAATCGATGGAATTAAGTTTAGATTATCGTCGAAATCTTTTTATCAGGTCAATCCGAGTCAAATGATCAAGATGTATAAAAAGGCGTTAGAACTTTCAGATATTAAAAAGACAGATACAGTACTCGATGCATATTCTGGAATTGGAACGATTTCACTTTTAGCAGCGAAATACGCGAAGAAAGTCATTGCTGTAGAAACCAATAAAACGAGTCATCAGGATGCATTATTTAATAAGAAGTTAAATCAAATTGAAAACGTTCAGTTCTTTAATGAAGATGTATCTAAATATCTAGAGAATTATAAGGATAAGATTGATGTTTTAATTATGGATCCAACAAGAGATGGAGCATCAGAGAATTTCTTGAAATCGGTATTGAGATTGTTACCTAAGAAAATAGTTTATATATCCTGTGAACCAATAACTCAGATTAGAGATATCAAAATAATCAGTGAGAAGTATGAGGTTAAAGTTTGTCAACCAGTTGACATGTTTTCTCAAACTGTTCATGTAGAGTCTATCACGTTGCTTTCATTAAAATAGTACTTGTTATATACTTGACACATACTTGACAACACTCAATTTTCAACCCAAATTAATAAAAATCAGCCATCAGATGACCTTCATAGGTATCCGATGGCTTTTTTTGTCTATGTATGCAAATTTCGTCTATTGTGGGAACATATTTTTTGATGAAAAATGGCCTTTTTTGTCCGAATGGTTGTCTTACGCAACATATTTCGTTAAAAAATTAGATAATAACTACCTTATAATTGACAATCTTAATTGCTCTTTTCGTTATGAAAAGAATCAGTTGAAAATTAAGTTAATACATCAAAATTACCCAACTAAAAGTTACAAAAGTTACAAGTGTTGCAAATCTAACATCTTGATGATATAATAGTTTTGAAAGTTTTAGTTATAACAATGAATTTCAAACAAAAATAGGATAACAGGAGAATATACAAATGATAGAAGTAAAAAATCTTACAAAAGATTTTGGGTTCAATAGAGGTGTTTTCGATATATCGTTTGAAGTTAAAAAAGGTGAAGTATATGGTTTTCTTGGCCCGAACGGAGCAGGAAAAACAACTACTTTAAGAGCACTCATGGGTTTTTCTCAACCGGATAAAGGCGCTGTCACAATTAACAATAAGAATTGTTGGTATGACTACTCCGATATTTTAAAGGATGTTGGATATGTTCCGGGGGAAGTTGCTTTACCAGAAGGATTAAGCGGAATAGAATTTATCGAAATGATGAAAAAAATGAAGCATGCAGATGAATCAAGAATAAAGTATCTTCTTGATTTATTTCAATTTGAGCCTAATCAATCTATGAGAAAAATGTCAATTGGTGACAAAAGAAAATTAGCTATCATAGCAGCGTTTATGTCTGATCCAAGCATTTTAATTCTAGATGAACCCACAAGTGGTTTAGATCCGATCATGCAAAACAAGTTTATCGAATTAATTAAGTCTGAGAAAAAAAGAGGTAAAACAATTCTTCTGTCAACACATATATTTCAAGAAGTAGATGCCAGTTGCGATCGATTATCAATTATCAAAGAAGGAAAAATTGTTGCTACAATCGATGCAGATGAAATTAGAAATAATGAAAATAAAATCTACAAGATTGAATTTTTAAAAGATGAAGGTTACGAAACATTTTTGAATACAGGAGTAAATATAGTCTACAGTAATAAGGATAAACGAAAAATGAGAATCGCAATCAATGATAAAGAGATCAATCAATTAGTAAAGAACTTATCAAAATACGAAATCAAATATTTCTCTGAATCCAAATTTACGCTTGAAGACTATTTTCTGAGTTATTATAAAGATAAAGAGGTTGAACAATCATTATGAATATAATAGAAATTATTAATTTGACCAAAGATTATGGTTCAAAAAGAGGTATTTTTGATATCAATCTTAAGGTGAGTAAAGGTGAAATATTTGGCTTCGTTGGCACAAACGGGAGCGGAAAAACAACAACGATTAGAAATATGATGGGTTTCATAAGACCTGACCATGGGAGTGTTAGAATTTTGGATCAAGAGGTGAGTTATAATACAACGCAGTTAATGAGGCATATTGGATATATTCCTGGTGAAATATCGTTCCCTGATATTGGTGATGGCAATGCATTTATTAAAAGTCAAGCGGAAATGATTGATTTAAAAAACATGGACTATGCCAACTATTTGATCGAGAAATTGGGATTAGATACATCTGCAAATCTAAAACGTATGAGTAAAGGCATGAAACAAAAAACAGCAATTGTAGCTGGTTTTATGGCTAAGCCAGATATATTGATATTGGATGAACCATCTACTGGACTAGACCCTCTCATGAGGGAAATATTTGTTGATATATTAATTGAATCAAAACAAAGAGGTGCGACCATATTTATGAGTAGCCATGTTTTTGAAGAGGTTGAAAAGACGTGCGACCGTGTAGCTCTTTTGCATAACGGAAAAATTATAGATATCGTTGACATGAAAAAAATTCGTCATAATGAAGTAAAAACATATAAGATAGGATTTGAAACTGGAGCAGATTATCATAAATTTATTAAAGATAATTTTAATTTAGTTTCAAAAAAGGATGAATATTTACAAGCAACTGTCGATGTCATGGATCAGCAAATTAATGTGTTTATGGAAAACTTATCTGAATATGACGTAAAATACATCAATGAGATTAAATATACGCTCGAAAAATATTTTTTAGAAAAGATAAATGAGGAGATCAAAAATGATTAGTCTACCACTACTAAAACAATCAATAAAATCAAATTGGGGCCTTTGGATGGCAACAACACTTACTGTGAACTTACTTTATGTAGTTATTAAGTTTGCAATGGGATCAATAACGGTTTCGGGAAACGCAGACCCTAATGTACTAGTCCCTTACATCATGGCATTACAAGCAGCAGGATTAACTCTTGAAGGGCTCTTTACATCAATCGGCATTAATCCAGATATTCTAACAGGAATTGCATCCATGGATTCAAATGTACTAATCAGCAGTATTTTTTATCCAGTTGTGGCTGTTTTGCTACCACTTGTTTATACTGTCGTTGTTGGCAATAAATTGTTTGCTAGCCAAATTGATAGAGGATCCATGGCTTTTATATTATCCACTTCAATTAAGCGCTCAAAAATTGCTTTTACGCAAATGTTCTTTTTTGTTCTATCCCTGGTAATCATGTTTTTCATCACTGCAATCTTTGATGTTGTTCTTGCGCTAACCATTGACAATTCATTAGCCATTGATAAAGTTTTATTGCTCAATTTAGGTTTGTTATTATTTGCAATTGCTATGGGATCTATTACATTTATGTTTTCTGCGATATTTAATTATACCAAATATTCTCTTTCTTTAGGCGGAGGGCTAGCTCTAGTGTTTTTTATCTCAAAGATTCTAGGTTTATTTGGTTCAGATCTTTTTATGAATATGGGAATTGGTATTGAACCAATGGCATTCTTTAATAATATTACCATGATATCACTCTTTAACACATCGTCAATTTTAAACGGCTCGACAACCTATTTAATACAATTTGCTGTCCTAATTACCATCTCAATCACATGTTTTGTGATTGGATCTATTTGGTTTACTAAAAAGGATATTCCTGTATAAATTTCACTGAGTTACCTATTCTACTAAAGGAAGAAGAAAAAAATGAAAAAAGTGATAATTTTTGATTTAGATGGGACATTAAGTAATAACATTAATCAGTCTGAAATAATTTATCAACGAATCTCTGAACGATATAATTTAAAACAACTATCAAAAGAAGAAATCCGGAAATTAAAGTCAAATCCCAAATTAAAACGATTATTTGAGTTAGGAATTCCGGTACATAAGATACCTAAAATGTATAAAGAATCACGAGAAATAGCTTCCGAGTTTGTCGATGAAAGCAAATTAGTTCCAGGAATAAAGGAGCTTATTACTTTGTTGAATGATAAGAATATCAAGTTGGCAATAGTGTCATCAAATAGTTCATCAAACATTAATAAGTTTCTTTCCAACAATGACATTAGCATATTTTCCTTCATTGAGGCTAAAGCGTCGATGAAAGGAAAAAAGCGCAAACTAAGTAAAATACTAAAGCGAAATGGATATAAACCAAGTGATGCCATTTACATTGGCGATGAAGTCCGGGATGTGTTAGCTTGCAAAGCTATATCCTTAGAAGTTATTGCGGTTACATGGGGTTTCGAAACAAAAAGCATACTGGAAAAATCGAATCCAAATTATATAGTTGATTCTGTTGACGAATTATCAGAACTATTATTAGACGAACATGAGAATTAGACAGATATTATTAAATAAGAGAAAGGTGGATAAATTATGGAAAAAAGAATAGTTATTGACACATCAACTGGAGGACTAGATTATTATCCTATTGAGCATGGAATTGAGATTCTACGCATTAAAATCAATATTGAGGGTAAAGAGTATGAAGATGGACTAACACTTAAGGCAGATAAGTTCTATGACATGTTGAAAAATGATAAGGAATTATTGCCTAGAACCAGTCAACCTTCAGTAGGTGAAGTTGCTGAATTGTTTCAAGAGTATTTAAATCAAGGGATTGAAGAGATATTTGTTGTTACAATATCATCTAAAATGAGTGGAACATACAATTCTTGCATTTTGGCTGCTAAAGAGTTTGAAGGGAAATTAAAAATCAAGGTATTTGATACTAAGACGGTCTGTTTTTCTGAAGGGATTTTTGCACTAGAAGCAAAAAAGATGCTGGATGAAGGTTATTCACTTGATGAAATTGAAAATAGACTCACGAATATGACTCAATCGAATACGATATATTTTGCTGTAAATTCTTTGACATACCTAGTCAAAAATGGGCGTTTGAGCAATGCGAAAGGATATATCGGTAAACTGCTAAACATCAAACCTGTTTTACAAGTACAGGAATCTGGAGAAATCGTTTCGATTGAAAATAAAAGAACAATAAAAGCAACATTATTATCAATAACAACTAAAGTTAAATCTTATGTGAATAATCGTCCGTATCAAGCATACTTAATCTACACGGGAAATCCCGTTCTGAAAGAGTTTTTTGTGAGTATTATTAAAGAATACCTGGGACTAGAAAATTTATATGAATCGCCATCTACTCCGGTAGTAGGTGCACATGTTGGACCTGATGTTATCGGGATAGGTATCTTTATTACTGATAAGGATGATTTTAATATAATTGGAAGTAACGTATGAAGGAAAACGTTCAAGTCACCAGAAGCAAAGAGTGGATATATAATGCATTGATGTACTTACTTAAAAAAAATGCATTCAGAAAAGTTTCCATTGAAGATATCACAAAGAAGGCCGGGGTAGCGAGACCTACGTTCTATCGTAATTTTGAATCGAAAGAAGACATTTTGATTGATCAAGGTAGGAAGATTTATGAAAGATTGATGACTGATTTAGAATCTGGCATTGATGCAGGCGATGCCACATATAATTCAATAAAAAAGATGATTATAGTTTTTGATGAATACTCAGAATTATTTGAAGTGCTTATTAAAAATAATTTAGAATATCTTATCTTTCAGTCTTTTGAAGTTGAGATTTCAAGTTTATTAAAAAAAATATTTGATGTCGATAAAGAGGACAGGTATAAAGCAAAATTTCTTGAAGGTGCCCTTTTTTCAATAGTAGTTGAGTGGATAAGAAACTCGAAAGCAGAATCTGTTGAAGAAATGACTAAAATTATATACAATCTTATTACGTTCAATAAGCAAAAATCATAAATTAGAGTGACAAATTAGTAAAATAGACAAATATAGATTACAAACCATCAAATAGTTTTTATGCATATTTTTAGAGTACTTGATAAATAATCACTATTTTATGCTGTAAATAAATAGTTTGATTTTTTTGAGAGGATGGTATTATGAAAAAAATAGGAATTTGTTTATCAGGTGGTGGAGCAAGAGGAGCTTACCAAATTGGAGCACTAAAAGCCCTTGAAGATTTGGGTATATTACAACAAACAATTGCTTTCTCTGGATCGTCAATTGGCGCAATCAACGCTACTTTTGCTGTAGCTAGTTCACTAGATGTAGCTAAAGAGATATGGTTTAATGTCCCTGAGGATCCACTGGGACATAACCCCTCAATAATTACGACGGTTAAAAATCAGCGACTAAGATTAATTGATAGTGGTCTATTTTCAATAAAAAAACTTAACGAGTTGTTGAACGAAAATATTGATTTTGAATTATTAAAAAGCAGCAATATTTTCATAGGAATTTCAGACACAGGCGATGCGGATAAGGGATTCATGGATTTGTTGAAATCTACCTTCAAACATTACGTCCAAAATGAATCACAAGTCCTGTATATCCCACTTAAAGAGTTTGATAAAACAATGCAAATTAGTACATTAGTTGCTTCGTGTTCGATACCAATTATATTTCCACCAGTTATCACAAATAGCAGAAAATATCGAGATGGCGGATATTTTGATAACACACCTGTTCAACCATTAATTGATTTTGGTTGTGATGAAATAATATGCATCACAATTTCTGCACTATCTTCTTTGCGTGCAATAAAGAAGAAGTATAAAAATATAAAAATTCATGAAATAAGAGCTACAAAAAGATTAGGTAAAGTTCTTGATTTTTCTTCTAGCCATTCAAGAAAAATATATGAGTTAGGTTATGATGATGTTGTAGACTATTTTCGTGATGAAAAAATCTGAATTAATTTGGATGAAATTTAACTTAAAGTAAAACATCAAAATATAGTCGTTAACAATTACAGGAGGTGAACATGGAAAAAAAACTAGTAATTGGCTTTTTTACAGATGTGTTTTTCCCGATGATCGATGGCGTAGTTAATGTTGTAGATAATTATGCAAAAACATTGTCTAAGACTGCTGAAGTGTATGTTATTGCACCTGATTACGGAAAAATTGAAAATATTAATTGTTTCCCATATAAGGTCATCAGAACAAAGTCGATCAAAATTCACAAATTAGATTATCGAATATCGTTTCCAGGCTTTGATGCATTTTTCCGTAAGAACATAAAAGACATAAAATTTGATATTGTTCATATACATAGTCCATTTGCTGTAGGTAATTATGGAATTAGTTACGCAAAGAAAAATAACATTCCAGTTGTTGCAACATTGCATAGCCAATATAAGAAAGATTTCTATGAGCATACCAAAAACAAATTTATCAGTGACATGGCGACAACTGAATTAATGAGAAGATTTAATAAATGTGACCGACTAATAGCAGTAAATGACGAAGTTGCAAAAGTGTTTTATGAATACGGGACAGAAAGAATGCCAAGCGTCCTACATAACGCAACGGATTTATTACCTTTGGCTGATGAACAACATTCTAATGATTTGAGAAAAAAACATCAAATTCAAATTGAACATAAAGTTCTATTATATGTCGGTCGTTTGGATAAAATTAAAAATATTGATTTTATAATTGACTCCCTGATTATTTTAAAAAAAAGAGATTTCAAGTTTAAAATGGTTTTTATTGGATCAGGACCATATGAAGAATTTATGAGAAAAAAAATTGATGAAAATGGACTGTATGAGAACACGATTTTTACAGGTCGAATTACAAACAGACTTGAACTGTCTGCATACTATAAATTGTCCGATCTCTTCTTACTACCATCACTATATGATTCTTCATCCCTTGTTCAAGTTGAAGCTGCTAGTCAACGTACACCCACATTGTTTCTTGAAAAAGCGGTAACAGCAAGTACAATTGTTGATGGCGTCAACGGATACATTTCGCACAACTCACATATAAAGTACGCAGAAAAGATAATCAGTATTTTTAATGATGAAAAAAGCCATGAGCAAATATGTGATAATGCATTTAGAGATCTATACTTGACATGGGATCAAATAGTCACAGAACTAATAATTCACTACCAAGAATTGATTGAAGATAGTCGAAAATAGTGTTGGACAGTGGAATACTGAGTAAGTAGTATTACCATGTATATTTATCAGCCATCAGGTGACCTATAAAGGTATCCGATGGCTTTTTTCCAAATTAGTGTCTTACGCAACATATTTAGCTTCAAAAAAAATTAGATAATAACGACCTTATAATTCATAATCTTATCGTACTTTTCGTTATGATAAGTACCTGTTGCTAAAGGTTTTAGTGCTTCAAAAGTATGTCGATTTTCTGAGAATTCTTTATCTGTATAATTCTTGGTTCCTGCTACACAGAAGACAATGTTTTCAGGTGTAACTGAGATGATCTTGTAGATGAATGAACGCAATGTATCACTATCAACTTCCTGGATGGGCTCTAGTAAATTGTTGAGTGTAGTTTCAATCTTTGCAAGTCTTGAACGTGTATCGTAGTTCGTTAAGTACTCACCTTCAAGCTTTCTAATCTCGGTTTTGTTATTGTGTAGCTGCAAGGTCAATGATTGGTATTTGCTATTGAAATCCTCCTGGGAAAGATTAGGATTCTTCACTTGAACATCAATTAAGTTTGATATCATTCTTTCAAGCTCATCGCCTTGTGTTTGAAGCTTTTGAATCTTGATTTCAACATCACTAATTCGAATGGTTGACTTGATGATTTTCTGAATGTTTGGAATGATATCCCTTTCCTGTAAAAACACCTCGTTTAGCATTTTCACAGTTGCACCTTCAATCATTTCTTGGTATGTTGCTTTAGCCTTACAGTGAGCTTTACCGTCGATGTAGCCACCACATTGTTGCATGACTCTTTGAGCTGGTGTGCCGTAATTCCAATAGCGTCTTTTCAAGGTTCGACCGCATTCTGAGCAAACGATAAATGCTGAGAATGGATAAGTGACATTGTACTTGGCCAGGTTCTTATCCTTACCAACTTTTACCTTGCTACGATCCTCTCTGATCCTTTGTGCGAGGAGGAATGTTTCTCTATCGATGATTGCTTCGTGTGCATTCTCGGTGTGATACATCGGAGCGAGTTCTTTATTCTTAACTTTCTTATGTGAAAGGTAATCAACCGTCAGCGTTTTCTGTTGAACCAAATCACCGATGTATTTTTCGTTCTTAAGGATTACTGCAACTGTGGACATACTCCATTTGGTTGCACCAGCACCTGTGGTAGCACCTAAGGATTCCATGTGTTTTGCAATCTTCATCGGACCGATACCACTCACATACATTTGGAAGATTTCACGGACGATTTTTGCTTCTTCAGGTACAACGATTAAGTTGCCACCTCGTTTGTCTTTGGTATAACCTAAGAACCGATTGTGATTCACAATTGGAACGCTATTATTGAAACGCTTTTGAACATTCCATTTGACGTTCTCACTCACATTTCTTGCTTCCTCTTGGGCGATGGATGACATGATAGTTAATAAGAAGTCCACCTTTGGATCTGAGGAGTAGATGTTTTCTTTTTCGAAGAATATCTCAACATTGATTGCTCGCATCTCTCTGATGTAGTTTAAGCAATCGACGGTGTTTCTAGCGAAACGCGAGATTGACTTTGTCATAATCAAATCGATTTCACCACGCTTTGCAGCATCCATCATATTATTGAACTGCTTCCTGTGCTTAGTGGAAGTACCGCTGATGCCTTCATCTGCATAGATACCACAGAATGTCCATTCAGGGTTATTTTGAATCCTTTCGGTGTATTCGTCCGTTTGAGCGATGTAACTCGTTTTCTGTTCCTCATTATCGGTGGACACTCTAACGTATGCACACACGCGTTTTTTGAGGTTCTTAGGTAGGGTTCCTGATAAATCGAATACAGGTTTTGGTTGTATGACTCTGACTTGTTTGTTTTGCATTAATATTACCTCCTTGGTTAGTACATATACATCACTCTAAAAGCAATGAATAGCAAGTCAATTCCCAACTATTTCATTGCTTTCTGATGTAATAAAGGTTATGTTGTATTGTTGTTTCAATCTGGACAGTATTTCTTTGTATTCACTTTCAGTGAGAAGCTTTTCCATATAAAGGTTAAAAGCTATCCTAACTGAGTAATCGTATTTCATTTGATCGGTAACGATCGTAGTCTTATTCATTGGTATCCTTTCTAAAGGATAAAAAGAAAAAAAAGGAATTGCCATAGCAATCCCTAGGGAAAGTGCGTGCCTTATGAGCACTGAGTTTGTGACGCTGCCTAACCTACCAACAGTAGTTTATCACTAACTAAAATTTAAAACTACATGCCAGTGGCACAAACGTATTGTAAGGTTTATAAGAAGTTAGGAATTTGAAAATTCTTTGAAATTGTACCTGCATGAATACCATGTATAATAAGGTTTTCTGACTGTGCTTTTGTAAAGTTAAACATTTCATCAAGAATAAAGAAACAACCTCCGCCATCTATGTTGTAAAATATCTTAGAGATATAGTGCCGGTTATAGTATGAAAAGAGCATCACTTGATTCTTGTGATAGGTTTGAGTGCGCCAGAAGAAGTCAATTTTATGCTCGCTATATCTCACCAGGATGACATCATCGTTCTCTGCATTGATATTATAAGGCAGGACTTGCTTGAGTTCATTATCTACCATCTCGTAGGTCCTAAATGCGAGCGTGTGACTAATCCTGTTCGAGAATGGATTACCGGTTATGTGATCAATCGAAACACCATAGAACTGTGATAGCTTAATTAAATCGTGTATTCCAATCTCCCTGGAGCCATTCTCGTAATTGAGATAGCCTTGGCGGGATTTTTTTATGACGCTAGCTACTTGGGTTGTTGATAAGTTGTGTGAGACACGCAAACGTTTCAAATTCTCACAGATAAACAAATTATTGAAATCATCTTCGGTGTTTAATTTAACCATGGAGGTCACCTCTTCACATTCGTATATTTTCGCAAGAATGATACCACAACAAATGTTTACAAGTCAATGTTACTGATGACATTAACTATCAATTCTATCGTAAAAACAAGGGTTTTCATCCATATGAAAACTCTTTTTGTTGCTGTTGTGATTTCGCTTCTCCAAGTTATTTTTTGACGGATTGCTTTCTCATATAATCAAGGCACCATCGAATTTAGCGAAAGGAGGAAAGTACATGCCTGTCAACGGAACAGGGAAAGTTCAGAATCGCGACAAAGCCACACCACTACCAAGGTTTTATCTAATCGAGCATAGAAACAATTTGGGTTTATCGGTTGAAGAAGTATCAAGGATGTTGAATCTCTCGCACTATTACTATTACCAAATAGAAAGTGGTCGAAGGGGTCAGAAATTACCGATTCCACTCGTGTTAGAGCTCATCAAAGTTTTGCAGATCGATGCGATCAAATTTCTAGAGCTCGAGAGTGAACATGTAAAGAAACACAACGAATTCAATCGGATGAAGTAAAAAAAGACGCCAAGCTTGTATTTGGGGTACAAACCTGGCCAGTAGAAAAGCGACCGCCCTTCTACAATTCCGATTATACAACTCATTACTAAAATAACAAACCATTGAAAGGATAAAAATGGACGACAAGGGCTTTTTTCGAGAGATTATCGATATTTATATCCAAAGATTCGATATCAAAGAAAACACCAAGCGTTCCTACGGGAAGATGCTTGCCCAGTTCGCTGAGTTCGCTGATGGCTTGCCTAACCTACCAACTAGGCAAGATGTCATGGCTTATCGTGAACAACTGAAGTCCAGGCTAAGAGCTGCATCCGTTCAAAAACACATTGTAGTCATAAGGGGATTTTATCGATGGTACTACATTGAAGGTTTCGGACCCAATGCAGCTGAAGGTGTAAAAGGTATGAAGATTGAATCCGACTTTAAGAGGGAATCATTATCTCTTGAAGCGGCTATTAAACTATTAAACAGAGCGAAACGCTATTCGAGTAAGAGCATCATTGGAAAAAGAGATCATGCTCTGATTGCGCTATTATTAACAACCGGATTAAGAACAATTGAAGTGGAAAGAGCAGATGTGGATGATATCAGCTTCGTTGATGAAACCAAGGTGTTATACATCATGGGTAAAGGTCACGATGAGAAAGATGCGTATGTCAAACTCTCTCCAGAAGTGTATGGCTTGATTGAAGAATATTTGATCGAGCGACAAGATGAATATAAACCACTCTTCATTAATCATACGAAACCCTATCAGGGAACCAGACTGAGGACACGAATGATTAGTATGGTGGTTAAAGAAATGCTTAGAGATATCGGGATCGATGATCCCAAGTATTCTGCCCATAGCCTTAGGCATACAGCAGCTTCTTTAGCGCTGGACTTGGGTGGAGATTTAGATGCAGCACAGCAATTAATGCGCCATAAAGACATATCTACCACGAAGATTTATGCTCACCGAT
>DDWO01000027.1 GCA_002345705.1 Acholeplasmataceae bacterium UBA2284 | reverse complement strand
CATCTTTTTACAAGTGGATTGATGATATTAAAAAAGCCTATAGACACAGGAATGAATTAGAAGAAAAACTTCAGTTCTATGAAACTAGGCTTATTGGATATAATGCTGTTACTTATGATTCGATTGGATCTAGTTCAACAAAGAATAATGTTGAGGAGAACTTGTTATATGTCATTGGCAAAATTGATAAAGTAAAAGCAAGATTAGATAAAGCACAAAAATTGATTGATGAGTACATTAGTTTTAAGAATAAGATGAAACCACAAGAAGCTTTGGTATTGGAGTATCTTGTTGAAACGTCACTATCTAAATCAGTAATTGGTTCAAGAATAAAAATTTCAAAGAGCAGAGTATATGACATTATTATTGAAATAATAAGACGGTATTCTGGTATTAAAGCCTTAAAGTGAATAGAACTTGAGAAAATTGCATTTAAAAGTGACCCCATAAATGTTATAATTATGACAAGCGCAGCCAGATTTTTTCACATCAAGTAAGCTGCTATAATGACTTTGAAAAGCAGGGAGAGATATTATGTCTAATCAAAAAGAAAAAGAAAGAACAGAATTACATAAAACTATATGGCAAATCGCCAACGATTTAAGAGGTTCTGTTGATGGATGGGATTTTAAGCAATACGTACTTGGAATGCTATTTTACAGATTCATTTCAGAGAATCTGGTTACATACTTAAACAAAAACGAAAAAGCATCTGGCAATAAAGAATTTAGTTATGAAAATTTAAGTGACGATGTTGCAGAAACAGCAAGGAAACAAGTTGTAGATGAAAAAGGATTTTTTATTTTGCCTAGTGAACTTTTTTCAAATGTTGCTAAAAAAGCCAAAAGCGATGATGATTTAAATGTAACTTTAGAAAATATATTTAAAAACATTGAAAAGTCAGCACAAGGTACTGAATCAGAAGGTAACTTAAAAGGTTTGTTTGATGATATAGATGTAAATTCAAATAAACTTGGTGGTACTGTCATTGAAAAAAATGATAAGTTAAGAAAACTTATTAATGCAGTCGATAACTTAAAACTTGGAAAATATGAAGATAATACAATTGATGCATTTGGCGATGCATATGAATATCTAATGACTATGTATGCTGCTAATGCCGGAAAATCTGGTGGAGAGTTCTTTACACCACAAGAAGTAAGTGAACTATTAACTAAATTAGCATTAATTGACTTTGGAAATGAAACAGTTGATGAAAAAGGAAATAGGCATATTCCAGATAAAAAAAGAGTTGAGAAAGTATATGATCCAGCTTGTGGTTCTGGATCGTTATTATTGAAATTTGCAAAAATTCTAGGAAAAGATAATGTGAAGTTAGGTTTCTTCGGACAAGAAATAAATTTAACCACTTACAATTTAGCAAGAATCAACATGTTTTTGCATGATATTAACTTTGAAAAATTTAATATTGCTTATGGAGATACATTAAAGAATCCTGTGCATTGGGATGACAAGCCATTTGAAGCAATAGTATCAAATCCTCCGTATTCAACAAATTGGGATGGGAAAGACAACCCTTTATTTATAAATGATGAAAGATTCTCACCTGCAGGGGTATTAGCACCTAAATCGAAAGCTGATTATGCATTTGTTATGCATATTTTAAGTTGGCTATCTTCAAACGGATCCGCTGCAATTGTAGAGTTTCCAGGTATATTGTATAGAGGTGGAGCAGAACAAAAAATCCGTCAATATTTGATTGATAATAACTTCATTGATTCTATAATCCAATTACCATCTGATTTATTCTTTGGAAATACCATTTCAACTGTGATTATGACACTACGCAAAAACAAGACTGATAACAAGATTTTTTTCGTTGATGCGAGTGAAGAGTATGAAAGACACGGAATAAAAAACAAATTAATGGATAAAAACATCGAAAGGATTCTTGATTCAGTAAGATTTAAAATAGATGAAGAACACTTTTCAAGATATGTAGATGTTAGAGAAATTGTAGAGAGAGGATACAATTTATCTGTCAATACTTACATTGAAACAGAGGATTTAACTGAAGTTATCGATATTAAGGAGTTAAACGCAAGTATAAATCAAATTGTAAAACGAATTGATGAACTGCGAAAATCAATTGATGAGATTGTTACTGATCTTGAAGGTGAACAAGATGAGTAAAATTGATGAGTTGATAAAAGAGTATTGCAAGGATGGCGTTGAGTATAAAAGAATAGATGAAAGTCTAAAAACTGTTTCTGCGCCTATAAAATTAAAGAAGCAAATGTATTTAGAAACTGGAGAATTTCCTATAATTGATCAGGGGCAGGAATATATAACTGCATTTACAGATAATAGTGACTTTCTGGTAGAGCAAAATGAGTATGTTATATTTGGTGAACACACAAGGACCGTTAAGTATGTAGATTTTAGATTCGCTCAAGGTGCAGATGGATTAAAAATTTTAATCAAAAGAAATAATCTTGATAACACTAAATATTTATATTATGCATTTAAAAATTTAAACATCCCATCAAGGGGTTATAACAGACATTGGACATTAGCTAAAAAGCTTTTTATCCCTGTTCCACCTCTTGAAATACAAGAGGAAATTGTACGAATTCTGGACAATTTCACAGAGCTAGAAGCAGAGCTAGAAGCAGAGCTAGAAGCAGAGCTAGAAGCAAGAACAAAACAGTATGAATATTATAGAGATTTAATATTATTTGAATTAGATAATCTATATCCAAAAAGTGACATTAATTCTGTATGTCTAAATAAATCAAATATAAAATGGGAAGATAATCAAGATGAAGACTTTCTGTATATAGATTTATCATCAGTGGATAGAGTAACTCATTCAATATCGGAAACCTCAATAATTAATTCACAAAACGCTCCTAGTAGAGCTAGACAAATTGTTATGGAAAACGATGTGATATATGCTACTACAAGACCAACGTTAAAGAGATTTTGTGTTATACCAAAAGAATATAATAATCAAATATGCAGCACTGGATTTACTGTTCTAAGAGTTGATACGAATAAGATTGTTCCACGGTTTATGTATTATCAATTAGCAAATACTAGATTTGACAATTTTGTTGAATCAAATCAAAAAGGTTCTGCTTACCCTGCGATTAGTGATAGTGATGTAAAGAGCTACAAGATCACTTTGCCACCAAAAGAAATACAGATTGAGGTAGTAAAAAAACTTGATGCTTTTACAGATTATGCACTATCTATTAGAGAGGGTCTTCCTGCTGAAATTGAAGCAAGAAGGAAACAATACGAATATTATCGAAATAAATTATTGACATTCTAAGGGGGTGTTTTAATGGATGAAATTAAAATTATAGTTCAACAAAGTGAATCAACTGTCGTTGCAGAGTATAAATCTGAGTTTAAAAGACCTGAATCATATCAAAGTGAAGCAGAGCTTGAAAACGATTTGATTAAACAACTTAAAAGCCAAGGTTATACTTTTGTTAATATTCATAGTAATGAAGACTTAATCACAAATTTGCGTTCCCAGTTAGAACGTCTTAATAATCTGAATTTTACTGATAATGAATGGGATGAGATATTTGGAAAATATATCGATAATCCTAATGAGGGTATTGTCGAAAAAACTAGAAAAGTACAAGAAGATTATATTTACACATTAAAGCGTGATGACGATACCTCTGTAAATGTAAGATTATTAGATAAAAAGCAAATCCATAACAATCAACTCCAAGTGATACATCAATACGAAGTTGATGGTATTAGGAAAAACATCTATGACGTTACAATTCTTGTCAATGGGCTTCCATTGGTTCATATTGAATTGAAACGACGTGGTGTATCAATAAGAGAAGCATTTAACCAAATTAGAAGATATGAAAATGAAAGTTTCTGGGCAGATAATGGATTATACCAATATGCACAGATTTTTGTCATTTCAAATGGAACAGAAACAAAATATTATTCCAACACCACAAGAGAATTAGCAACCAAAGAAAACCAAGGATCAAATGGTACCAAGAAAAAAACAAGTCATTCATTTGAATTCACGAGTTATTGGGCAGATGCAAATAATAAGAATATTTTAGACTTATATGATTTCACAGCTACTTTTTTATCAAAACATACCATATTAAATGTTTTGACAAAATACTGTGTTTTTACTGTTGATGACTTATTACTTGTTATGAGACCGTATCAGATTGCTGCTACAGAGAAAATATTAAATCAAATCAATATTGCACACAATAGTAAAATATATGGAAAAATTGATGCAGGTGGTTATGTATGGCATACAACTGGATCAGGAAAAACACTAACATCTTTTAAGACTGCACGTATTGCATCTGAATTAGATCATATAAAGAAAGTACTATTTGTTGTCGATAGAAAAGACCTAGATTATCAGACAATGAAAGAATATGATAAGTTTGAAAAGGGTGCTGCAAATTCCAATTCAAGTACATCAGTACTAAAAAAACAACTAGAAGATCCTAATGCAAACATTATTATTACAACTATTCAAAAACTTGCAATTTTCATTAAGAAGAATCCTAAACACAATATCTATCTTGAAGAAGTTGTTATCATATTTGATGAGTGTCATCGATCACAATTTGGTGATATGCATAGAGATATTATAAAATCATTTAAAAAGTACTATATCTTTGGGTTTACTGGTACACCAATCTTTGCTATTAATGCATCAACTAGCAATAAATTCCCTACTCTAAAAACAACTGAGCAGGCTTTTGGTACTAAGTTACATACATATACAATTGTAAATGCTATACATGATGGAAATGTATTGCCTTTTAGAATTGATTACTTGAATACTGCTAAAGCTTCTGAAGATATTGATGATAATGAAGAAGTATATGATATTAAACGTGAAGAAGCGTTACTTGATGATTTGCGTATTGCTGTTAATGTATCTTATACACTAGAACATTTTGCACAGAAAACTAAGCGAAATGAAAAATCGTATAGTTTCAGTAAACTGCTTAATATTGAAGAAGTAGCAAAGAGCAAATATCAATCAAGACTTACAAATAGTATAGAAGAACGACAATCAATTAAGACGACAGGATTTAACTCTATTTTTGCTGTTGCAAGTATTAAAGCAGCTAAAAAATATTACCTAGAATTTAAACGTCAACAGGAAGATTATGTACCGGCAAGTAGACTGAAGATTGCAACAATATTTAGTTGGAGTCCAAATGAATCACTTGATGGCATATTTGATGAAAATAACGAATCAACAGAAAAACTTGATAAAAGTTCAAGAGATTTTCTTGAACAAGCCATTCAAGATTATAATGTTATGTTCGGTACTAGTTATGATACTTCAAGTGATAAATTTCAAAACTATTATAAAGATTTAAGTTTAAGAGTTAAAAACAAAGAAGTAGATCTTCTTATTGTTGTAAACATGTTCTTAACTGGATTTGATGCAACAACATTGAATACCATTTGGGTAGATAAAAAATTAAGAATGCACGGTCTAATTCAAGCATTTTCTAGAACAAATAGAATATTAAATTCTATTAAAACATTTGGTAACGTCATATGTTTTAGAAATCTAGAACCTCAAGTGAATAAAGCAATCAGTATCTTTGGAGACAAAGAAGCTGGAGGCATCGTATTATTAAAATCATTTAAAGAATACTATGAAGGTTATGAAGGATTCAAAGGTTATAAGAATTTGGTTGAAGAATTACTAGAACAATATCCTCTAGGGTATGAAATCATCGGTGAAAAAGCTGAAAAAGCATTTATCTCATTATTTAATCAAATATTAAAGACTAAAAATATTTTAGTAAGTTTTGACGATTTTAAAGGAAATGAAATCATAAGTGATTACGATTACCAGGACTATCAAAGTATATATTTAGGTTTATATGATAAGTATCGAAGAAATCGTGGGGCTGATGCAGAACAAATCAATGAAGAGATTGAATTTGAAATTGAACTTGTTAAATCGGTTGAAGTCAATATTGATTACATTTTAATGTTAGTTGATAAGTATCATGGAGAGCATACTGAAGATAAAGATGTAGAAATTAGAAAAGCAATTGATTCATCTCCATCATTAAGAAATAAGAAAGATCTAATTTTAAACTTCATTGCTTCATTAACTGTTGATGCCACTGTAACTGATGAATGGCGTGAATATATCGAAAATAAAAAAGCTGAAGAACTAGAAAAAATTATATCAGAAGAAAGTTTGAATTCAGAAGAGACAAAATCATTTATTGTCGAAGCATTTAGAAATGGTGAAATTAAAGAAACTGGAACATCAATTGTTAAAGTACTTCCACCTATTTCTATGTTTGGCGATAGTAAAGGTGTTAGTCGAAGCGAAAAGAAAAAGCATGTTCTTAAAAGATTAATCGAGTTCTTTGAAAGATTCTGGGGACTATAGAATGATATTTTCTGACTTGATTATGAGCTTCAGGAGGTTTCGATAATGCACTCAAATAAGCTATATCATTATTCTAATGATGAAAGCATAGAGAGTATTATAAAAACTAAGCAAATATGGTTGAATCATATATCTAATTACAATAAATGTAATAATATCGAAATGTTTCTTGAACCGTATTACTTTGAAGTTGTAGAAAAACTTAAAAAAGAGCATCCAGAGAATATGTTTTATAAGCAATTACCTGACCAGTTTAAAAGCATTTATGCTGAAGGTGAAATTAAAGAGCTTATTGATTTAGTTTTTGAAAATAGCAGAATGAAAGAATATGATTATGAATTGAATGTTGGATATATCATTCCATTTGATGTTAAATGCTATATTTTGTGTTTATCAGCTGACATTAACAATTCATACTTGCAATCATACTATTCATTAGGCTCTGATCGGGTACTTGAATTTGATACAAATAAACTAATTAAATCATGTGAAAAACAAATAATTGAAAAAGTTCAAAAACTTGAAGATAATCAAGCCATAAGTAATTCAATAAAATTAGGAAATGTTATTAGAAAAAAAACACGACATAAAGATTATATATCTCTTAAGAAAGATTACATAGAATTCAAAGAAGTCATATATAAAAAAGAAGATAAAATAAACAAGATTAGAGAAATAATTAATTTCTATAATGATAGAATTGCTATCAGTATTTTGGATGTTGAGTATCATAAATATGTAAACTTAGTCATGTATGCGTTATTCCTTGAAGCGCTATTCTTTAAAGAAGAAGGATTTTATCTAGAACAAGAATCACGATTGGTCATTATGTGTCCGACTGCTATATTAGAATCACTGGCACCAAATAAAAATGTAATAGGAGAAAAAATTGCAATTCCTTTGGAAGACAGCATGGAAATAATAAACTTATAACTTTTTTCTATAAGCCTTCTATAATCATTGTGAATTCCTGTATAGCACATTAAAACATAAGATATGAAGTGATTTCACATCAAATCAATACACATAAAAAAGCAGAATAATTTTGATGATTATTCTGCTTTTTTTGTTAGGATTTTGTCTTTTGATTCAACAATCATTCTAAATGGATCCTTATGGAAATCTTTCTCTAGTAATTTGAAGAATTGTTGAGCTTCATTTGGATTGTTTCTTGCAATAGCATTGGAATAACATAGTGCTGCATAATGTTCTGCGAGTGTTCCATTATTTAATTGTTTATGTGCCATCGATAATGAGTAATACAACCTAGTAAGTGATTTCCCATAATCATTCTTTAAACAAAAATCAATACCCTCAGTTGCTAAAGAAACCCATGCTTCAATTCTACCCAATCTTCCAAGAATGATTGAGACGTTTGAGTAAATTGAAGGTAACATACTTTCAGTTTCTGATGTAATATACATGATTGATCGGTCTTTTAGAATTCTTAATAATAAATCTACTGAATCCGTCTTTCCACACTTGTATTCAAGTTGAGCAATTAAGTGTAATGAAATGATATCTACAAAATCAAAGACATTCATTTTTAGACAGGAAGGGTACTCGCATATTTTTGAAAGTTGTGCAATTGCTGTCGATTCAAGAATCTCTTTTTTATCTAGTAAATATTTTGTCCGGATGAATGACAAAAATCTTTGATTGTGTGAACTTAACCCTTCTAATTTCGATAACACATCGAGCTTAGTATTAAATTCGGAGAAGTCCTTTTGTTCAAGTTGAATGTATAAGTTCTTTATATCATTGAAATCATATCTGTCTTTGTCATACAAACTGTAATAGAAATCCCTAGCACTTATACCGAGTTTATTAACAAACTCCATCAATCTTTTCTCAGAGATATTCGTATCACCTTTTACATATTTTCGATATTGTCGATCTCCACATATCCCATCACATAGTTCTTCAACAGTCATTTTCTTCTGGATTCTAATGTTATCCAAGTGAATTATGGCTTTTTTTATATCTGAGAACACAAAAACCCCATCCTTTTTTCAAAACGGCCACTAGAGGGCCTGTTGCAACCTTTGAGAATAGTATAACATATTTTCAAGGAGGATGAAAATGAAAAAACGAATCGCTATGCTAGCGATCTTCATGGGACTTTTATTTGCATTTGTAAGTTTTGGTTCAACATCAGTTTCAGCAAGTATCGAAGATGTTGATTTTGAAAGCCCAACACTACCAGTAACTACACAATAGTTTGAAGATGGCTTGCCGAAAATGGTAGATTAATATCTACATTTTCGCATAGGTGATTCGTGAGAGAGGAGGTGTAAAAATATGAGTACCGAACAAATAATAAGGATTGAAATGGAAGGGCTGTGTGAAACAATCATACAATATAGTAATGATAATTACATTATTAGTTACGCAAAACAATTGAGAAATACTTCATATCAAGAAGATAAGGAGATTTTATTGATTCTTATAGAACGTCTTTATCTATGGTATGAGAGAGAGATTGAGCGGATTAAGGAAAGTGAATATACTTTAGGGAAAGAAGCACATTTAAGAAGTTTCGAATTATTAAAAAATCTAAAAAATAAAATACATTAGGAGAAGAAAAAATGAAAAAAATAGCGATTTTTATGTTACTGGTAATTACAAATTTAGCTTTTGTGGATCGTATAGTGTTGATGCTTCATCAAGTTTAAATAAGATTAAAATTGTAGAGGAAGTGAATTTTTATTCAATCAATGATGATGTAATTACATTTGCGAACGTTAACGATCCAAATTTGATTAATATGGCAAAAGAGTTAATCTCACCGGAACACCTAGTAATTATTTATAATCTAGAGAAAAATGTGAAGGATTTACTTTATGATCAAGAATATGAAAATACTTTTGGATATTTATACTATTATAATGAATTAGGTACTTTAGTTAGGATGAGGATTTCAGGTGACATGCTCTCTGAAAATTCAAAGAAAATCGAACTTAAGAAACATCTTGAAATAAATTATGAAAAATATAAGGAAGCAAAGGTTAAAAAAATTAATAATGACATTGAAGAATTAATGGTACCTGTCTTACTTTCTACAACAACCTGTGATTTTGGCATTCCCAAATTATCATTGGGTGGGACTGATATACATGGAGATTATTCCTATATTGTTCATGAACACTTACTATATAGATGCGATGTAGGTACTAATTATATTTTTAGAGTTGAAAGTAAAGTTCAATTTACTTCGGGAGATGCTGCAGTTGAACCAGGATATGATGATAATTATCAAAGTAATTATGGTATAATTACTGGTGAGTTGTTTAAGCATATTGAATATGGTTATGGAACATGGTATTCTGCTCAACCAAAAAAATTGGATTATTTTCCAAAAAATGAACCAGCATATAGAACGATTACGTCAGGATATAATATTAACTTAACACTTGGAAGAACTGATTCAACTAGCGTAAGTGCAAGTGAGACAGGTTTTGGAATTAGCGCAAGTTCTGAATTTTCATCTAGTTTAGAGCTGGGGTATTTCTATCAAGAAACTAGAACAGTTTCAGTGCCAAACATGAATGCCTTGTGGCTTAGTCAAACTGAAGGAGCTGCTTGGGAATTTACCGGATTTTCTCTCACACCTGATAAAGCTGTTACTGTATATCCAGGTATGCTATTTGAAACTATTCCTGCAAGTCCATATGCAATGAGATATAATGGTGAGTATCATGTGAATATCCATTTTAAAACGAAATATGATAGAAAGTATCTATGGGACTTATATCAAAATCAATATGTTGAAGAAATTATTTTATTGGATGTAATGATTTAATCGAAAGGTAGAGGAATATTATGAAATTAAGAACTAAAGCGTATACTATTATTTATTTTATTTTCGTCATTATTGGAGTTTTTCTAATTTTCATTTCAGACGAATTAATAAGGTTTTACATAGAAGAAAACTATACTTATGATCCAATTGTTTTTGAATTCTATGGTAATAAAATATTATATTTCGGATTTATTACGTTTGTAACAGGGATAGTGGGGCTTTTCTTTGAAAAATATAAGAAACAGTAATATTTGCCTTCTATAATATCTGTGACTTCCCGTATAACACATGAAATTATGCAATATGTGATTATATCAGAACAAATCACAATACACTTTTGAGAGCCTAATTGGGCTATATCGTGCTTTGTGCTCATGGACAAAATTTGACAATTATGATAGAGTGTATTTATCGTGGAGTACTGGCTAAAAGTAAGCCTAGAAGTAATAGGAGTTCGAGTTGATCGGATTCCTTTTTCTTTTGCAGAAAGATTTGTAGTATTCAACTGGTAAGTCATTACAGTTTTGACATTAATAACCTAACAGTTGGAGTGGTTTAAAATGAAAGGATATACGCTTGATTACTACGAAAAGTGGGAACGTGACGGTATACTGGACAAAAGGTTAAGTGAGATAAAGGAACTTGTATCAAAAGCAGTACCTCAAGTTGAGATAGCAAAGATTCTGGGTATGTCAGAAAAGACAATGTACAAACTTAAGAACAGGCATCCTAAAATGAATCAAGCATTTGTTTTTGGAAATGATGATCTAAAATATACATTAATTGATACGTTGATAAAAAAAGCAGTTGGTTATGAGTATGAAGAAACTCAAACAACAATCGAGGAAACTAAAACTGGTACAAAAAAGAAAATCGTTAAATATAAGAAAAAAGCACAACCGGATATGAATGCAGTGAGATATCTCTTGATCATCAAATTTGGTCGTGACTATAATGATAAAAAAGAAGAAATTGATGCCATGTATGAACGTTTGAAAAATAGAGAGGAAAAGTGGACGAATGCAAGTAGTGATGAAGAAGATAACTAGTCTTTTAGAATATGATAATAATCCAAGACATAATGAAGAAGCGATAGAAGCTGTTGCTAATTCCATTCGTGAATTTGGCTTCAAAGTACCAATAGTCATCTCTAGTGACAACGTCATCATTGCCGGACACACCCGCTTAAAAGCCTCTGTGTCGCTTGGTTTAGAAGAAGTGCCATGTATCATCGCAGATGACTTAAACGAGGAACAAATCAAAGCATTTCGCTTAGCTGATAATAAAACAGCTGAACTTGCAACATGGGATTTATCAAAACTTGAAGAAGAGTTATCTCATATAGATATGGATATGCTTCAGTTTGGTTTTGAGGAAATGGAAGAGTTGCTTCCTGATAATGCATCTGATGATGATTTTGATATTACTGATGAAATACCTGAAGCTCCTTTCTCACAACCAGGTGACATCTATGAACTTGGACCACATCGATTAATGTGTGGTGATTCAACTAACTCAAAACAAGTCGCAACTCTACTTGATGGCAATGAAGTTGATATGATATTTACGGATCCACCATATAATGTAGATTATGAAGGAACAGCAGGGAAGATTAAAAACGATAAGATGGAAGATGATAGCTTCTATCTTTTTTTATATGAAGCATTTCATAATATGTTTGAACATACAAAACCTGGTGGAGCGATTTATGTTTGCCATGCAGATACTGAAGGACTCAATTTTAGAAATGCATTCAAGAACGCTGGATATAAACTAGCAGAATGTTTGATTTGGGTTAAGAATGCATTAGTCCTTGGTAGACAAGATTATCACTGGCGGCATGAACCTATTCTTTATGGATGGAAAGAAGGTGCTGCTCATTACTTTGTGGATGATCGTTCTCAAGATACTATTTGGGAATATAACAAACCTAGAAAGAATGAAGAGCATCCAACCATGAAACCACTAGAACTTGTAGGAAAAGCAATCAGTAATTCCTCAAGACGACATGAATCAATATTAGATCTATTTGGAGGTTCAGGTTCAACCATGATAGCTGCTGATCAACTTGATCGTCAATCATTCTTAATGGAACTTGATGAGAGATTTGTTGATGTCATTGTAAAACGCTATATTAAACATAAGGAATCAGATGAAGATTGCTATTTAATAAGAAATGGGAAAAGGTCTCCAATTAGCCATTTTGATATCTTTGAAAATTAGTCACTATAGTGAAAATAGTACTTGCTATTTAGTCCCTTTAGAGTGATATATATAGTAACCAAAACAAAGGAGACTAAGATTATGGAAAAAGAAATGAATGTAAGAACTTGGATTGAAAAATTCAATAACGGAGATTTTGAATCAAAAGACTATGCAACACAATGCGAAGCAGGATGGTATGATTGGTTTTGCAAAGATACAAGCCTAGCTGGTAAAACCAAACGCATGGGAAATATTGTAAAGCAAATTAAACCTGGTGGCAAAATTAACCTTGAAACCATGTATGTATGGTTTAAGAATAATTGCCCATTAAATGGTCCACTTTATGATGATTTCAGATTTGCAGATATTGAAACTGGAGATGTACAATTTACCATTCAAATCTCAAGTCTTCACAACGAAAAGCGTTATACAGTATATGGCAGAAAAAACAATTTTGATAAACCACTATTTGAATCAGACTCATCAAGAGAACTTGTGAAATGGTTTAATGAAGGGTGGTCTTTATAATGTATAAAGAGTTTAATGCACATCCTAAAGGTATCAGAACAGGTGATTGTGTTGTAAGAGCAATCGCAACAGCAAAACAAATAGACTATCTAGAATGCAGAAGAGAACTAAACCGCTCAAAACGAGAACTTGGATATTCAAGTTATAAAGACACTAAATTTTTATATGATTATTTGAAAGATTATCCAAGACTCATCTTTAAACCGGTAAAAGGAGAACCAAGAATCAAAGGTAGTGACTTTACAGAGTTACACCCTAAAGGAACATACGTCTTAAAAATGGCAGGTCATATTACTGCTTGTGTTGATGGAGTAATTCTTGATACCTGGGATTGTACTTACCGTTCAGTTTATACAGCATGGGAGATAGCAAAATGAAAGTAAACTTTATTAGAAAAGCAACACCGGATGAACTTCTTCCACAAGATGTATTCATCATTGAAAAAGAGGTAATTATTGATAAGGATTTGTTTGAAACATTCATACACGATCCACTTGATGACTATGAGTTTATTAAAGATAACATTGATGTGATGTATTGTGATAAAGATGATGTGTTCCATTGTATTTTTGTTACAAGCAATGAACATGATTTTGGAATCCTTGTTGAAAGCGAAGGATATCATTACGCAAGATACACAGCATATTTACCAAAATCAGTACTTAGGAGCGAATAAGCTCCTTTTTTACTCGTTTATAAAGGAGATGAAGTTTTATGCAAGTAGTAACAAGTGAATCAGTATTTTGTGGACATCCGGATAAGGTCTGTGACCAAATCAGTGATGCAATACTAGATGCCATTTTAGAACAAGATAAAAATGCTCGCGTAGCAGTTGAAACAGCAATCAAAGATGACTTAGTGTTTGTCTTTGGAGAAGTAACAACAACTGCGATAGTAAACTACGCAAATATAGCAAAACAAAAACTTAAAGAGATAGGCTATGAAGATGAGTTCGTAGTCATGGAAAAGATATCTAAACAATCAGCTGATATTGGTCTTGGAGTAAATTCAACTGAATCACATGAACAAGGTGCAGGCGATCAAGGGATTATGTTTGGTTATGCTTGTAATGAAACACAAGAATTTATGCCACTGCCGATCATGTTAGCAAATCAAATCTCAAAAGAGATGGATAAGATACGTAAAGAAAAATACTCACACATCTTTGGACCAGATGGAAAGTGTCAAGTATCAGTAGCTTATAAGAATGGTAGACCAAAGAAAGTTCAAACGATTGTTGTATCAGCACAAACCAAACCATGGATTAAGAAAGAGTTATATGAAGATTTGATCATTAATGAAGTCTTAACTAAAGTTTTTGATTTTGATACGATTGTCGAGGCAGAAGTATTAATCAATCCTACTGGAGAGTTCGTGATTGGTGGTCCATATGCAGATTCTGGATTAACTGGTAGAAAGATTATTGTAGATACATATGGTGGCTATGCTAGACATGGTGGAGGAGCCTTTTCTGGCAAGGATGTAAGCAAGGTTGATCGCAGTGCAGCTTATTATGCCAGATATGTAGCAAAAACCGTTGTAGGGGCAGGTTTGGCCACACACTGCGAAGTACACTTAAGTTACGCAATTGGTGTAGCAAAACCTGTGAGTGTTTTAGTTAATACCTTTGATACTGGTGTAACATCTGATGAAGAGATACAAGCACTCGTGAATTATGTATTTGATTTTAGACCAGAAAACATAAGAAAAGAACTCAATCTTGATAAAGTTAAATTCCAAGAGTTAGCAAAGTATGGACACTTTGGTAGAGAAGATTTAGATGTTCGTTGGGAACATGTAGATGATAAGATTATTGTATTGAGAAAGCTTTATGAGAAAGCCTAAAGAAATACACCGATTTTATAAGTCTGTTCCATGGCAAGTAGCAAGAGAAATCAAGATAAGAGAAGCTAATGGAAAGTGTGAAAGATGTGGTGCTTTAGGAGAAGAAGTTCATCATAAGATAAGACTTACAATTCTTAATGTAACTAATCCTGAAATCAGTTTGAATCAAGAGAATTTAGAATTGTTATGTAAGAAATGTCACAACATAGAACATAAGCGCTTCTCGAAGCAACAACAATTTGATGAAGATGGTAATTTGATTTCAAGATAAACCTCGTTTTTATAATTCATTTTTGCTATAATAGTTATAAAAAGGGGTGATTTTGTGTCGGAAGATCGTTTATTTAAGTGTGATGAAAATAAAGAACCAATACCAGGAATGTATGCAGTAATTGAAGATTCTAGAACTACAGAATACTATGTATATTTTTCTGGGAATGATATACCTAAATTAGATTTAAACCGTGGAGACTATGTGTATTTAATTAAGGGTGAATTTGAAAATCAAATAAAACTATTTTTAGTTGATCTTTTTATTGACAATACAATGATTCAATGTACAATCCCCCCTGTTGATGATTAATAACCATCAAAGGGTACCGCGTAGGTGGGCAATTAAAAAACGCAAGCCATTATTTTTGAAAAAATCAAGAAAGGATTTTGAAATATGATTGAATATGAACTAGATGATAATTTAGCATTTTTTGTCGGACTTAGTCTGCAATTAAAAACAAGCTTTGATCAATTAAAATATGTTCAAGATAAAATGAATGATCCTTCGTATGAAACTGATTTTGAACTATTCTTTAATTATTATTTTGTCGATGGTTATAATGAATTAGTTTTAAACCTTTCTTTAATTTTTGAAAATGATAGCAGAAGTAGATTTCATTTTTTCAATTATCTAAACAATTACATAAAAGAAATAGATGTTACAAAAGTACATGAAGGTCTTATGTCAAGTGAAAGTTATGCAGATGTGAAGAAAATTCTATTAAAAGATAAGAAAGAGTTAAATAGTTATAGGAAACTTATAACTGATTATAGATCAAGAAATATTGCACACATTGATAAAAATTCATTTGATAAAATTATCGAGCTATCTGAACTGCAGAAACCACTAGATAAATTCTTTGAAACAGTTCATAATTTAGCTTATTACAAATATCATCATACAAGATTCTATACATTTTCATACATGTCAGAACTTGAAGAAATGATGGAAAAACTACGCAAATGAAAAAATTTATTGATAATGAATACAAGCGATTAAAGTCGCTTTTTTCTTTGGTTGATGAATCAAAGACTGAACTAGTAGATAACTTAATTTATCAAGCTGCATTTATGAAAGTGGAACTTGATAAGTTACAAGAGCAGATTAGAAAGTATGGTGCTATCCAAATATCAAACAAAGGTATGCAACGACAAACTGAAGCAGCTAAATATTATACAAAACTTGTGAATTCATACGGAACTGTTATCAAAACACTTAACAGTATTCTTGGAACACAAGTAGATGATGGAGATGATGCTTTTGATGAATTTCTTAAGAGAGCAAGTGAATGAATTATTTAATTGAATACTACGATGAAATTAATAATGGAAACATTATTGTTGGAGAAGAACTAAAAACACAACTAGATCAACTTATAAAGGATTTAGATAATACTCTTTATAATTTTGATGAACAACCAGGGAACTTAAGAATTGATTTTATTGAGACATTTTGTAAACACACAAAGTCTCCATTCAATGGTATGCCATTTATTCTTGAACTATGGGAAAAAGCATTACTACAAACTGCTTATGGCTTTAAAATGGTTGATTCAGGATTACGTAGATTCAATGAAGTCATATTATTGATTGCTCGTAAGAATGGAAAGACTACTTTCGTTGCGGGTATAGATTTAGCAGAGTTCTTTCTATCAAGAGGTGGCGTGGATATCGTATGTGCTTCAAATACAACAGAACAAGCGAATATTCTATTTGAAGAGATTAACAATATGCGTGAACAATCTCCTGCATTATCAAAAGAAACTAGAAGCAAGAAAAACATCTATCACATCTATTCTCCAAAGACCAAGAATAAGATTAAGAAGTTATCTGCTCAATCAAGAAACAAGGATGGATACAATATTGAAGTTGGTTGTATCGATGAAGTTCATGAAATGACAGATTCAAAAGTCTATGATGCAATCAAACAATCACAATCAACAAAGAAAGAACCACTGATATTTATCATAACTACCGAAGGAACAACCGTTGGTGGTTTTTTAGATAATAAATTAGATTATGCTAGAAAGATGTTAAAAGGTGAAATTGAAGATGCTAGAGTATTACCTTGGTTGTATACTCAAGATTCAACAAAAGAAATATATGAGGATCCTTTAACATGGCAGAAATCAAACCCTAGTTTAGGTGTTGTAAAACTAAATAATTATCTAGAAGATGTTATGAACAAGTCAAAACATGATCTATCGACCAGAGTTACAATGCTTTGTAAGGACTTCAATATCAAACAAGCAGATTCCGGTTCTTGGTTATCGTTTGATGATTTAAACAATGAAGACAAATACTCCATTGATGATCTAAGAGATTCATATGCAATTGGTGGCGTAGATTTATCATCAACGACTGATTTAACTGCTGCAGTACTTGTTATTCAAAAGCGAGAAAGCAGTATAAAGTATGTCATTCCACATTTCTTTATGCCAAGTGAAGTTGTAGAAAAAAGAATCAAAGAAGACAATGTTCCTTACGATATTTGGATTAAGAAAGGTTTTGTAACACTTACAGAAGGAAATCAAAATGATTTTAGTCTTGTTACTAAATGGTTCATGAAATTGATTCAAACTTATGGAATACGCCCTTTATGGGTAGGATATGATCCATGGAACTCACAATATTGGATTAAAGAAATGGAAGACTTAGGTTTTAATATGGAAAAGGTCAGACAAGGAATCTACTCGTTATCTGAACCAATGAAAATTATGGAGGCAGATTTAAAAAACAACTTTGTAAACTACAATAACAACCCAATCATGAAATGGTGTCTTGCAAATACACAAGCAAAAGTTGATCTTAACGGAAACATACAACCATCAAAGTTAAACTCAAAGTATAAGAGAATTGATGGAACAGTAGCTTTAATAATTGCTTATGTAGTTTTAAATAGATACAAGACAGATTACGAGAATATGTTATAATATTTACAAAAAAGAGGTGGGTTATCATGTCAGGATTTATTGGTTATGTGGATAAAGAAGGAGTGTTTTTAAGCGCTGATTCAAGAAGAACAAATTTAGTTGATGGCAGTGTATCAATAGTAAAAAAGATACACAAATTAAATAATAATATGATAGTAGCCACAGGTGGTTATGGTACATTAGGTCATGAGTGTAGAGAAGAATTAAACAATAAAATCATCAAAACATCATCAATTGAAGACGTATTTGACATTGCAAAACCAATATTTAAGAATGCATACTCAGAGTTTATTCTGGAACATCAAGATCACATTGAACACCTCTATCTCATAGTGGGTGGTTATAGTATAAATAAAAATGAGTGGGTGCTAGGGTCGTTAAGAAGTGTTGATAATTTTGAGAGTGTTTTCTGGATAAATAGAGGGAGACCATATTTTACAGGCTCAAATACAAATCTTGTGATTAAAATTGCTTCTGATGAATTCTATAAACAAAAAGCATCTGAAATTACTTATAAACTTGATATTTGGGCTTTTAAGTCTTTTAAAGCTTTATCAAAAGTTGATGTTCATATTGGATTTCCTATACAACTATGTATACTGAATTCAGACTCTTTTGTTGAAGTAGAAATTGAATCTGAAAACTCCAATGTTGAATCAGATTCGAGATTTTTAGCAGAATTTCCAATTTGAAGAAAGGTGAAGCGATGGCTTTATTTAAAAGAAAAAGTAAAACTGGATCATTTGATGCACTCCAGTTAATTAGCAATTTAAATACATTTTACACACCATTTGGTACGAACATATCAAAGAGTGATGTAGTTAAAATATGTATTGATCGAGTGGCAAGCCAATGTGCGAAACTCAAACCAAGATTTATAAAAACCGAAAACGATAAGACAGTAACCGAGAAAAAAGGTAGGCTGTCTTTTTTATTGAAGTATAAACCAAATGAGATTATGACACCTTATGACTTCATCTACAAGACAATTACATTACTCTTATTAAATGATAATGCATTTGTTTATCCGAAGTTTGATAAGGATTCAGGTGAACTAAAAGGTATCTATCCATTAAGACCAATAACGGTCGAAATGATAGTTGATAGTGCTGATACTTATTTCATCAAGTTCTTATTTGATAATGGGGAATCTTACATCTTACCATACGATAATGTCATTCATTTAAGACGACATTTCGGACAAAATGATATCTTTGGTGGAACTGGATCAACTGGAGATCATGATGCAATCTTAAAAACCATATCCATCAATGATAGTTTGCTTCAAGGAATCGATAACGCCATTAAGTCATCAATGCAGATCAAAGGTATCTTAAAGATGAATGGGATGTTATCAGAAACGGATAAGAAAAAACAACGAGAGCTATTTGATGCTGCTCTATCGGAATCGGTGAGTCTCAAAGGTAGTTCAATCATACCAATTGATTTGAAGTCAGAGTACATTCCATTAGATGTTGATCCGAAACTAATTGATAAGGATACACTCGAATTCTTACAAGCAAAGATCCTTGATTATTTTGGCGTGTCAGTTCCAATATTTACAAGCAAGTACACAGAAGATGAATATAACTCATTCTATGAGTCAACGATAGAGCCTTTAGCTATTCAACTTAGCGAGGCTTTTTCTTTAGGCTTACTTACATATAACCAGCTAGAACGTGGAGAAGAAATCATATTCTACAGCGAAAGATTACAGTATGCTTCTTGGAATACGAAAGTATCTGCAATTGAGAAGCTTATGAGTCTTGGAATAATGTCACTTAACGAATCAAGATCACTACTCGGTTTAGAACCTATCGAAGGTGGAAACAAACGACTTCAATCATTAAACTTTGTTGATGCAGATAAAGCAAATCAATATCAAGTAGGAACGGAGGAACCAAAAGATGAAAATAACAGTTAATGGAAAGATATCAGAAGATGCACTTAAGGTTATCTTAGATACACAAAAGAAAAAGACCATCATAATTGATGATTATTGCAAGAAAGAAAAACTCGAGTCACTTTTCTATAAAGACTCAGAGCTTGAATATGAGTATCAAAAACCAGAAAAACAAGTAACGCCAAAACCAAAGAAAGTAGAGACTCGTAAAGATGATAAAGGAAACTAGACTCGCAGATGTCACACTTCATGAAGAAGATGACAAGATGATATTAGAAGGCTATGCATTAGTCTTTAACAATGAAACACTAATAGGTGATGAGGAATATGGTTTCTTAGAGGAAATTGATTCAAGAGCACTATCGGAAACCAAAATGAAGGATGTTCCAATGAAATACAATCATATGGACTCCTTTTTAATTATCGCTAGAACCAAGAATCAATCCCTATCACTTACCGTAGATAATATTGGTTTAAAAGTTCGTGCTGAATTACTAGATACAAATACGAATCAGGATATCTACAAAATGGTAAGAAGTGGATTATTAGATAAGATGAGTTTTGCTTTCACAGTCGATGAACAAGTGTGGAATCGTGAAGGCAGAATTCCAAAGAGAACTATTACAAAAATTGAAAGGTTGTATGATGTGTCAGTTGTGGATACACCGGCATATGATGCAACTTCTATATACGCTCGTTCTTTAGAATCTATGGAGTTAGAACTAAAGGCTATGGAGTTAGTAGAGCAAGAGGAACAATCTAAAATTATCAAAAAACGCATTAAAATTAAAACTCAAATCTAAAAGGAGAAAACAATCATGAATTTAGAATTAAGACAGAAAGAAATCGAGTCAAGACTAACTGAGATCAGAGGTCTTGTCGATAATGAAACAGATATTACCAAACTTGAAGCATTGGAAACCGAAACAACAGAACTTCAAGAAGAACGAAGTGTTATTGATAAGAAAATGGTGATTGCTAGTAAAACAGAAATCAAACCAATTGTTATCGATAACCGCACTAAAGTTGATAAAGAAAAATTGGAACAACGTGCTGCTAGTTTACGTGAAAGTCGTGTTATCCAAGTATCAAGTGAAGAAATCTTGTTACCGGACCACACCGCTTCAGGATTGGCACCAGTTCCATTCGCACAAGTATCAACGCTTGTTGATCGTGTAAATGTGATCAACCTAAACGGTGGAGAAACGTACAAGAAATCATTTGTGAAATCAAACGGTATCGCTGGAACGACACTTGAAGGACAACCTTACAGTGAAACTGAACCTGCATTTGGCTATTTAACCATTTCCAAAGTGAAGATTACTGCTTATACAGAAATCACTGAAGAGTTAGAAAAACTACCCGCTATTCCTTATCAAGCAGAAGTATTACGCAATATCAATATTTCACTTAAAAAGAAAATCAGCGAACAAATCTTACGTGGTGCAGGAACGACTAACACATTCACAGGAATCTTTAGTGATGCAGCAGTAGCTCTTGCAGATACTACTCCACTTGAAATTGAAGCAATCACTGATTCAACATTAGACGATATTGTCTTTGCATATGGTGGCGATGAAGAAGTCGAAGGTGGAGCAGTTCTTATCTTGAATAAGAATGATTTACGTGCATTTGCCGGACTGAAAACACCAGAAGGTAGAAAAGTCCATTCAATTGATTATGTCAATAAAACAATTGATGGCATTCCTTATATCATCAATTCAAACTGTAAAGCTATCTCTGATAGTAATACTGCAGCTGGAGAATATGGTATCGCTTATGGTGCACTTAAAAACTATGAAGTACCAGTATTCTCAGCAGTTGAAATCGGTAAATCAACAGACTACAAATTCAAAGATGGAATCATCAGCTACAAAGCATCTGTATTCACAGGTGGTAACGTCGTCGGATATAACGGATTCCTACGCATCAAAAAGAAAGCTGCAGCATAATAGCTAAAGCAAATTAACCAGGTAAGAAAGGATTGATCTCATGGACATACTAGACATTGTAAAAAAAGCACTACTCATACCTTTATCAGAATCATTTGCTGATGACGAGTTGAACACTCATATTGGGAGTTGCAAAGCATACTTAACGAGTTGTGGGATTAATCCTTCTTATATAAATGATGAATCAAATCCCATGGTTAGCACTGTGATTATTATTTATGTGAAGACATTTTTTGGCTTTAAAAATGATGGAAGTGCAAAAGAACTACCGAAAACATTTGATATGTTGGTAGGACAGATTGCACTCACACAAGGAGTTTCAGAAAATGTATCCTAATTCACCCAATATATCACTAAAATTGCTAACCATGGATTTGGTTCAAAATTCTATTGGTTCTTCAATATACCAATTTATTAACTCAAAAGAAGTTGCCGGTATAAATTTTAGTATTACATCAAACGAATACTATGAAAGTAAACGATCAGACATTAGGATTGATATAGCACTCAAGATTCAAAGCTTCTTATACGATGGTAGCAAATACGCAGACATAGCAGGAGACATCTATAAGATTGAACGTACGTATCAAATCGGACAGTTCATTGAACTCTACTTAAGTAAATCTAAGATCAGAAAGAGTGATATCATTGGTTACGCTTGATGAACTTGGTGTAGCTATTTCAAATATGGTAGAAGAATATGCAGAAGACATTATTGGCAAACTTGAAAAACGACTTGATGAAACGGCTCAGGAAATCGTGAAGTATATCAGTACTCATGCACCTAGAAGTGGTGGCACAAAACCATTTGCTAATTCGTTTGTAGCTGAACCAATAGGCAGTGGTGTCAACAAGACAATTGTTATCTTTTCAAATGAGAAAGGAAAGCTGACACATTTGCTTGAATTTGGTTTTACACATCGGAGTGGTAAGTATGTAGGACCTAGACCATTCATGCGTCCAGCCTATGATTTACTTACACCAAAGATGCTAGAAGACATTAAATCGATTATTGAAAAGGGTGATGATTAGTGCAAGAAAAACTGGAAGCATTATATGATACTTTGAACTCCGTTTTACCTGGAAAGGTATCTTATGGAACCAGAGTAGGTTTAGAAGATGATCCAAACTATATCATCTATCAAGAATTAAGCAATCGATCAATTGTCTATGCTGATGATAGAGTAGTTGCAAAAGTAGCAACCATTCAAGTTAGTTTAATCACTGAAAAGAAGAACATAGGACTAGAAGAACAATTAGAAGCATCCCTTTATTTTATGGGATATGAATTTGAATTATTATCTGAATTCGTCAATGAAGATAGTTCAGTCAATAGAGTATATGAAATCAAACAGGAGGTTTTTTAAATGAGTAATAAAGTCACATTTGGCCTAACTAATGTACACTATGCACTCGCTACTCAAGCAGAAGATGGCAGTTGGACTTTTGCTACACCTAAACGTTTAGAAGGTGCACAGGAGATTACAACAGAAGCTATCGGTGGAAGTACACAAGTGTATGCAGATGATAAAGTAATCGCAACGCTCGTATCAAATTCTGGAACGAATGTTACACTTAAATTTACCGAGATTGATGACGTGTTCAAAAAGGACATCTTTGGAGTTCTTGAAGATACAAATGGTAATCTAGTAGAAGTTGTAAATGGTGAAACAAAGACATTTGCTTTAGGATATGAAATTCAAGGTGATATTAAAGCAAGACGTATATGGTATTTCTTATGTACTGCTACTCCATCAGGAGATGCAAGTAAATCAAAAGCTGATTCAATTGAAGCAAACTCTATCACGTTAAACATTACTGCTAGACCAATTGAATCTGGAGACAATCTAATTTTAAGAGTCATTGCTGGTGTGGGTGATGCAAACTATGCAGCATTCCTTACTACAGCACCAACATTACCAACATTTATTTAAGGAGATAATCTATTATGGAAAAAACACTTAAACTTGGCGATAAGGATTATCGTCTTCATTCATCACTATTTACGATTATTGATTATCGTAATGTATTTTCAACAGAGTTATTTAGTGATATCAAGAAATTAGAGAAATCAAATATTAAAAAAGAAGATGATCTGTCTACTGTGATTGACACAATCTTTAGAATCATCTATGTACTACATAGACCATTCAGCAAACAATCTTACAACGACTTCTTAATGTCGTTGGATTTTTCTATTTTAAGTAATCAAAATGAACTTGAAAATCTGACGAATACGATTGGTGAAATGCTAGGGACGTTTCAAAAAGGAAGCACACCCAAACCACCCACAAAGAAATGATGAAGTAAATATAACAGCAAACATCATATTCAACCTTGCTCATCTAGGTATCTCTATTGAAGATACTAAAACATTTGATCTAGATACTTATTTTGAGATTGTAGAGCTTGAAATGAATGTAATTAATGGAAATCAATCATCAAAAAAAGCAACTCAGAGCGATATTGATAAGTTCTTACTATAATTACTTAAAAATTACTATTGACAGTAAACATAGTAAAGTTATATAATTTAATCAGTAATTCTAAGTAATCAAAAATAGGAGGCTATCATATGGCTAAATTAATGTTTGAACTTGATGATGAACTACTTGATGAGGTTAACGATATACTGGATTCGGTTGGTTTGGATTTAGAGATTGCATTTAGTATTTTTGTAAGAAAAATTGTTAAAGAAAAAGGATTACCTTTTAATGTCAGACAAAAACATGATGATAGTTCCGGGGAATCAACGAATAATGAAAATTCCTTTTCTCCACAATTAGGTTCAAGAAGAAGATCTAACAATGCTATTACGATCGAAATGATCGAGGAAGTTTGGAGTGCATTTATCAAAATTAAAGATGGATATTTTGATGTAAAGGAAATGGCAGATTATATTTCAGAGAAATCCGGGATGAATTATGGTAGTGCAACAATATATCTAAATATTTTAATTAATTTATTAAATGGAGAAATCAATAAGCGTTCAATGAAGCCTAGTGATTTTGAATTCTTTATAGATAAATTTAAAAAGAATTTAGGAGAAAGTGCATATCAAAAAGCATTGCATTCAATTGAAGTATCAATACCTTATTGGAACAGAAACATTCCTACGTTTGCAAATTCAATGACTGATTTGTTGAGAAAACAAAACAAGGTTATATCTAATGAATTAGAAAACAAAACACAAAAAAATACAGATAAAATTGATATTACTAATGTCTTAAATCGTTTTGAAAGATATTTAGAATCTATCGGCTATAGTGCAGTTACCCCATCTGGTCTAGGAAGTACAACAGTTGATTACGCACAAAGAAGAATGTCGTTTGTGTTGCAAACTGAGAATATTAATATTACAGAACTAATTGTAAATATTGATTCTTATATTAAGGCATATGATTTTGGTGGTGCCAAAGAAGATTTAGGTAAGAAAAGCAATAGAGCAGTAATCAATGCATTAAAGAGATTTAAAGAATTTTTAATCCATGAAGGATTATATAAACAATAAAAATTAATCAAGCACATCTTCGGATGTGTTTTTCTTTTGAACAGGAGGTGAGTATTAATGGCAGAAACAGTCAAAGGACTAAATATCAAACTAACCCTTGATGGTAAAGATTTAGAAAACGAATTAAACGGCATCAAGAAAGAACTCAAGGAACAAAACAAAGACTTAAGAGCGATTAATACGAACCTTCGTTACGACAGTACAAACCTTGATTTATGGAAACAAAAACAATCGAAGTTAAATGATATTTTAGTCCAAACAAAAAAGAAACTTGAAACACAAAACCAGGAACTTGAACGTGCGAGAAAGGCTGTTCAAGTTGGTGATATGAGTCAAGAAGAGTTCAACAAGCTCAAACGAAATGTTCAATACAGTGAAGCAGAAGTTGCTAAACTAAATGGACAATTGGAAAACACAAACACCAAGATCAAACAACTGGCGAATGCTAACTTCGAGAAGATTGGTAAACTTGGATCAACATTAACAAAAAGCGTAACGGTACCTATTTTAGGTGCCGTTTCTGCTTTAACGGCATTCTCTGTTAAAACTGCTTATACAGCAGATGAGATTGGTGACACCGCACAGAAACTAGGATTATCTGCAGAACAGTTCCAAGAATGGAATCATGTCGCAACCATTATGGGTACTTCAACAGAATCCATGTCTAAAGCTTTCATGAAAGTCAATGGTATATTAGGAGATATTGCGACTGGTAATGGCGATAAGGTTGCTGATAGCCTTGCTTTAATTGGTCTTACTGTTGATGATCTAAAAGGTAAGAATACAGATGAAGCATTTGAACTTATCAGGGATGCATTAAGTGATGTTGCTGATGAATCAGTGAGAGTTGGTGTGGCCAACGAATTTTTTGGTGAGAAAATTGGTACTGAAGTACTCCCTATCTTATCAAGTGAAACCGATGCTATCAGTGATTTAAGAGCAGAAGCACAAGCGTTAGGTGTTGTCACCAATGAACGAGCAGCTCAAGCTGGAGAGTTCACAGATGCGCTTGATCGAACCAAACAAGCAGTCTCAAGTTTGGGTGTTGATTTAGCAAGTACACTCTTACCAGTTATCCAGGAACTTATTATTAAAGTCAGAGATAATGTGATTCCTACGTTAAAAGACTGGATTGATAAATGGAACAACATGGATTCTGGAACAAAGAAAATCATTGCTACTTTAACTGGATTAGTAGCTGCTATAGGACCTGTGTTATCTGTTGTTGGTAAAGTAGGTCCTCTTCTGAACGCAGGATCTATGGCTCTTAAAGCTGTAGGAACATCGGGGATATTTGCAGGTGTAGGAATTAATACTGCAACACTTGGTATTGGTGCATTGATTGCCATTTTAGCAATGGCATTATTTCAAAGTGAAGAATTCAAAGCATTACTGGGAAGACTTATGGAAACGTTCATGCAATTACTTCCTCCTATCTTAGCGATTGTGGATAGTCTGATGACTGCTCTTCAACCAATCCTAGATGTCATCATTGATTTAGTTGTTATGCTAGTCGATTTATTAGTTCCGATCCTAGATGTTATCCTTATGCCACTTATTTCTCAAATCCAAATATTTGCTGGTATTTTAGAAGCACTAGCTCCACTAATTACAGTTGTTGGAGAGGTATTGAATGCAATACTAGTTCCAGCAATCAATGTACTTAAAACAGTACTCGAACCGGTATTAAAGGTTGTTCAGAAGATTGTAGAATTTATCCAGAAGATCTTTGAGTGGATTGGTGACTTACCTTCAAAGATTGGCGACTTTGGTGGTAAAGTAAAAGATACTTTTTCAAACGTAACTGAAGGTATTTCAAACATTGCAAATAAAGTTACTGATGGTATTAGTAATTTTGCATCAAACGCAGCTGATAAAGTGAGTGGTTTCTTTGGTGGGATTGGTGATTTCTTTGCTGATACATTTAACTTGAAAGGATCGAGCACAGTCAACAATTCAAACGCTAGTACATCAACAAGCAATACAAACAACATCACGATAAATACAACATCACCAACCTTTGATGTGGATTCCATCAATAAGGCATTAGGAGGTAGCGTGATATGATTAGACAATTTTACCTAGAAAATGAATACGGTGACATCTATTACTTTAACCATAAGAATCAAACGCTCATCTCTCAGGTGAGTGGGCTAGGTTTTTCTCTAGATTTGAAGTATTTAGAATATAGCCGATTTTATTCTCGTTCAGAATATAATATTCCTTTGTCGGAGATTTCTGAAACATTAATCTTTCTTAAGGGATATCAAGGATATAAGTCTTTCGTAGATTTTATCAGTAAAAGTAACAAAGAATATAAACTCCATTATCAAAATGACGCTTTTAGTGCCTACTGTTATGTCGATATCTCAAGCTTATCGAAAGCAGAGTTAGTCGCTAGTACCATTCAAAGTAATATTATCTTTAAGAAATTATCTCTATGGTTGAAAGAAAAATCGTACGAGATTATCGCTAATGGATCATCAAGTGGGAAAGTATATCCTTACACTTATCCATATTATTATTCCAGTTCCTATGAAGGTAAGGCATTCATTAGAAATGAAGGATTAAATGATGCACCAATTGTCATAGAAATGATAGGAAGTGTGGTTGATCCAGAAGTACTAATTAAGAAGAATGGAGAAGTGGTATCTGTATTACGTTTATATTTAACTGCAGAAGATATAACCATTACCATCAACTCTATTCCAAGTAAACAAGAAATGGTGATGGATGAATCAGGTGTAGTTACTGACATATATGGATTACAAGACTTTGAAGAAGACAATTTTATATTCCTTGAACATGGAGTTTATGAAATTGAATTCAAACCAGGAGTCGCTACGGAATCGATTTGCAGGGTAACTATACTAGAAGGCTATTTAGGAATATAAAATATGAAACTATTATTTCTAGATCGTAGTACACTGCAGTATAAAGATAACGCATACGTCAGTAACCAGTTTGAACTCGCACTTGATATGGTACTTATAAAAAGATCAACCTTCAAAGTCAATAAGACAAATATTAACTGTACCATTGGAGATATTGTTATTCTCAAGAATGAAGTTTATTCATATATAGGAATCTTAGAAAGCATCGAACTAAATGATGATTACACTACGAACATAAAGTCTCTCGATTTCAGGGAGATTTTTAATTTGGATATACCAACTACAAGCTTTACTGGTGACCTTGCGGATTACCTATATCAAATAATCACAGACTATTTCAAGAACAATTCAGATCAAAAACAGAACCTATCATATTTGACTGTAAGTAAAGAAACCAGTGTATCAGGTAGTCTAAGTTTTGAAACGGATAACATCATCAATATGTCAAAGATATTTGAACTTGTGTCAAAGGGATATTGTATTAGCTTTAGCACCGATGTTACTTATCTTAGAGGTCGAATTACTGGTATTATTTTTAGAATTGTTAGTGTGAATCAAGGTATGGTAATCAAGAGTGATTTTTCATCCATCTTAAATGTGGAAACCAATGATTCCACCAGCCAACTTGTGAATAAGGTTGTGTATTATCCAAGAAGCGACAATCAAATCTATCAGATAATTAAGACATATTATTTGCTTACAACAGGAGAAATCACAGAAGAAGGTAGCTCAGATAATAGATACACAAGTGTCATGGCCAAGAGTTATATCTATACCGATAATGATTATGAAACATTAGAAACCAAAGCAAGAAGTGAAATGGTAACATCTAAACTTGATCACAATATCACATTTACAATTGACATGAAAAACAAGGTATTTATTTTATTTGAGAATATTCATCTTGGTGATTATGTCTCTTTTATTCATAAAGGGAAAACATACGAATCAGTGATTACAGGCATTACGTTTAAAGATTCATTCAATTATGCACTGATTACATTAGGAGAGTATCGTGTGAAACTAACAGAAAAAATTCAACTGCTCAGTAAAAATACAAGTAGTGGTTCAACAAGTAATATCACAATTACCAATACAGATATCGATGGAGGTGAATTCTGATGGGATTACAGAAAATCACCTTTGAAGGTGGTAATGTCACATCAAAGATGGATTCTGATTTATATCATTTTCTATTTTCAAGTGATGTAGGGATCTTAAAAGGATTAAAAAGTGAGTGTAGCTATACTTTAGCAAATAATACCATTACATTTAGTGATGGCTATGTTTCAGTATATGGAAGAATCATCTATATTGAAAATCAGACAACGATTGGTGTAACACCAGATTCCAGCAAGTATGGCTATGTTGTTTTAGGTGTAAATACATCTGATAACACCGTCAGCTTATATTTGAAAGAACAAACTGGTAGTTATCCATCATTAACCGTCATAAATCTTTTGACAACCGAAGGGGTATATGAGCTGGTTTTATGTGCTTATACGAAAACAACAACATCTGTGACACTTTCAAGTTATTCAAGAAAGTTGATAACTAACGATAAAACCAGAGTGGATGATTTAGATGATGAAATATTAAGTCGATATCTACCAAAGCGAAGAACAGTAACATTAGTGACTAGTGGGACCTATCGTTTTTCTGGTACTAGTTCAGTTGAACTTAGAGATTCAATCATCTATGTAACCATTAACAACCATACAGTCGTGACGTTTCCGGGAGAGCAGATGTTTTTATTTGTTGGATCTAACACATCCATATCTTATCGATATGCGTCAGGAGATTACTCATTAAGTGTCGTATATGAAGATGGCATTGTCACATTAACAACTGGTAACACGACACATAACATTACAAGTGTGTTTACGAAAAAATAGGAGGCATTTAAATGGCTACAATTCAAATAAAAAGAAGAACCACTGCAGGAACAGGACCACTTACAGGAACAACTGGAACTGTCAAAGCTGGGGAACCACAAGTTGATTTTAGTGGTGAACATTTATATATCGCAAAAGCAGATAAAGTAGCGAGTGTTTCTGTACCACTTGCAGAATCAGATTACTTAAAAATACCTGGTGTAGACAAAGTAGACGATCAGATTGATACGAAGATTACAGCACTCAATTTAGGGACAGCTTCAACAAAGAATACCGGAACAGGTAGTGGAAATGTTCCTATCCTTGATGCTAGTGGGAAATTAGCAGACAGCGTTGTTCCAAAAATCGCAATGACAAATACGTATGTTGTTTCAAGTCAGACTGCGATGCTTGCTTTATCAAACGCACAGGAAGGCGACGTTGCCGTTAGAACCGACTTAAACAAGTCGTTTATTCTAAAGGCATCACCTTACTCAACGCTTGCTAACTGGCAAGAACTCTTAACACCAACTGATGCTGTAACGAGCGTTAATGGTTCAACAGGGGCAGTAACAATTTCACTTGCTGGACTTGGCGGTGTTGCTTCAACAACTTATAACACACATGTTGCTTCGAATCTACATTTAACAGAAACTCAAAGAACAATTTTGAGTAATGTGAAAGATATTTATATTGGCGATTCAGATGGGATTGCAGTCGCAGCTTCTGAAACAGAATATGCAAATAATGTCATTATTGATGGCCTTTTATATGTCGCTGTTGTTGATTCAAATTATACGCCGACAAGAATTACATATAAATTAGGGATAGATGATTCAAAAGTATTGACACCGTCATCAATTATTGATGGTGGAACTTACTAATGCCGATCATCAGAGTTAAACGAGGCACTTCAACCCCAACAACGTCAAATTTAAGTTATTTAGGAGAGTTAGCATTTGATTATAGTAGTGAAACACTCTATGCAAGAGGCATTTCATCTGTTGTAAAAATAGGTGGTGCATTAGAACAAGTCTATTTTTATCAAGGAACTGCATATACACATAGTTTATCTTATCCTTTTGATCCTAATTACATTTATAAAGTGCATGTCATTGCATCGACACAAGGAACATCAGTTGATACATCAGATACATATATTTATTACAGAACATCAGCTCAATCAAGTCTTTATGGATCGTATATTAACCATCATTTTAACACAGAAGACACAGTGCACGATAAAAGATCGACTACGAATACAACTGCAAAATATATCGAAGATAGCTACGTTGCAGGACCAACGATTACAAGTGGGATTACAAAAGTCATAGATTTTGAGATATCACCAACGTTTAAAGCAAGTTATCTTGATACGCAAGTTTGGGTTGCTTATGGAAAAAGTATGACAACTCTTTCTGGACAAGGTGATGGTTCAATTAAAATGGCTGATTTTGTCCATACAGCATATGGCGACCTTGGTGCATTATATATCAATCCAGGTATGTCCATAGGAACACCTGATAGTATTTCAGTGACGATTTATAGAATGAGAAGAAAGTAGGGAATTATATATGGCAATCATTAAAGAATTAAATACGAAGTTTGGAGTAGGTGCATCATATCATCGAATCACCGCATTCAATATAAGTTATTTAAACAAGAAGATTACAGTATGTGTGGCATCCTATTTATCCAAAGAAGCAAGAGCAAGTAATAACCATCCAATTGAGGAAGTGGATATATCAATCCCATTTTCTGATTATGGATTGTTTTTAGATGTGAATCCAATTGTTGAAGGATATAACTGGCTAAAACAAAATGTCATTGGATTTGAAGATGCACTAGATGATTATGATGTTTTAGGGCCACCACTACCTGAGCCTATTGTGGAGGAAGTAAATGAATGACATTTATAATCTCATTAAAGAAGTATTTCCAAATACTGAAATTTTGCTTATTTACTATGGTGGATCTAGAGCATATGGATTAGATGAAAATACAAGCGATATTGATGTCACTGTCGTATTAGAGGGCTTTAGAGGAATCCTTCATTTATTTATTAGAAAATATGATTTATTTGTTTTCTCGAAAGAGGATTTTATTAAGAGACAACAATTTGATGATTCAATCATCGCTTATCATAGGCAAGCAGCAGATAATGTTCTTGGTATTAAATCAAATGAGTATTATTTAAATCCTGTGTTTTCAGATGAGTTAGATAATCTGATTACAAATGTTGATAGTATATTTATTAGCAATTTAATAGACGCATTATTAATCTATTCAAAAAGTGTATTTGAAGTTAATCAAAAATCTAAAGCTTTCTATCATCTATATAGACTAAGAGGAATGATTGAACATTTCAATCAGACAGGTGCGTTTGACCTAATCGTAGATGAACCTTGGAAAAGTAAAATGATTGATTATAAAGCAAATTACAAAATAAATCACGAGGCTAATTATGAAGAAGAGATAGTATCCTTATTTGACTACCTAGAGAATTACAGAAATGAGATGATACAAAGTGGACTGGGATAGTATAACAGAGGTGTTTCGTATGCAAAATTTAATTTACTGGGTTGTGACTATGGTTGTGGTGATTTTGACAACTATTAAACAATTCAGTCAACAAGAAAAAAAGAATAAAACAAAAAATGATGAAATCATCGTTAATCTACAAAGAATAGAAAAGCAAAATGTGAAGATGCTAAACCTACTTGAAATGCATGGGCAGGATATTAAATCCCTTAAAAAGGATGTCAATGTTCTTGAACATCGAGTATCAAGACTAGAAGATTCACAAGTAAATATATATAACCATATAGGAGGAAAACCAAATGACAACACTTGAAACAATATTGATCGTAACTAACGTTTTAACACTCATTCTTTACTCCACATCGAAGTTTAAAGAAAGTGGAAATCTGTCAACTGTGATCAAAGAAGTAAAAGAAGATATTAAGAATTCTTCTGCAGTAGTAGCTGATTTAGTGACAAAAGCAACCAATATTGTGTTTGATGAAACGGTTCAAAAGACAATTAAAGAGTTCATTATGATTGTCGAGGAAAAGAATCAGATTGCAAAACAAAAAGGTGAAATATTCCTTGCTGGAGATGAAAAGAAACAAGCTGTTATTCAAAGACTTAGTGAATGGGTATCAAACTTAACTGGATCAACAGAAAAAGCAATTGGCTTTGTTGAAGATAATCAAAGCAAAATTGAATCCATCATTGACGAATACATTTCTTTCAGTAATAAAATGCATGGCAAATCAACACTTTCTGAAGCAGAAAAAATCATTGCTGACAAGTTGAATAAATAAGGCAAGTATAAGTTGCTATAGTAACTTAATTTAGGTAATATGTGTCATAACCAAACCAAGGAGGAAAAGTATGTTAAACCAAGTAATATTAGTAGGACGAGTTAACAAACTCGATAAGCTAGCAGGCATTGTTACAATTGATATAAAAAGACCAAATGAAAAAGATTCAGATTTAATTCCAGTATCTCTATCAGATGGTTTGATGGAAAGTGTTCTAGGCTATATTACTGACGGTGCTACAATAGGAGTTAAAGCATCACTCAATATCGATAAAAATATCTTAAGAATTGTTGGAGAAAAGGTAACATTCATTAATACAAAAAACGAATAAGGAATCAAACTCACAAACATGGCCACACCGGTAAAAAGGTGTGGCTTTTTTTGTATTTTTATAATTAAGAAAATGTGATATAATTTTACTTAAGAGGATATCTAGGGGGAACACAACATTGATAACTACGAAGTTGCGATCAATGGTACGACTTTAGCTGCACGAATTCTAGGTATAGAAACTCCTGACGTGCAGTTTTTTTATAATCAAGATATGACAGAAAAAGGAATTAATTCTATCTTCTTAAAAGAAAGATATATCATAGCATTTAATGAAGAGTGGATAGAGCAAGCAAATCCTATAGAGATTCAAGTTACATGCTTTCATGAAACTAGACATGCATTTCAATGGAAGTTGATAACAGGAGAGTATCAAGGTGAGAGCAATATTAATTCAAAAACCATTCAGATTTGGAAAGAGGAAATGAGTAATTATAACTCACCTACAAAAAAAGAGATCCCTGAAGAAGAATATCTTAAACAAAAAATTGAAATAGATGCAATTGCATTTGCTCATTTTCAAATAATGAAACTATATAATGTTAAGAGTATAATACCGGAATGTATTAAAAATGAGGTGGCTTTAAAACTAGATTATTTTCAAGAGGTGTAGAGTATGTTAAATATTGGATTGATTATATTAATATCAATAGATTTTATGCTTTTGTTTATTGGCAAAATCATATTCTATTTGCATGCTTTCAAAGTGTTTAGTTTTAAAGATTTTATTCAGAAAATTCAAAGTGCAGTACCAGATAAAAACAAAAAAGAAGAAAAAGAAGTAGATATAGATGATGATGTATTAGAAGATGATGGGAAGAAACGGAATTTATTACAAAAGGTAGGGCATGGCTTTTTAAAAGGTCTATTATTTGTTCCAAAATTAATTGGTGCAATTATTTTAATTGGTTTGGGATTAGCAATTATTGTGATTAGTATTGGTATCCCTACAGCAAGTATATGGGGAACGATTCTGATTGCGATTTATTTTGAATTACTCTATGCAATCCTATTCCTGTTTGCTATGAGACTTATAAACTTTCTTTTAGGAATAGGGATGTTGAAAATAGCAAAAGTTGATAAGAAAAGAACACAAAGAATATTGATCATGGATGCTATACAATTTACAATGCTGAGTTTATTGATTTTTCTAGCAACATTTGGTTATCCATTAGATGTAAATAGTATGATTTTGATTCCTTTTGAGTGGAATATAACGCTAAATAACTTGCTTTCTATTGTTATACCGATGTTATTCTATGCATTATTGATTACGAATCTATTTGCATTAACTGTGCGTTTCAAAAATATTTTTACAAAGGATGTAAACAAACATAGAATCATTCGTTTACACCAGTTGCTATTTATATTTATCGCTTCATGTTTCTTTGGAATTTTATACATCACTGATATTGACTTGAGTTTTATGACTGAGTTGGAAAGAACAATGTATTTACACACACTTGAAGTAGTTAAATGGATTATAACTTCTGTGTTTATTCCATTATTTATATATACACTTAACAATTTTAAGAAAACTACAAATAAAGTAGTAAAACGACCTACAAGAAGAACGAGAAAGCGTTATTGAGAAAGGAGTTTCTAATGAATAGAAGTGAATTGGATTCTTTAAAGAATGAGTTAAAACAAATCTATGATAGGAAAATTGAGGTAATAAATCAAACTGGATTTTTAGACCAAAACCAAATACCAAGCGGTAAGAAAGTCTATAATATTGAAACATCATTAATGTTTATCGACATAAGAAGTTCAACTGTACTAACTGATGCAATTGGACGTAAGAATATGGTTAAGATTTATCAGATGTATACTAAACTTTGTAGAAAAGCAATAAATGATTATAATGGTGTTATTCTTCAAATTGTGGGTGATGGTATTTTATGTGCATTTACAAACGATTCAACTGGAAATTCAGGACAGCGTGCAGTAGATGCCGCAATTACTATCAATACTTATATTGCTGAATCGATGAATTCTTTATTAAATAGTGACTGGGAAATAAGTTGTGGTATAGGCATTAGAACTGGACATGTTTATGTAACTAGGCTAACTACTGATAATGGAAGTGAAGTAGCTTATCCAAGTGATATTACAAACTATGCATCGAAGTTTTGTGGATTAGCACAAAAGAATCAAGTTATTATTGATGCAAAAACACATGAGCATCTTGATAGAAAACATAAAGGATATTGTGAACCTTATCAAACAAGTTTGCAAAATACATATATAATTAAGGAGGCAACATGGGAGATTCAGTAAAGAAAGTATTTGATAAAGATACTTCATTTAGAACACTAGAAGTTGTAAATTCATGGATTACAGCTGCAGATAATAAATCTTCTATTTTGCTTGCTTTCTTAGGTTTGATCATTGGGTTTTCAGCAAGCACATACGGGAAGTTAGCAGATTTAATAATTCATGGAAGTACGCTACAAATCACATTAATAGTTGTGTTTGGGATTATATATGTTATTGCCTTAGGATTCACAATATTTCATTTAATATCTGTTTTTATAGCGAGAACAAATAAAGCAGATAGTTTTTCTGATAACCTAGTATCGTTTGTTTCAATTGCTACAATGGAGAGTCAAGACTATATTAGTTCTGCAAAGAAAGTAAATGAAGATACATTATCTGAGATGATTCTTTCTCAAATTAATATTAATTCAAAAATAGCAAATGGAAAGATGAGCCATTTTAATATTGCATTGAAGTTTGGATTAGCACTTATACCTTTAACTATTTTACTCATGATAGTAGCTGGTTAGTGTAAATGAGAAACTTTACATTTGATAATGAGGATAACATCCTAGCTTATTATCGTGATTCTGAAAATCGTCTCTTAGCATTTCCTCAATCTGATGATATATGGAAAATATTTCAAGCAACAAATGATGAAGAATTATGGAAAACATGGAAAAATAGTTCTTCAAAATCAGATCTGCCCCCAGATTTCTATAATGATGATCTTGAGCTCATGATGGAAGTTATGAGATTTGATGATCAAGCAACTAATAGTGGTAAGACTCATTCCACAAAAGCCAAAGAGAATAAGATGTTGAAACAATTAAGAAAATTAGGTGTGAAAGATGATTTTCCTAATTTAAAGCAAATTTTGTTATTAGGTGACAGTGGACTACCAACAGAAGAAGATCATAACTTCGATAGATATAGAAAAAACTTTGATAGAGTGATTTCAAAACATGCAAAAAAAGTGGACCAATACAGGAAAAATCATCCTGAATGCAAGTTAATATTCTTTGTTTTGGACGAATCTTCAGGGAATTATCTTCAAATACATAATCTCGATAAATCCAATATAGATCAAGGCACTTCTTTGTTAGCAAAACCACATTGTTTTTGGGCAGATAGTGTAATGGTGAAAACAATTAAAAAATGTAATGCTGACTACTTAATATGGTTTAAGCCATTTAGTTATATTGAATCTGCTAATGGGAGTAATATAGATTTACCAAAAATTGTTATTTACAAGTTGAACAATCTAAAAATTGACACAATTAGGTATGACACAAAATATATGATTAGTTCTGAAATATAGAAAACCAATTATTAAAGAAGAAATCGCTGAGTGATTTCTTCTTTTTTCTAGTAAAATTCCATGTTAAAACACAAGGAATATTATTAAAGTCTTTTGAAATGGTATCCACATTTCGCGTATAGCGTTTGAAATTGAATGAAGTATATTTCATGAATTTATAAATAAAAAGCATAATGAAATACCTTTGGAGGGGGTAGCGGGTATTCATTATGCCTTTAATATTTAATTAGTTTTATTTATTTTTTCTATAAAATC
>DDWO01000017.1:58531-79559 GCA_002345705.1 Acholeplasmataceae bacterium UBA2284 | reverse complement strand
GTATGTTCACTAGATACCTTATCAGCTAAAGTACCTGGAGTTAGTTGCTCATAGGCAGTTAATTTTTGTGTATTAACTAGACCTACACCATAAATCTTTTGTTCAACCTTAACTTGCTCATAAATATCAAGTGCGTCATTAAAATAGCTTGGATCAACAATGATATCAAAGCGTTGTGTGTTCAAAAATCCTTCAACTGCATTTCTCCAGCGTTCATCAGAGATTTCAATCAATTCACATAATGGTCTAACTCTAACTTCCTTTTGATAGTGACTTGATAAGCCTTCATTTAATGCATTGATTAGATTTTCAACATAGAATGGATAGGTTTTTACATGACGCTTAAGTTGGTTAATTCTATTTTGAGATATTCTAATTTGCTCAGATAATTCTCTTTTATCAGTTTCAGTTCTTTCTTTTTCTGCAAAATAAGCCTGTGAGTAGGATTGAACTTCAGTATTTAAATTGGATAAATTTTCAGATAATTCGGATGCCGATAGGCTATCTTCATTGGATTGAAAATAGGAAACGAAAGCTTTCATTGCCTGATTTGGCAATAGATTGGTTAATTCCTTAATCGTATTAAATTCCTTTAATAGTAATTCTTTAACCTGAGAAAGTGCTTCCTTTTGGGACTCATACTCATGCGCTTTCTTTTGAAGTGATTCTTGATATTGAGATAATGTTCTAGATAAGTCAGAATCATTTTTAGCACGCTCTAAATTTAAGATTGCTGTATCCGTTTCTTCGATTTGATCATCAATTTGACCCTTAGCATCTCTTAAATAATCAAGCTTTTTCTCTATTTGAGTGAGTTTAATCTCGTTTTCTTTGATAAAGGACTCTCTTTTTTCAACCCAGTTTAATTGGTCAATTAATTGATTAATATCCTTTTGTTCCTTATTTAAGGTGATTTCTTCACCAAGCTTGATGATGGTATCAAGTTTCTCAAGTTTTTCTTTATCCTTTTTAATTTGCGCTTCTACTTTTTTTAGTTGAGCAACGTTATTTTTCAAGGATTGAATATCGATTGGATCATCATCTAAAAGAAACTCAAAAACGAATGCCTGTAGGTCAATTGATCGAAAGGCAAGTGCTTTTGGTAATATTTTTGCATATTTGGTTGCGTCCATACCAAAGAATCTAGCGAGTGCATCTCGATATTTCTTTTGAGATTCAAATGGCTGAAATTCAACATCAATGCTCTTTAGGTAAGCCTTCATGCTCTTAAAGTCTCTTGGATACTTCTTTTCAAGGAATAGACCATCGTGAATAGAGACATTATCTAAAAGATAAAATCTTTCTTTGAGTTGGGATAACTTAGGTAAATCTAAAATAACCCCAATAACCGAGTATTTTTTACTTTGTTCGTCATAAAACTCTAAGGCTAAATGAGAAATGACATCGCCATTTCTTAAATATTCTTTATTTTCAGCACCAATTCTTCCTCTTACATATCCCTCAAGGGTACGCTTTGCATCATCGGTTGCTGCGATATTGAACTTAGATCCGCTTCTTCCACCTACGAATAGATACTGCATTGCATCTAGTAAAGTCGATTTACCAGATCCATTTTCACCTGAAATTAATGCATTGTCTTTAATTTCTATGGTTTGGTTAGAAAACAAATGCCAGTTAACTAGTTTAATCTTCGTCAGTTTCTTCAATGTCTTCACCTCCCCCTTCCATATATCCTTCAAGCTTTTGAACGATTTCTTTAATAGAGTCTAAATTGGTAACGTAAAGAATCGTTGGGTAAATCTTTATTCTAGCATCATCATGTAGACCCTTGTCGATATAATCGATAATATTATAGTTTCTTAAAAATATTAATGCAGGCTTAAGCTTATCTTTAGTAATTCTTTTATGATCTAGATATCCAATTCTTGTCAATTCTTCATGAATTTCATTTAAGAATATTTCAACATTTTCATCTAGGGTTACAAAATCCTTTTTACGTTGGTATATGATACGAATGACTAAAAGTAAAACACTTTCAGTTTTTCTAAGGCGTAAATGATTGAATAAGTTATCATTTTGAATGTAGACAACTTCATCTTCCCTTTTAATATTCAAAGTAAAGTCTGATAATACAAAGAATGCTTCAAATACTTCCTTAAAGGCAAGTATAAAGCGGTAATCATTCGTGTCTCCAGGCTTTCTTTTTGTTATAAAATTCACTTGAAGAAGCTTATTGACAATTCTAGAAAAGGTAGACTTTTCGCCTTCCTTCATCATGATGTATTCATCACTAAATGCTTTAAGTGCTTGAGTTTTATTCATCGTCTCACCTCTTTAATTCTAAAGTTTTGAAAGGTTATGTCATTGTTTTTACATTCTTTGCCCATCAGTTCGACATCGTAATGCATACCAACTGATTTGGAGAATAAGAAGATTAGAATTAGCTTAACAAAATCTTCTTGAGTTTCTAGATTGATATTTGCAGCTTCTATCGATTTCTCACCATTTAATAGGTTTTTAACGTGCTCATCGATTTCCTTTTTGCCATAAATATTATTTTTAAGTAACGCTTTGATTTTTTCTTTTCTGTATTCATCAGAGATCATATCATCCTCAAAGAATATTTCTTCAGATACAGGCTCGATTCTTGCTCTTCTTTGATTGTACAAGGAATATGTATCTAGGTTTCTTGCCTGTGTGATATTAAACATTCTTGAGTAGTCTTCGATTTTATTCGACATGATCACTCTAAATAAACGATTGAAGATACCTTCAATATCATCTGATTGATTCGTAAAGAACATAATCTTTGAAGCTGCAGCTGTAATATACTGCTCATTTTTCCTATCAATTGCTAGAATTAAATGCTCTAAGGCAGTAAAGCTATCTGTAATATATCTTAGTCTATCCTCCACATAATGGAAGGCTTCATTATAATCCTCAATTCTCTTAACCTTCATCACCATTGCTGCCAATCTTTCCATGGTTTCTTCAGTATTTTGAATTTTATTTATGGATTCCAATATTGCTCTTTTATATCTCGGTAAGCTATCCGTTGTTTTTAAATTGTAATAAGCTGAATCAAAGAAGTTTTGCTTGTATTCAATCAAAAGCTTTTCAAGTAAATGTTTTAAATCATGCTTAGATTGCTTTTTAGTAATATCGTAGTAGTATCTATAAATATTTGCTTTTAACGATTTTAGTTTTCTTAAGATATCATTTGTCTTTTGATAGGCTTGCTCTAATACACCAATGCCTTCTTCAATAGCAAATGAAGTCAAAAGAGAATACACAGTGAAAATTTCACCTGTATATTCGCTTTGGCGATTCTCTTGAATACTTTCTAAAATATCTATAATTTGTATGGAATAATCAAATAGGTTTAAGGATGTTTTATAATCTCCGAGTTCTTCTTCACCGAGCCATCCATTCTTTTTTAAAACATTAATCACATGAACTGCTTTTTGTCTTGAAGTTCTTGCAGGTTCATCATCTTCAACATCGAGGAATTCATCACCAGGTTCTTCATCGAAGTAATCAATGAGCCTTTGAACGATATATTCTCTATCCCCCTGAAAAGCATCTTCTATCGTATCAATAGCATGATAAATAATAAAAATACAATCGATGTATGTCTTTTTGTTAGGGGAGGAAAGCACACTAAAAAAATTGCTGTGTATTGTTTCAAACAGATGTGCCATCTGATCCTCCTTTATTTTAATAAAATAAAAAAATATGAATTTCATATTAATTGTAACATGAATTAGACATATTTTCTATTTTTTTCGATTATTTGTTGCCTAAAATGGTAATCTTTATCTTCTTACCATTGAAGAGCTTGTTATTTACTTCATCTAAACGCTTAATTGCTGCTGGATGAATTTGGAATTCTGTTTCCTGTGGATAGATAGTTATATCGCCAATATTCTTTGGAAATAGGTCTGCATTTTTCTTCAAATAGTCAAGAAGTGCTACTGGACGAAGTCCATCTTGCTTACCTAAATTAATCATCGCATTTTTGTAAGGACCTTCTATTCCTCTTGATCTTGGCTCTGAAGAATCAAATGTTCTTGCAGGACGATTTTCTCTTGATTCACCTGATTTAGGTCCTCTTGAATCTCTTGAATCCCTAGAATCTCTAGGTCCTCTTGATCTTGAATCTGATTTTCCACCACGTGAGTCTCTTGAACTTCTTGGATCTGAGTATGCATCATTTCTCTTTTTAGCTGGTGCTTCAAGGTGATCGTATGTTTTCTTTTCAACCATTACTTTGGATAATAGAGCTGAAATGATATCGTGATCTTCGAAGCCATCTTCATGAAGCTTTCCGATAATTTCATCGTAGTTCACTTCATTTTTAACAACCATATCTAGGATTTGAGCGTAGTTTCTTTGCTCTCTTCTTTGATTGATTTCTTCTTCAGTTGGAATTTCTCTTTCCGTAAGCTTCGCCTTGATGTATCTTTCGATCATTTGAAGCTTACCTCTCATACTTGGATAAACAAGTGAGATAGAAACGCCTGCTTTTCCTGCTCTTCCTGTACGACCGATTCTATGAACATAAAGCTCATCTTCGAAAGGAATCTCATAATTGATAATCATGTCAACGTGTGAGATATCAAGTCCTCTTGCTGCAACGTCAGTAGCAATCAAGTACTTTAATCTTTTTGATCTAAAACGACCCATGACATAATCTCTTTGACTTTGCTTTAAATCTCCATGAAGAGCATCTGCTTCATAATTGTGCTTTTGAAGGAATGCTGATAAATTATCAACATCTATCTTTGTATTCGCAAATATAATTGCAGAAATTGGTTCATAAAAATCTAGTAGTCTTAGCATCAGTTGATCTCTATCAGATTTCTTGACATTGTAATAAAATTGATCAATTTTCGATACTGTAACCGTTGGAGTCTCAATTTTAATAATCTCAGGATTCTTCAGATATTTTTCAGCAACCTTCTTGATAAAAGGAGGTATAGTAGCTGAAAATAAAGCAGTCTGTCTAGTCGATGGAGTATCCTTAAGAAGTTTCTCTAAATCCTCTTGGAAACCCATTTTCAGCATTTCATCTGCTTCATCCATAACAAGAACTTTAAGACTTGAAAAGTTTAGAGTTCCTCTTTCTAAATGGTCGATTGCACGACCCGGTGTTGCAACCACAATTTGTGGATGCTCGGCTAATGCCTTAAATTGTTTGTTGTAAGATTCCCCACCATAAATTGATGTAATCTTAACAGCCTTGTTAAATTTAATTAGCTTAAGAAATTCCTTATATACTTGTAGCGTTAGTTCTCTTGTAGGACAAATGACTAATGCTTGAATGTTTTTATCTTCTGTGTCAATTTGTTCTAGGATAGGTATTGCGAAAGCGAATGTCTTTCCTGTACCCGTCTGTGCCTGGCCAATTAAATCCCTTTTCTCTAGCATTTTTGGGATTGCGTGGTGTTGTATCGACGTGGTTTCAACCAATCCTAATGCCTCAATTGCAGTTTTTGTTTCTTGTAAAATCTGTAAATCACTAAATAAAATATTCATCTTTTTCCTCAATTCTTTTTAAACCTTATATACTATACCACAAAATATATAAAAACACTATCATAATAAGAAAAAAAGACTCATCTGGTCTTCTTTCTTTCACAATTCTCACCTTCACAGTAATCTGTCTTGTTATATGTAGCTGATACCATGTTTAAAGCTTCGATGATTTGATCATCACTGTGATAGTTTTTTAGTCTAATTTTGCCATCAATTCGTAGATGAGGGACTTCAAAGATACCCTTTAGTATCGCATTTTCCCTATTTAGACAGACAGATTCTTGATATCTATCCGATGATAATACATATTCTACTTCCTCTAGGTTTAATCCTACCTTGGAGGATATCTCAATTAAAACATCCTTTTTACTAATATCCTTTTTGAGTTCATAATAAAATTTAAAAACCATTTGGTTGAATTCAAATGCCTTTTCTGATTTTTTTGCTAGATGAGATAACCGGTGTGCATCGATTACCTTAACAGGCTTTAAATCCTTAGGGACATCCTTAAATAATTCCTTGGTTTCATCTAGTGTTAACACATGATGCTGTGCTAAAACACGATGAAAATCGCAATCTTCATTGGGTTCAAATTTTGGAATCATCTCATAGCTTCGATAGAGAAGTTCTAGGTCATTAAACTTGTATTTCTTGAACAATAGTTCAATTGCTTGATGCTGTTTGTAGCAGATTGGACTGATGTAATCAAGCCAAAACTCTAATTTCAATTTAGATCATCCTTTTTTTCAATGATTACATGTATTTTAACAATATAAATCAATGTAAATCAAATGTTATGCCTATAAAATGAATATTTCTACACTTTATTTTTGTCATAGACAATTCTTTCATCTATAACGGTCATTTCAACTATATCTTCCTTGAATTTATCCTTATGCATGCTGAGTAAATCATGCTTAAAAATGGATAAATCTGCAACATAACCAACCTTTAAATAACCTCTGTTTTTATGCTCTGTTGAGTAATTAGCTCCTATCGTATACATCGAGATTGCTTCAAATCTTGATAGGCTTTCTTCTAAAAAATAAGCTTTTCCATCATGAGAAGATTCTCTAAATACAGAGGCATGAATGCCTAATAGAGGATTGGGTATTTCGACAGGTGCGTCACTGCTTCCTGCGAGATTTAATCCTGCATCTAGTAATGTTTTCCAAGGAAAGACTAAGTCTGGAGTACCTTGAAAAAAGTCTAGTGCCCATGGAAGATCACTGGATAAAAATTGTGGCTGAATATCTAGGGAAACTCTTAATTTCTTTAGCTCTTCTATTGTTTCCTTAGCTATCCATGGTGTATGAATTAAACGATCATGATGATACATTTTTGGAGGATACATTTTAATTATTTCAATCACTTCATCAAGACCTTGATCTCCTATCACGTGAACTGCGATTGGTAGGTGATAGCCTCTAGCCTTTTTAACGATTTCTATGAATTTTTCTTTTCCATTGACATTTTGACCATAATTATTTGAATTCAGATAAGGCTTTTTCATTAATGCTGTTTTTGAGGAAATCGTTCCATCATAAAACATCTTAACCGCACCAAGCTGTAAGTAATAGGTTTGATCTAAATAAGTTCTTCCTGATTTTTTGAAATCATCTATAGTCATATGATGCATGAGTAAATGTGCACGGAATGGAAACTTATCTAAAACATTTTCGAAAACTGAAACTGTTTCATCAAAGCCATTGAAATAATATAAATCATCAGAGTGACCGCCTGTAATTCCATATTTATATAAGTTTTTTAAGGAATACGTTAATATCTTTTCGATTTCTTTTTGACTATATTTTGGAAAAGAGTCAATTGCGTGCTGAGCAACCTCTTCTGTTAGAACTCCTGTTTGATGAGTAATACCTGCAAGTGATAAAACCTTATCGTTAACCGTTAAGCTGTGATAGTCATTATGTCTTAAAAGAATTGGATGCTCAACTGATATTTGATTTAAATCATCTTTAGTAATACCACATTCTCTATAGCCTTCAACAAATAGCTTTTCATTTTTAAATAGCTTTTTAAGCTCAACTAAAATCTCTTCCTTCGTATGAATAGATGAGAGATTTGGTCTTAGTAGCATTTGTCCATAGCCTAAAAGATGTAGATGTGCATCAACAAATCCAGGATAGACATGTGCTTTGTTCAAATCAATTTCACGGTCAAATTTAAGATCCTTAATATCATCATCAAAGCCAATAATTAAACCATGATCAGTTGCCATCGAATGATAGGTTGTTTTTGGGTCTTCCATGGTGTGAAAGTATCCGTTTTTCCAAAGCTTCATAAATTCCTCCATAAAAAAATCTCTTATCATGATTTTACCACGATAAGAGACAAATGTTTTAGTTAAGCACTTTTAGAATGTCTTCAAGCTTATATCCCTTTTGATATAGCCTTTCTTTAATTGAACTTTTCAACTCATAGCCACTTAGCTTTTTAGATAAACGATTCAATAGCTTATCATAATCCTTTTGCAAAAGCTTCATCTCATCTCCTTGATAGAAGCTAGATGAATTTTCTAGAATGCTAGATACAATATGATTCGAATATCCATTTCGTATGAAATGAGTCTTCACAGTGATTAAAGCTTGTCTTATGGATTTATTCTTAATCGATGCTAGCTTTTTAGGAATTTGAAGTGATAGAATTTCATGTTCATCTATTTTTTCAATTTGTTCTTGAATTAAATCAAAATCGATTCCCTTTTCTTTGAGTTGGTGTTCTAATATTAGAGGTCCATATTGATATTTCTTCATTTGGATATAATCTTTCGCATATGATATATCATCAAGATATTTTCTTTCAACAAACTTTGAAATAACCTGTTTGATGATACCTTCACTCGCCCCTTGGGATAAGAGATAGTTTTTCATTTCATATTTGGTAAGCATTTTTTTAAGCTTAATGATCCCTAATTTATAATATCTTAGGTAATCATTTTCTAATATAAGCTCTTTCCAAATCTTGTCTTCTAGTTCTATTCCTGCGTTCAAATGAAATTTGATATAAATTTCAGGCTCTATTGGATAGATTTGCTCACTTACTTCAATCTGATAGATTTTCTTTAGTTTTTTTACATTTTCTATTTTCTTCATATTAGCTATTTTTAATGATTGAAATTAGTTCCTGAAGCTGGATATCTAGAGAAACATCTCTCATATCTTCTAGATATTCATCAAAGATGATTTTAGATGTTTCATAGGTAATTTGATTGGTTACACTCAGTGCATGAATTGTATTATATGCAATCACTGCATCTAAGGTCTTTTGATCAAAATATCCATCTGTTCTAAGCATATCTATGCCAGTTAATCCAAGTCTATAGTTTAGAAAATCCTGGTAAGTCGTTAGTGAATATGAAACCATATCCAAGGATAGTGTTTCAACAAATAATGGAATATCGATGGCTTTCACACCAGATTGAGCAATATATGTAACAACTAAAGGATCGTTAGAAACATTTTTACCACCATCATAAAACCATTCACCTTCGGTGTATGCAAGTGAATAACGAACGCCTTGGATGTCCTTTAATCTAACTTGGTTTTGATAAACTCCCTTACCATAGGTTTCTTCACCGAAAAGCTCGTATCCACCTCTTGTGTTTAATGCAGCTGCTAATACCTCAGCTGCTGATGCAGAGTTTTCATTCACTAAAATCTTTATATCATATGGCTTTGGAGCACTTAAGCCTCCTATAAACGTTTGAACTTTACCGCTCTTAGGAACCATTGTAAACGCTGGGTTATCTAAATCTCTTACTAAAAGCTGTTGAACTATACCTGGAAATGCACCACTAATCCCTTGATTATGAAGTGCAGATAAAGATCCACCTGGATTATCTCTTAAATCAAGAATTAATGTTTTATTTTGTCCTGATAGGGTTGTTTGTTCAAGTGTTTTTAGAATTTCAGAAAATACTCTTGCAGTGCCTAATGAAACACCTTCAATTTCAGCAGCAAACTGCGTAATCTTGATATAAGCAATATCACTTTCTCCTAAATCTCTAGTATATACTGAAGGTGTAGCAAATTCACTATATGTTATATCCTTATAGACTGCTGATATGGATTCAGGTGATAAAACCATGAGTCTCTTTGTATCACCTAATTCACCTTGTAGATAGCTTAAAACTTCAGTTTCACCTACTAAATCTTCAAATAGTATTTCAGTACCGTCCACTACAATACCAACAATTAAATCATTTGGATATAAGACTTGATGTGCTGCGCTACCATAGATTACGTTCGTTATTCTAATATTATTACCTTCAAAGACTAAGTTAATTCCGATACCAACAAATGTTTCATTATCAGATGGGGTTGTATTGAGTGGTGTTGATACAAGTCTTGTATATGGATCATTATTCGATTTTGCGTAGGAGCTAATCGTTGCACGCATGGATTCAATAAATGCATCTAGTTCTTCCTTTTCATCAATATCATAATAGTAGTATCTTTCAAAGCTCTCCGTGATGAGATTAAACATATCATCACCACTTCCAACAGGTACTTCAGGTAAAATTCTTGATGAGAAAAAACCTGCTAGAAATGCAAGGACGACACTAACTAAAAATAAGATTCCTAATTTTTTCTCTACCATTTCGCATCCTCCCTAGAAAAGCCTTGACCTAAGGCTTCTTTAGTCTTGGTAACAAATGTAAATGCTGTTGGATCTGTTTCCTTAATAATCATCTTAAATGGATATAGTTCTCTTCGATCTACTGTGCATATAATTAATTCCTTATCCTGTTTAGAATAACCACCAACAACCTTAACCTTAGTCAATCCACGATCAATTTTTTCATATATTTTTTGTTGTAACAAATCACTATTAGAGCTCACTATAAAGACTGTATAGCCTGCTTTTCCTTCAATTGCTAACCGATCAACGATAATACCAATAATGATCATTGAACCTACTGCGTAAAGTCCTAATTGGAAATTAATAAGCATGGCGATAAAAATAACTGCTCCATCCGTGAAATACATAGCTGTAGAAAATGGTATATTTAAAAATTTGTTTAATATGCGCTGCACAACATCAATTCCGCCAGTGGTTCCGTTATTTCTAACAACAATTCCAAGTCCTGCACCAATAAATAGACCGCCAAAGGTAGCTCCTATTAACAGAGGACTTTCATTCATATGTCTCATAAAATAATTAGAATCAATTGTTTTTTCAAGTATAAAGACAAGTGTTGGAGATAATAATGTAGCATATACTGTCTTGAAGAAAAACACTTTGCCTAAGAATATTCCACCGATGATTAGGAGTATGATATTTGCTATATACATAAATGTACTAACAGGAACTTGATCTTGAATTAAGACAGCTACCCCCATCACACCACCGATGACTAAACCTAAAGGTAATAAGAAAAAATAGAAACCTAAGGAAAGTAGGATAACACCTACTGTGATTTCTAAAATTTCACGTCTTTTTGCTTTATTCATGATTGTCACCTGCTTTTAAATAAGCATTGATAAATCCATCAATTTCTCCGTCCATAACTAAATCGACTTGAGAGACTTCATAATTGGTACGATGGTCTTTTACCATTTGGTATGGATGGAAGACATAAGATCTAATTTGTGAACCCCAACCAATTTCTTTTTGTTCACCCTTGATTGCTCTAATGTTTTCTTCTTGTTTTTTAATTTCTTCTTGAACTAGTTTTGATTTTAATACGGTCATTGCAGCTTCTTTATTTTTTAATTGACTACGCTCATTTTGACATGTGACAACAATATTTGTTGCTAGATGGGTAATTCTTACAGCGGAATCCGTTGTATTGACAGACTGTCCACCAGCACCACCACTTCTATAAACATCAATTTTGATATCCTCATCTTTAATATCGATATCAATATCGTCATTGATTTCAGGGATAACGTCAAGCGATGCAAATGATGTGTGTCTTCTGGCATTGGAGTCAAAAGGTGATATTCTAACCAATCTGTGCACTCCACGTTCAGCCTTTAGATAACCATAAGCGTAGGGACCTTTAATTAATAACGTAACACTCTTAATTCCAGCCTCTTCACCCGATTGATAATCAAGAATTTCTACTTTATATTTTCTTCGTTGTGCATATCTTGTATACATTCTGTAAAGCATATCTGCCCAGTCCTGAGATTCAGTTCCTCCAGCTCCGGGATGTAATTCAATAATTGCGTTGCTATTATCATACAGGCCATTCAGTAGAGTTTCAATTTCAAATGCCTTTAGCTCTTTTTGTAGTGCTTCAATGTCATTTTCTAAAATAACCCATTCTTCAGTACCCTCTTCACTAACTGAAAACCATTCGACAAGATTTTTATACTTTTTTTCTAAAGCAAAGAAATCGTCAAGTTTTTGACGAATTTCCATTGCTTCCTTTGAAGTTTTTTTAGCTAAATTGGTATTTGACCAAAAATTTGGTTCCTGCATTTGAAGATTGAGCTTCTTATACTCTTCTTCAAGCTTATTAGGATTTAGCGCTTTGTTTAAATCATTGATACTCTCTTCAAATAAAGATAATATTTTATTAACTTCATACGTTTCCAAAAAAGTACCTCCTTAACGCCAAGGTTGATTTCTCTTGTCCCTAATTTTTCTTACTTTTGGTTTCTTTGGTCTTGAATCTGAACGACCTTCATTGGTTTGTGTATTTTTCACGACTGCCTCACGTTCAACATTATATTGAATTTGAGCACGAATTGCGTATCTTGCAACGTCATTAGAAATGTTTTTAACCATTTCATTGAACATTTCAAGACCTTGCTTTTGGTAAATTACCAGTGGACTTTGCTGTGCATAAGCCTGCAAGGATACTCCCTGACGGAGCTCACTCATTGTATCAATATGACGCATCCAATAGGTATCAATGACTCTTAGCATTACAACCTTTAAAAATTCATTAAAGACTTCAGGTGGAACTTGACTCTTTTTACGGTCTAGTTCCTGATCTGCTAATTCTAAAATATAATTCTTTAATTCATTTTCATCCATCTTTTCTATTTCTTCTTTGATTAAGGTGTTTGGCAAGAAAATATTACCATTAAAGGTTGCGATGATGTTGTCATCATCGATATTGAATTGATTTTTTCCAACTGGATGAATAAATTGTTGTAGTGTTGAAGATAGGCTATTTCTAACAGTCACTCTAACCTGATCTTCAATTGAAGGTAATGTTAAAACATCACGACGTTCCTTATAAATAATTTCTCTTTGCTTACGAAGTACATCATCATATTTTAAGACATTCTTACGTGAATCATAGTTATTCCCTTCAATTCTCTTTTGTGCACTAGTCACAAATCTTGAGAATAATTTAGAGGATAAAGGTTGTCCTGTAGTATTCAGTCTTTCAAGCATTTCAATTCTTCTTTTAAAGGTATCGCCACCGAATCGCATCATCAATTCATCTTCTGCAGATAAATAGAATCTTGAGTAACCAGGGTCGCCCTGACGTCCAGCACGACCACGCAGCTGATTATCAATACGTCTGGATTCATGACGTTCACTACCGATGACAGCTAAACCACCAAGTTCAACTACACCTGCACCAAGCTTAATATCCGTACCACGACCAGCCATGTTCGTTGCAATCGTCACAGAGCCTAATAGACCTGCTTTAGCAACAATTTCAGCTTCTCTTTCGTGATTCTTCGCATTCAATACTTCATGAGGTATACGTCTTGCCTTAAGCATACGTGATAAATCCTCTGATGTTTCAACTGCGATGGTACCAATTAGCATCGGTTGACCAATTTTATATCTTGCTTCAACCTCATCAACTAGTGCCTTAAATTTTTCTTCCAAACTTGCATAAATATAATCTGGTTCATCTTTTCTGATGACTGGAGCATTGGTTGGAACTTCAACAACGTCCATGTTATAGATGTCGCGGAATTCCTCTTCCTCTGTTTTTGCAGTACCTGTCATACCAGAAAGCTTTTTATACATTCTAAAGAAATTCTGATATGTTATCGTAGCAACAGTTACTGTTTCCTTCTTAACTTGAACGCCTTCCTTAGCTTCCAAGGCTTGGTGAAGCCCTTCAGAAAATTGACGTCCTCTTAAAATACGGCCAGTAAACTGGTCAACAATTAAGACTTCATCATTATCAACGACATATTCCTTGTCTCTTGCCATAATATGATTGGCACGAAGTGCGTTATTGATATGATGGACGAGAGTAACATGCTTTAAATCATATAAGTTTTCTAATTGGAAAATTTGTTCTGCCTTTTTAATCCCTGAAGGAGTCAAGGCAATACTCTTTGATTCCAAATCAATTTCAAAATCCTCATCACGTAGAGATTTAGAGAAACGATCTGCAGCTTGATATAAATTATGGTTATTTTTAGATCCACCTGAAATAATCAATGGAGTTCTAGCTTCATCGATTAAGATGGAGTCGACTTCATCGATAATTGCGTAATTGAGTCCACGTTGAGCAACCATATCCTTAGCATATAAAACCATGTGATCACGAAGGTAATCAAATCCTAATTCAGAGTTTGTCGAATATAGGATATCGCAATCATATGCATCCTTTTTTTGATCTCTTGTTAATTCTCTTAGGTTAAGACCTACTGTCAAACCTAAAAAACGAAACAGGTCGCCAATGTCGCCCTCTGCTTCACGTTTTGCTAGGTATTCGTTTACGGTAACGATATGAACACCTTCACCATTTAAAGCACTTAAATACGCTGGCATAACTGCTGTTAATGTTTTACCTTCACCGGTTCTCATTTCAGCGATATTACCATGGAATATTGCAACTGCTCCTAATACCTGTACATAATACGGGAAAAGCTTAGTTACACGTCTAGATGCTTCTCTCACAACAGCAAAAGCCTCAGGCATCAAACTTTCTAGCGATTCTCCATTTTTATATCTTTCTTTAAATAATGATGTCTTTGCAGTAAGCTCAACATCTGATAATTTCTCCATATCAGCTTCAAGAGAAAATACAACATCAGCTATTTTTTTAGCGTCTTTAATTTCTCTTTTACCTGGATCAAACCATTTTTTTAACATAGCTACACATCCTTTACGTTCTTTATTATATTACTATAATACAGGTATTTTTACAAGCGATTTCACTGTTTATGGGATTTTAACATAATTTAAAAAAAGATAAAAAAAGAACGGATTAGAGACTGAACTCATCCATTCATGAATTTGTTTATAATCGCCTTATGAAGGTATTGTAAAAAAAAAGACGCCAATGGCATCTTCCTAGAAATCAAATTTAACGTCTTCTCTTTTAATCGCTTCTGCTTCAAAGAATGCACGTTTTTCAAACTTCTTCCAATTCGCAATGATATTGCTTGGAAATACAACAACTTTTTGGTTGTAGTAGGATACGTTTGAATTGTAGACACGTCTTGCTGCTTGAAGGTTTTCTTCAACTTCAACTGAAGCGTCTTGAAGCTTACCTACATTTTGAGATGCTTTCAAATCTGGGTATTGTTCAACAACAACATTAATTGCTTGAAGACCTCTAGAGACTTCGTTTGCGAACTCTTGCTTTTCAGCCATTGGAGCACCGTGACTAGGTTGTCTCATTGAAACAACTTTAGTTAATGTTTCCTGTTCATGCTTCATGTAGCCTTTAACAGCAGAAAACATTTTTGAGAGTAAATCAAAACGCTTAGTGAGGGCAACATCAATGCTTGATTCTGATTCATCGATTTTGACAAGCATTCTTCTGAAAGAATTGATGGTGCTGATTACCCATCCTAAAATAATAATAACTAATAAACCTACACCTAAACCAATATATAATCCTGTCATTTTTTTCTCTCCTTCCTAAAGAGGGTTCTTAAACTTAGAGCTATCTAATCGCAATTCATTAATGATTGCTGGTATTAGATCAATATCACCCATAAATGTTTTGAGTGATTCTTCATTAATTGGTGTTTTGACTGATAATTCCATATAGTCTCTTCTGTCATTGACACCAATGTGTAATTCATTTCCTGCATAATAATATAAGATAGATCCTCGATGAAGCTTTTCAAGTTCCATCAATTTTTCAATCATTGAAGAGGTGATATGATAAAATCCATATTCTTGTGTTGAAGCATAAATGGCGAACTTTTTATTAAACTCAATACTTTCGGTGTCAATTTTTGTTAACCCTTTGGTATTGACCTGATAGCCACGACCTTCACAAATCTTTAACACATCCTTAAATCTTCTTTCAAATTGATAGATGTACCATCTACCCTTGAAATAGGTTTGATAGGATACGTGTACATTTCCCTTAGAATCTCTGGTTTCAACTCTTTCCTTTAAGTCAACATCAGAAACCTGGAAATTAACACCCTTGTAGGATCCTCTTATATAATCTTCACCATGGAAGCGGTCTGGTCTCTTAACCATACCAGTTGATACAATAGTCGAAGATGGAATAAATCCTTTTGCATCATAGGTCACATTTTCAAACTGTTCCTTTAATAATGTTAAGATTAATTCCGACTTAATTAGCGTTCTAAATGTCTGAACATGCCTTTGTGCAATTCCAAAGAAAATAAACGCAATGAAGGCAATCAACCCCGCCACAAAAAAGAGAACTTGAAGTTCAGCAAGAAATGCAGCAATAGCAATCAGTAACGCAATAACAATTAATATAATGCCAGTGCGCTGTTCTTTATCGTATTTTCTAAAAATGTCTAATCTTTTTTGTTCTAGAACTTCTAGATTGCTCATATAATCACCTACTGATTATTTTATAATAGATTTCTAAAAATATCAATCTTATTCAACTTTTCCCAGCTGAATGTGTCTTCTTCTCTACCGAAATGCCCGTATGCTGCCGTTTTAGCGAATATAGGACGCTTTAATTCTAATGTTTTGATAATTGCTGAAGGTCTTAAATCGAAGTTTTGAATAATAGCATCATAGATTTTTTCAACAGCTACTTTTTCTGTTCCAAATGTGTTTACAGAAACACTGACTGGATCAGCTACACCAATTGCATAAGCTATTTGGATTTCACATTGATCAGCAACTCCAGAGCCGACAACATTCTTAGCAATATATCTTGCCATATAGGCAGCACTTCTATCGACCTTAGATGCATCCTTACCTGAAAATGCTCCACCACCATGACGCGCATATCCACCATAGGTATCGACAATGATTTTTCTACCTGTTAAGCCTGCATCTCCGTGTGGACCACCCATTACAAATCTTCCAGTTGGGTTGATTTGATAAATTGTGTTCGTTGTATCATATCCCTTTAATATAGGAGCTAATACATGTGTATGAATTTCCCTTTTAAGATCCTCTTGATCCCATTCTTCATCATGCTGTGTAGATAGTACGACTGTGTGAATGGAAACAGGATAGTTATTCTCATCATATTCTACAGTTACTTGCGTTTTTCCATCTGGACGTAGTCCTGGAATAATGTTTAGTTTTCTAACTTCACTTAAGCGCTTTGCCAAGCGATGAGATAAATCAATAGGCAGCGGCATTAAATTGATGGTTTCATTGCATGCATAGCCAAACATCAAGCCCTGATCACCAGCACCTTGTTCCTTATTTTCTTTTTCGTCAACACCCATAGCGATATCTGGAGATTGAGGTTTGATTCTAACATCAACAACAACGTCATCAGCATTATATCCATATTCCTTTTTGTTATAGCCAATAAAGTGGATTGCATTTCTTACGACTTCCTCGAAGTTGATGACTGCATTTGTAGTGATTTCACCAAAAAGTAATGCATAATCTGTGGTTACTGCTGTTTCACAAGCAACTCTTGAATTTGGATCCTGTTCAAGAACTGCATCTAAAATGGAATCAGAGATAAAATCTGCGACTTTGTCTGGATGTCCTTCTGTTACTGATTCACTGCTAAATAGTTTTCTCATGTTTTATTTCCTTTCTTTTTGCATATAAAAAGCGCTCTCTCAAGGAAAAGCGCCATTATTGGTATTTTTCCTTATTGATGGGTCTTTTACCCCTCGTGGGAAGCACCTAATTCAATAGGTTGCTGCTACTTCGTCGGTCACTGGCCTCCGTAGCTCTGAATAAGTGATACTTATTATTTTTTTTATTACCGATTTATAATACATGAATAGTTTAAATATGTCAAGCAATATAAACAGGTTTTTAGGATTGCTAGAAATTATTATACATTTCTGCAAACTCATCATTAAATTTTAGAAATCTTTCCTTTAAATCATAGTCGAAATAATTGGATAGCTCACTTTGAAAGGATTTTAAGACAATGTTATGTGCCATTGGTCTCTTATAGGGCTTTGGCCCTCTCATCGTGATATAAAGATCTGCTAATAAAATGATTTGTGCTTCGATCTCAGGCTGAATAACAAGCATTTCCTTTAGGAACTTTTCGTTTGCAGTATCCTCGATATGTGCTCTAGCAATATCTTCACATTTTTGAGCAAGCTGCATACGCTTCGCTATTTTAGATCCTAGCTCTGTTTTTTCCTTTAAGATGTCATACGATTTTTCATCAAATGAATTCATATCATTGAGCAAGTTCTTAATTTCTTGGTACTGCAAATGAATCATTGCATATTGATTCATTTCAGTCTTTTTTTGCATAGATAATCCTACATAATCAGCAAGCTTCTCACTCATTTGCTGAACCTGATAGGCATGTCTTTTATCCATTAAGGTATAGGAGCTTGAAAACACGACTGAAAATAGGTCACCAACGATATGTGAAAAATCGCCTTGAACCTGTCTGCGTTTAATTAACTCCTGCTTACGTTCTTCTTGCATGTATTGACCCATCGATACGATGGCATAAACAACGAAATAGAATAATATAAATAGTAACGTTCTTAATAAAATATCGGAGAACTCTGGCATTCTAACAAATCTTGGTAAAAATTGAATAATCGTTTCTTCTCCAACAAGTCCTTGAATGCTATAGGTCCATATAAAATGAATCACGGTAAGCAGTGCAAGTAACCCTTGAAAGCTTGAGCTTAATAGCTTACGCTCTTGGTATAAAGAGATAACAACAACTGCATAATACATCAAAATATAAGCTGCAGTTTCAAAATATTCCTTTTCATATAATCTTGCATAAATTAAGATAGATGAAAAGAAGATATAAAATGCAGCAACATACATTGCTACAGATTGTTTGGTCTTATCATGAGGGTCCATGTTAATTAACTTTTTTAAGAATTTATTGATGACATAGGTGAGTGGGAACGCAACAAATGCAACAACCCAGTCAGCGACCTGACCTTGTGTAGAAAGTGATAATAAAAATAAGATAATCGAATACATTAAGTTGGATACAAAGACAATATTTTTAATAACGACATTTCTTCTATAAAGCACTGCAACATCATCGGTGATATCTACACCCTGCTCAAAGCCAAAAAATCTAGCAAATATATCTTTACCAAGTGCTTTTAAATTCCAAATGCTATATTTTCTAGATTTCCCCAAAATAATCCCTCTTCTTGTTTATAGATCAAATATTGAAAAACGCTTCAAGCCAGATTCTTCATGTGCAGTTTCTTCGCTCATGACCTGAGCAACTCTAGTCGATGCAGCAGCAGCAATCGCTCCTACGATATCGTCTAAAAATGTATGACAAATGCCATCTTCTTTTCCGGCATCATTTAATCTTTTCACAATACCATGCTTATTGACATCGATATCACCAAAATTTGTTTGACCAATGGTGCCATATAACCCTGATACATCAAGTCCCATGGTTTCATCAATTCCAAATAATCCTAAATCCTCATAAATAATATCTTGGATTGGACCTTGAAACATGCCCTCTTCAGCAAGTCGATCAATTTCAGCTGCGAGCTGAACATGATGGAAAACATCACGTAGTGATAAAATCTTTTCAACAGATTCTAAACAAATATCTCTTGTAATATTATCTGTATATTTTGCTTGTTGTTTAAAGCTTATTTCTGCAATTGCCTCTAGGGTAACTCCTCTTTTCAATAACAACTTCTTATTGAGCTCGAACATTTCTTGTCTTGTATAAATAAGTTTCTTAGCCTTTTTTTCTGACATGATTATTTGCTCCCTTCTATAAATACATCATTATCTGAAATGATGGTCTGACCATTTAAAAAATCCTTAATATGCATTATTTTTTTACCTGGTACTTGAATTTCTAATATTTCAATCGAAGAGTCCAAAGTTTTGATAATGAGTCTTTTTTTCGATTGGAGCACAGTTCCAGGAACTGCTTTACTGTCTATTATATCACTTTTTTGAGCTCTATAAAATTTGATGATGCTATTTTTTAAGATTGCGTGTGCGCCTGGTTCAGGCGAAAGTCCCTTAATTCTATCGATAATAGAATCTGTTGTTTGATGGAATGAAATAAACTCATCCTCACGCTTTAAGGTATATGCAAATGAGATTTTATCTGGGTTTTGTGGAATGCGATGCTTAATGCCCTGAGATATATCATTTAAAACAGAATCTAGTAAATTAGCACCAACGATACTCATTCGATCACTCAAGCTTAAATAATTATCATTTTCATAGATTTGAACCACTTCTTGCTTGATTATATCTCCGCTATCCATTTGATAAGCCATATACATGACAGTTACACCAGTTTCCTTTAGCCCATCAAATAAAGCATATTGGATTGGTGCTCCACCTCGATATTTAGGTAGAATAGAACCATGCACATTGATTGCTGGTATTTGATCTAGTAATTCTTTAGGAAGCATTTGACCATAGGCTGCAGTAATTATATAATCCGGCTTTAAATCAATGATTCGTTTGTAATTTGTTTTAAGTTTTTCAGGCTGAAAAACTTCAATGCCTAATTCCTTCGCCTTGATTTTGACTAGAGATTCAGTTAAGATTTTTTTTCTTCCTGTAGGCTTATCTGGCTGAGTAACCACGAGTAAAACCTTATGCTTTTTATTAAGCATTTCAAGTATTGGAACAGCAAATTTTGGTGTTCCCATCATGATAACTTTCATTTTTTCATCTCCTAAACAATATCTAAGGTCGGATAATATCTGACCTGATATGGGTCTTGATCAAAGCTCTTTATCAATTCAAAAAGCTTTTTATAATTTATGTCTTCGTATTTAATCGTAAGGGTAAAACGGTAATGATCCTTAATCTTCTTAATGATTGCTTGAGTAGGTCCTAAAACGTCGATAGATTGCCCTGAAAGCATCTTTTTAAGCATAAAGGCATGTTGATATGTTTTTAGGAAATTCATTCCTGAAACAAGAATTTGTGAGGTATTTTTAAATGGAAGGTAGCTAGATAATTTTCTATTGTATAGTGCTTCTCTATAAAAATTATCATATCCTTCACTCACACTTTTGATTGCGTAATGATCTAGGTTATAGCCTTGAATAATTGCCTCACCAGGAAGAGATCTGCCTGATCTACCTGTTACTTGAGCGAGTAGCATATAGCAGTTTTCTGAGGCTCTATAGGATGGAACCTTGAGGAGTAAATCTGCCATTAAGACACCTACTAGGGTTACCTTAGGAAAATCTAATCCCTTAGCAATCATTTG
>DDWO01000017.1:17942-58520 GCA_002345705.1 Acholeplasmataceae bacterium UBA2284 | reverse complement strand
GTTCGAGTCACATTATGATCCATACGTAGTACTCTTGCCTTAGGTAGGGCTTTTTTAAGTTCTGCTTCTACATACTCAATTCCAGCACCAAATTCCTTGACCTTAGGTTCACTACAAACCTCGCAGGTTGCTTGATATGGCTTTTCATATCCACAATAATGACATTTGAGTAGCTGTCTATCCTTATAATAGGTTAAAGAAATATCACAGTGTGGACATGTTGGAACATCTCCACAGCTTCTACAGAGTACAAAGGGAGAATATCCCTTTCGATTGAAAAGTAATATGGTTTGTTCCTTATTTTCAATTCTTTTTTTCATTCCCTCAAGTAAGGACTTTGAAAAAATCGAACTATTTTTCTTCTTTAATTCATCCTTCATGTCAACCAACCAAATGATCGGTAGAATCGCGTCAAATGGTCTTCTAGTTAATTCAAGGAGTGTATATTCATCTTGTGTTGCCTTATACATCGTGTTGATGCTTGGTGTTGCACTACCAAAAACTAAGGGTGCATGATGATATATACTTCTTTGTAGCGCTATTTCTCTAGCATCATAAATAACACCTTCTAGCTGCTCATAGGATTGGTCATGCTCTTCATCAATGATTATTAATCCTAAATGATCAATAGGTAGGAATACTGCACTTCTAGTTCCTAAAACAATGGATGCTTGATTGGATTGAATTTTCTTATATTGATCATAGCGTTCACCCTTTGAAAGTGCACTATGATAAATAGCTACATCCTTAAATCTTGATTTTAAACGCTTTGCCATTGGAGCGATTAAAGTTATTTCTGGGACTAGAATTAATACTTTTTTATTTTTTAGTAGTACATGCTCCATCGCTTCAATATAGACTTCCGTTTTACCTGAGCCTGTAATTCCCTTTAATAAGAAGGTATGTTTTTTCCCTATCGACTTAATAATTTCATTTTTAGCGTGTTCCTGCTCATCTGTTAAGATAACTTTTTTATCCTCTAAATCGAAGTGATGCTTAATTTCTCTAAACACAGCTTTTTCTGCTGGAATAAGAACTTGATGTTTAATTAAAGTCGTAATCGTTGATGTTGAAATACCAACATCTAATAATTCTTTTCTTGATACCTCTTCGTTATCTAAAAAGAAATCTAAAACATTTTGATAGGCTTCAATTCTATTGTAGTGATGATCTAAGTTGAGTGTATAAATGGTCTCTGTTTTTTCAGAGCCCTTTTCTTTAATAATTGTCTCAACGGATATCACTTTTTGATCCTTCAGTCTTTTCAGCTTTGGATAATATATTTGATCCTGTTGAGCTAAATTCCAAATACCCTTTGTATTAAAAAAGGGAAGAAATTCATGAGGGCATTTTCTAGAATCGATTAGCTTAACAACCTTGTGATAGCTTACTAGCAATTCTGAGGGAATAACTGCAGAAAATACCTCACTATAAAGGCTAGGAGAATATTTCAATATATTCTGGATTAAAATAAATAGTTCTTCATCAATGGTAGGATATGCGTCTAAAACCTCTAAAATCATTTTAGTCGCGTCTTGACTTTCCTTCATGATTTCTATCACATAGCCAAGTCTGTTTTGATTACCAAAGGGTACTAAAACACGCATGCCACGCTCTAAAAAAGCTCCAAATTGTTCTGGAACTATGTAATCAAAAGAATGATTTACATCTTCGTGTTTGATATCAACAATGACCTTTGCGTACATGCTTTCACCCACTTTATTATACCATCAGAATTACAAAAAAAGTAACCGAGGTTACTTTATTGTTTTTAGAATCTTGTCAATATGATTGCCATAGGCAAGTGCTTCATCATATTTAAATATTAAATCAGGAATCTTTCGAATATTATTAATTTTCTTGGCAAGCTCCATACGGATTGTTACTTTCGCTTCATCTATAGATACCTTTGACTTTTCAATAATCTTTGGATCATCAGATAAAATCGTGTAATAGATAGTAGCAAATGAAACATCCTTAGTGACTTTAACTTCTGTTAAGTTAATATAGCCAAAGCTCTTATCCTTCACTTCTTGATTGACAATAGATGCTAATTCTCTTTGAATCAAACTTGCTAAACGATCTGTTGTAATTGACATACTAGTCTACCTCAACTTCCTTCATTTGTGATGCTTCGATAATGTCTCCCACTTTTAAATCATTGAAATTTTCAATGGAAAGACCACATTCATAGCCGTATTTAACTTCCTTTGCATCATCCTTAAATCTCTTAAGAGATGCAAGTTTACCTTCATATACAACCACTGAGTTTCTAAGCACGCGAACTAACGCATCGCGTTTAATTAAACCGTCTGTTACATAGCAACCTGCAATGGTACCAATCTTTGAAACCTTGAAGGTTTCTCTAACTTCAGCAGTTCCTGTAACGATTTCTTCAAATGTTGGTGCAAGCATACCCTTAAGAGCTGCTTCAACATCCTCTTGAACACGGTAAATAATACTATATAATCTTATTTCAACACCCTGTTGATCAGCAACCTGCTTAACAGCAGATGATGGTCTAACATTAAATCCAATAACGATTGCTTTAGATGCAGAAGCCAGCGTTACATCACTTTCAGTGATAGCACCGACAGATGATCTAACAACATTCACATGAAAACCACTGACATCGATATTTTCTAGTAATCCCTTAAGTGCTTCAATTGATCCTTGAACATCACCTTTAATAATAATGTTTAATTCCTTTTCAGTAGATTCCATTTCACCAAACATTGAATCTAATGATGTCTTCTTCACTGATTTATTTTCAGTATCCTTTTGTCTAGATTGACGTTCGTTAGCGATATCTCTAGTAACTCTTTCATCCTTAAAGGCCATGAAAATGTCGCCAGCTTGAGGCACTTCATTCAAGCCTGTAATTTCAATAGGCTGTGAAGGAATCGCTTCATTATATCTCTTCTTTAGGTCATCTTGCATCGTTCTGACTTTACCATAGGTATTACCGATAACGATATAATCACCGACATGCAGTGTACCAGTTTCAACAATTAGAGTTGCTACTGCTCCACGACCTTTATCTAATTGAGCTTCAATAACTGTTCCCTTTGCTAAACGCTTAGGATTCGCCTTGAACTCTTCGATTTCACTAATTAATTGAACAACATCTAGAAGCTCTTCTAAACCTTGTTTTCTTAATGCTGACACATGGACATAAGGTGTTTTTCCACCCCATGCTTCTGGGATTAATCCATGCTCTGAGAGTTCAGTCATAACACGGTCTGGATTTGCTGAAGATTTATCCATTTTATTGACTGCAACAACAATTGGAACCTTAGCTGCTTTCGCATGATCTAACGCTTCAATGGTTTGTGGCATAACGCCATCATCTGCTGCAACCACTAGGATAACGATATCTGTTACCTTTGCACCACGTGCACGCATTTCAGTGAAAGCGGCGTGACCTGGAGTATCGATAAAAGTAATAGCTTCTCCATTACGGATGACTTGATAGGCACCGATATGCTGAGTGATTCCACCAGCTTCGCCTTCAACGACTCTAGATTTACGAATCGCATCTAATAAAGTTGTCTTACCATGGTCAACGTGTCCCATGACTGTAACAATTGGAGGTCTTTTGACCATATCCTTTGGGTCATCAACCAATTCCATTTCATCATAGCGTGTAACGTCAGTGATAACTTCATCTTCAACCTTATATCCTTCATCAAGTGCGATGACTTCAATCGTGTCTCTATCGATGACTTGATTGATGCTTGCCATTAATCCTAATTGCATTAATTTTTTGATCATTGCTGCATTGCTTAACCCTAAACCTAAGGCTACATCAGCGACATTCATTTCAGGCTTATAAATAAATATTCTTTCACCTACTGGTTTTGCTACAACAGGTCTTACATCCCTTTTAGGATAATTCGTTTGTTTTTTAACATCCGGCTTTTTCTTTGCATTGCTGTTATTACTATTGAATCTCTTTGGTGCTGGCATAAAATCACTTCCTTCTCTGATCCATCAATAATTGACTAAACCCCCTATCGGTTATTCCAATCACTTTGATGTCGTCTTTGCCTAGTGCATTTGAAATTTCAAATGACGATAATTGTTCAATAACCTCAACATTATATGTTTTGGCTTTGTCATAAACTTTTTTCTTTGTTGTGTGTGAGGCATCGGTTGCCATGATAATTAAGGATAACTTCCCATTTCTGAGCGCAGTTATCGTCATATCTGTACCAACGGTTACCTTTTTAGCTCTACGTGCTAATCCGATTGTGTTATTCATTTGCAATTTTTAACAGTTCGTCATAAATTTCATCAGGAACTGTAGCCTCTAGCTTACGATCGAGTGCCTTTGTTTTTTTTGCAAGTAAAATAACTTCCCTACTTAACTTTAAATATGCACCACGTCCAGGAGCTTTTCCAACTAAATCGATGGAAACGACACCTTCCTTGGTTGCTGCGATTCTAACTAAAGACTTTTTAGGTAGTACTTCTTTAGATACAACGCATGTTCTTAATGGTATTTTCTTGACCTTTGTCACTGACATCACCCTTTCTTAAGGATTATAAATTAATATAGGATGCCTTCGCCTTGAGCCATTTCTTCTGATTTAATATCAATGCTCCAACCGCATGCTTGAACAGCGAGTTTAACATTTTGTCCTAACTTACCAATAGCTAGTGATAACTGATCATTTGGCACGATTGCTAGTGCATTTTTTTCCTTAGGATTGACTCTTGTTACTGCAATGACTTCAGCTGGCTGCAGTGCATTAGCAATTAATTCCTTTTCATTGTCACTCCAACGGAATAAATCGATTTTTTCATCGGATAAAGCTTTAACAATTTCACGAATTCTAGATCCACCTTCACCAACACAGGCTCCGATAGGATCTACCTTTGGATCATTTGATTTTACACCGATTTTAGAACGGTCACCTGGATCACGAGAAATACCCATGACTTCAATAATACCATCCTTAATTTCTGGAATAAAGCTTTCTAAAAGACGAATGATTAATGATGGATGAGAACGACTGACAAAGACCTTAGGCCATTTTGTTTTCATTTCAACATCAGATACATAAACTCTCACATAGTCCCCTACATGGAATTTGTCCTTTGGAAGTGCTTCTTTCTTTGGTAATAGTGTTGTTAAGTCCTTACCTATATCTAGACGGTAATGCTCATCTGCGACATCAATAACACGTGCAGAAATCATTTCGTGCTCGAATTTCTTAAAGTGCTTGTATAAATTTTCCTTTTGCATGTTAATTAAGGTTTCATTGAGTCTGCTCTTGAAATCGCGAACAGCAAAATGTCCAAAATCCTTTGGATCAATTTTTTCTTCAATGATATCACCGACTTTAGCGCGTGAATTGATTACTTTCGCTTCATCGATTAATATTTGTGAATAGTTCTTATCGGCATCCATCGAATATTCTTCGACAACTAGATGTTGTTTATAGACAAGAATTTCACTCTTTTCTTCCTTAATTTCAACACGGCAAGAACGCACATCATGTGCCTTTTTGCATCCAGCGATCATGCCTTGAACAAATGCTTCTAAGACTTGTTCATGTGTTAATTCTTTTTCGTCAGCAACCGCTTCAATGTTTTTAAAAAATTCTTTACTGATCATGATATCCTCCTAAAACTTGATGGCAGTACGCATTTTCTTTGCGTCATCAAACTTGATTTCTATTTTTCTTATACGACCTTTTTCATTAATCTCTAATAATAGTATATCATCGACAAATGAAAGCAGTGTTCCAAACCCTTTTAATTTTTGTGACTCTAAGTAAACATACTTACCGACTGCTTTTATAACATCTTCCTTTGTCTTCAAAGGTCTTTCAGCACCTACTGATGACAATTCAAGAAAATAATCAGGATCCATTTCATCATCTGTGAGTGTATCAATATATTCAAGATGAATCTTTTCTAAATCATTGATATCCATAATTTCAGTGTCGATAAGTATCTCAACAATCTTTTCACCAAACTCTTTTTTTGTTCGAATAGAGTAGATTGAGAGATTACTATTATTTAATATTGGTATTAACTTTTCTTTCATTTTTTCTAAATTCATATTGACCTCAATAAAATGAGTGGAAATCATCATCCCACTCATGTTTAGGTCTTCATTATAACATTTATTCTATAAGAATTCAATTTTTTTAAGTTGTTTTATAGAGAAATATAATGACTTTTAATATTTATTGCGAATTATTTGCAAATAGAATTTAATATGCTATACTATTACTGCGAATGATTCGCAACAAGGAGAGATAGATATGAAAAAATTTGCAAGCATGACATTATTAATTATAACACTATTATTTCTTGCGTCATGTACGAATAGCAAGAAAGCGGACATTGTAACGACAATGTTCCCGCAATATGACTTCGCAAGACAAATTGTTGGAGACAAAATGACAGTGAGTTTACTGATTCCACCTGGAGCTGAAATTCACGATTATGAAGCTACAAGTAGAGATATTGTAGCAATAAAGGAAACTAAATTATTTATTTTTACAAGCTTAGAAATAGATACATGGATTAAGGATGAAACAAAAATTGGTAGCGAAAACACAATTGTCTTGAACCTTTCTAATGCTTATGAACTAGCAGAGCATGAACACCATGACGAGCATGTAAGCCATCCAACAAAGCTTAGCTATCAGCTTGCTGAAGATGATCATGACCATGAGGAAGAAAATAGAATTCATTATTGGACAGATCCTACAACAGCTATGCAGCTAATTGAGGCTATTTTAGAAAAGATTATAGAAATTGATCCAAAAAATGCCTCTTTCTATACAGCAAATGCACATGCATATATTGAAGAACTAGAAGAAATTCATCATGAAATGAGTGAGTATTTAGAAGATTATGAAGATTCTACTATTTATTTCGCAGGACATAATGCTTTAGGAGCGTTTGCAGCTAGATATCACCTACATATCGTATCTTTATTTACAGATTTCAAGCCTGATGCTGATTTAACAAGTGCTGAATTGATAAGCTTTGTGAATCAAGTGAAAACCGCGAATACAAACTTCTTATTTATTGAAGAGCTTGTTGAGCCTAAAGCTGCTAACAAAATAAAGAGTGAGCTTGCTAAGGATAATTTTGAGTTAACTTTATTGGTTCTACATGGATATCATAATGTTACAAAAGCTGAAATGGAGGAAGGAGTAACCTATAGTTCCTTGCTACAAATGAATTTTGATCATTTAAAACTGGTTCTAAGCGGTACTTCAATTTAAATCATGATTGAATATAAGGATGTTTCTGTTTCATTTGGTAAGTTTCAAGCATTACATGATGTCAATTTCAAATTAAGTAAAGGTGATTTTCTTCATATTGTTGGACCTAATGGTAGTGGTAAAACAACGCTTGTTAAATTACTTGTTGGCTTATTGAAGCCATCCAATGGCTCAATAATCAATAACAGCTTAAGAATGGGTTATTTGCCTCAAAAGCTAAATACAAAAACCAATTTACCAATGACAGTTAGAGAAGTCATCTATAGTGGATTTGCGAAACAAAAGCTAATTCCATCGAAAGAGGATTGTGACTTGATTACTGAATGGTTAAAAGTGATGGAAATTCCTCAATTAGCTAAAGAAAGTATGGCTTACTTATCTGGCGGTCAACAACAAAGAGTCTTTATCATTCGTGCTTTAATCTCAAAGCCAGATTTACTGATTCTTGATGAGCCAACTTCTGCTTTAGATCCTTCATTTAGAGAAAAGTTTTATCAGCTATTGCATAAATTACAGCTTGAAAATCAAATGACGATTATCCATGTCACTCATGATTTAACAGATGCAGTCAAAGAAGATTGCTTAACAATGTATGTTGACCAAACGGTTAAATTCTTTGGTTCATATAAAGCATATCATGCTTATGAGCATAGGGGGCATCATCATGCTTGATTTCCTACAATACGGATTTATTCAAAATGCTATTATTATAGGTATTGCACTTGCCCTATCGGCAGCACTTCTATCACCATATCTTGTTTTGAATCAACAAGCAATGATTGCTGATGGACTTGCTCATGTTAGTTTTGCTGGTATTATATTGGGTGTTTTATTATCAGGTGAACCATTATATATCGCAATACCATTTGTAATACTTGCTTCCTTATTAATTAAGTACCTTTCACAAACAAAAACAATAAATGCGGATGCTGCGATTGGACTTGTTTCATCGGTATCATTTGCGATTGGTTTGATTTTAGTCAAAAAGGGACAAGGCTTTAATATCTCCATTGAAAGTATGCTTGTTGGAAATATCTTTACAGCAACAACTGCAGATATGGTATTATCGATTATCATTACAGTATTTATCACAATCTTTGTCTTAGTATTTTATAGAAAGCTCTTTATGATTACCTATGACCAAAATTATGCAAAATTTTCTAAGGTTAATGTTCAGGTTCTAGGGTATCTACTTGCAGGGCTGACGGCATTCTTTATCGTAGTTGGTGTAAGAACAATTGGAACATTACTCATTTCTGCATTAGTTGTCTTTCCATCTGTTATTGCAAGTCAGCTAACCAAGAGCTTTAAGAATACACTTATATTTGGAATTATTTCATCATTTGTCATTGTCGTCATGGGAATATTTATTGCCCACCCTTTAGAAATACCTGTTGGGTCAACCATTGTTGTTATTTATGCTCTACTGCTACTATGTTTATTTGTAGTTAAGTATATCTTTAGTTTAAGGAGAAAATAAAAATGAGAATGACAAAACAAAGAAAAATGATTTTAGACTTACTAGCGAAAACAGAACAGCCTAAAAGTGCTGAAATGATTCTATTAGAGCTTCCTGATCACACCATGAATTTATCAACTGTTTATCGAACACTTGATACATTTTTCATCCAAGGACTTGTTTCAAAAAGCAATATGAAGAATACATCATATTATTACATTAATAAAAAAGACCACCATCATTATATGATTTGTCTAGGGTGTCAAAAAATGTATGAAATTGATTGTCATTTGGATCATATAGCAGATCAAGTAGCCAGTGAGCATCACTTCAAAATCACGCATCATGATATGACAGTTTATGGCTATTGCGAAGCATGTCAATTGAATCAAGAATAATTAAGATAAGACCGATACAAAAGCGTATCGGTTTTTTATATTCAAAGTTTAATTATTATGATATATTTAAAATAAACACACATTTCGGAGGATAATTCAGTGAAAAAACATTATTTCAGTTTGGATTTTCTAAGGGGCTTAGGTATCTTCATGGTACTTGTTTTGCATACTGCCTTTTATTTTTATAAGGATATCTATGATATTGATTTAGATAACCCCTCTTTAATCATTACTTTAATTGGTTTTCTTTTGATGTTTGCTGGATTATTCGCGATGGTTTCAGGTATATCTCACACGATTTCATACCTAAATCATATGGATAACCCTACTGAAAATAGAACGAAGCACATGGTAATGAGCGGAATACTTCTTTTAGTCATCGCGTATTTATATTTTATCTTCACAGGTCCCGGGATTATATTATTTGAAACTAGAGATATGGATGAAAGCTTATTCGTTTCTCTAATCAATCAAGGAAGCTTTCAAGCTTTGACCCTAACTAGAATACTCTATGTCGATAGTTTGGTCATGCTTGGCATGAATGTTATTTTACTTGGGGTTTTATTTAAGCTAATCAAAAAGCATCTAAAAAATCCTAAGATAACGAATTATTTATTCATTGGTTCCACCATTTTCATGATTTTATCTTATGTAAGAATTCCTTTATATAATATATACTTGACAGCACTTGATAATAATCAATACGGACTATTACTACTTCTAAATTGGTTCGTTGCTAAAAACAACCCTATTCTTCCATTCTTTGCCTTCGCTTTATTTGGTGCTTGGATTGGTGTAATGATTTATCATCTCGATTTCAAAGCAATGAAAAAAAGAATGCTCATCGTTTCTATAAGCTATCTTGTAATTGGTGTTATAGGCTATATTTTGGCTCCAGAAACGATGCTAGAACGTGCAATTGATCCAACATGGTATTTTATAATGGTTATTCAGATAGGATTATTCACAATGATGATTCTTTTTGCCTATCAGGTTTATGACCGTAAGGATAAAAAGAAAAACTTAGTTTCAATCTTTTTATCTAGATTTGGAGTTGCTGGTTTGACAGTGTTCTTCATTGAATCGGTCGTTAGTGCACTTCTTTTTAAGTTCATCAATTTATTCTTTGATTTTAGTCTTGGAATTCCTGGAGCTATTTTATACGGATTATTTCTAGCTCTTTTATGGGGAGTTGTCCTTTACTTTTGGCAAAAGAAACAATATAAATACGGTATTGAGTGGATGCATTCCTCATTATTGAGCCGTTTTGGATCTAGCTCTAAGCTCCTTAAATTAAAGGGGGAACCAGATGATTCAATCCATTCGTGATTATTTACTTTTAAAAAAACACCAAAAGAGATTTAGTCAAGAAAAAATAACTAAGCTGCAACTTAAATCATTGAAACAAGTGATTAGCTATGCAAAAAGAAATAGTTTGTTTTATGCTGAAAAATATCAGAATTTGCCTTTTAAAAGCCTTGAAGACATAAAAAAACTTCCAACGATCAATAAAGAGAGCATGATGGAAAACTTTAGCTCGCTCAATACCTGTGGCATTGATAAAGATGATGTATTAGCCTATGCAATCAAAAAAGAGATCGAAAAGGATTATTTAGGCTACTATCAAGATCGATATGTCATTGGATTATCCAGTGGAACCTCTGGAAATAAAGGAATCTATATTACACCTAAGAAAATGACGAAAAGACTTCCAGCAGTTTTTTTAGCTAGAAGCGGTTTATCGATATTCGATTTACCAATGAGAATATTATTTTGCTTGCGTGTATTCTCTCAAGGCTTCAATGATATCAACGCACCGCTTATTAAATTAAACTACTTATCAACCATGACGAATCCATCCTTGATTATTGAGACGATGAATGAAAAAAAGGTCAATATCTTAATGGCTCCACCATCTTTAATACGTTTTCTAGTCCCACTAAAAACAGATTTAAAAGTAAAGCTCAAAAAAATAGTTACCTATGCTGAAGTACTCACTGTTGAGGATAAGAAATTATTTGAGGATACCTTTCAAACAAAAGTGATTGAAATCTATCAGGCATCTGAGGGACAAATGGCATCTGCCTGTAAGCATGGAAAGCTTCATATTAATGAGGATTTAGTATTTGTTGAGCTCTATGATGAAAATCATCAGGAAATCAAAAAACCTCATGTAGTAGGTCATCAAATGATTATTACAAACTTAATCAACTATGCACAGCCTCTTATACGCTATGAAATGAATGACATGATTGTTTTAGATGAGCCCTGTAGCTGTGGATCAAACTTTAGAACTATCGAAAGAATTATTGGTAGAAGAGATGACTTACTCTACTTTCATAATTCAAATCATGAAAAGAAATATGTATTCCCTGATCTATTTGCAAGGTGGATTATTACTGAAAGTGATCTGATTAGAGAATTCCAGGTCTATCAACCCCAAGTTGGTCAAATACTAATATCAGTTGATACTCCACTAGACTTTCCAACTCAAATTTTAGAGTCTAGAATTGATAATGAGTTAAAGAAGCTAGATTTAAAGGCAGAGATAACGATTCAAATTGTAAAAATTGAATTACCTAAGGACAAAAATAAGTTTAAACGATTTATCACTGAAACTTTGTAAATAGAAAAGAGGTATTTTAATGACTGAACAACCTAATGTGCTTCATATTAGTAAAAAAGCTTTTCTAAGTGTCGTATACATTTTACTTGGTCTTATCGTTATTGCTGGAATCATGACACTATTTATTCCCTCAGGAGCGTATTTAAGAGATATAGATGGTAATGTGATACCAAATAGCTTTGCATGGCTAGATAATGTCAATTATCCTATCTGGAGATGGTTTACTGCACCTTTTGAGGTTTTATGGGGACCAGATGCATTAAACATAATCGTCATTGGTTTATTTTTAATCATTCTAGGTGGAACATTCGCTGTTATGGATAAAACCGGTGGAATTATCATCGTTATTAAGAAGCTTATCGAAAGATTTAAGGATAATAAGTATTTGCTGCTACGCATGGTTACCCTAATATTTATGATGTTTGGTGCCTTTTTCGGAATCTTTGAGGAATCCATGGCACTTCTTCCTATTTTGATTATTTTATCTCTATCGATGGGTTGGGATACCTTAACCGGAATTGGGATGTGCTTGCTTGCTGCTGGATTTGGTTTCGCATCTGCAGTCACTAACCCATTCTCAATAGGTATTGCATCTACGCTCGCAAATACGAATATTTTAAGTGGTGCACTTTATAGAATCTTCATATTTGTCATCATGTATTTACTCCTATCAACCTTTTTAGTAAGATATGCTAAAAAGATAGAGAAAAATCCTTCAAGTTCAATGACCTATGATAGTGATTTAACAAAATCCAAGGAATTCGATTTGAACCAAAGTCTTCCATTCTCCAATGAAAAAACTGTATTTAAATCATTTATGTGGATGTTTGCAATCTTATTTGTTGGAATCATTGGCGCAGGTCTAGCAGAGCTTTTCTTTGATTTATCGATACCATCAATTCCAATTATGGCAATTATCTTCTTATTTGGTGGATTTATTGCTGGAATCATTGTTTCAAAGAGCATTAAGTTTACTGCAAAGACATTTTTAAGTGGAATGATTAGTGTTGCTCCAGCATTTGTGTTAATTATGCTGGCAGTCAGTGTGAAGCATATTATTACTGAAGCGATGATTATGGATACGATACTTTATTATCTAGCCACTCTATTAAATGGAAGATCAGCAATTGTTGGAATCCTATTTATCTATCTATTAGTTCTTATTATTCAGTTTTTTATTGGTTCAGCATCAGCTAAGGCGTTTCTCATTATGCCATTACTACTTCCTTTAGTATCCTTAATTGGGATTAGCAAGGAGCTTGCAATTTTAGCATTTGTCTTTGGTGATGGCTATACCAATGTAATATTCCCGACCAATGGTGTTCTTTTAATTGGATTATCGATTGCTGGCGTAAGCTATCAAAAATGGTTTAAATTCACCTATAAATTACAATTCATTACACTACTACTCACCGTTATCTTCCTTGTAATTGCAGTTTGGATTGGGTATTAAGTAAATCAGAGGAAAACAAAAAGGATGAATCATGATTGATTTCATCCTTTTCTTATAATTACTTAATTAATTCCACTTTCTTGGATCATCTTTGATGGTATCAAGGAATTCAATATCCTTTTTATCCATCTTGAAATCTACTTGTGAGTTTTCTATGATACGATGTTCCTTTGTTGATTTAGGAAGTGGTGCTGTCCCCTTTTCAATACAGTAACGAATACATATTTGAGCAGGAGTTTTTTGATATTTTTCAGCCATCTTAATGATATGTTCATTGGATAATGCATAGCCAATCGCTAGTGGTGAGTATGCTTCAACTAAAATATTGTGTTCTTTGCAGAATTTATCTGTTTCAGCTTGATTGTTGCCAATAAAGAATGCGATCTGATTTGCATGAGGAACAATTTCGCAATTGTCCATAATATTCTTTAAATCCTTCACATCAAAATTGGATACTCCAATTGCCTTCACTCTTCCACTCTTATAAATCTTTTCCATTGCCTTGTATGCCTGAATGTTACCTTCTCTGCAATCCTTACCAATCTCATTCCATGGCCATGGTGCATGAATTAAGTATAGATCAAGATAATCTAGACCTAGTTCAATCATTGTTTGATCAAATGCCTTTAATGTTTCATCATAGCTCTTAATGTGTGACTGAAGCTTACTTGTTACAAAGATTTCTTCTCTTGGTATCTTTGAGTCACGAATTGCTTGACCCACGGATGCTTCATTTCTGTATGCAGCAGCTGTGTCAATGTGTCGATATCCATTTTTAAGAGCCATTGCCACGGATTCGTAGGCGATATCCCCACTTGGAACCTGCCATGTTCCAAATCCAATCTTTGGCATTAATACGCCATTATGCAATTTGTAAGTATCTGTTAATGTTTTCATATTTCAATCCTCCTATACTTTATTATACCAATTTAAAAGAAAAGGATGCAAGTCGCATCCTAATTGATTATTTTTGCTTAAGTAATCTTAATTGCATGGTAACGCCATATGTAGCAATTCCCATTAAGATAACACCAACAACTAAGCTTAGCATTTTTTGATCTACCGTAGTAACGATTGAAGGTAGAATCATGTGTACGATATAGACAAAGAAATAGCCATAAAGTAAATACTTAATTAAATTCATTTCCTTTGGAGTCATTACAACAATTCTTGGATCTTCCTTTTTGTAAAGAACAAAACCGAAAACTGCAAACGCAATTAAGACACCAAGTAAGACATAATTAATCCATCCCATGGTTGCACCTAGGTATGCCCCAACGATTAGGTTTGCACCCATAATAAAGAACACGATAAACAGTAATAATTGAATAACAAGACTTTTGCGATAAACGTTCATTTTTTAATACTCCTTTGTGATTTATTTTTATATTTTAATGTTATACTAAATATGAAATGAGGTAAAACTATGAAAAAAGCTGTGTATCCTGGAACATTTGATCCTCTGACTATTGGACACTTAGATATTATCAAACGCGCATCACGTTTTGTTGATGAGCTTCATGTTGTAGTTGCAGATAACTACAAGAAGATACCAACATTTAGTACTGAAGAGCGTATCGAAATGATCTTACGAGTGACAGGTGATATTCCTAATATTATTGTAACATCGACGACTGATCTTGTAGTGCGTTATGCCCAAAAAAATGATATTGATTTAATGATCCGTGGACTTAGAAACATTCCAGATTATGAGAATGAATATGCATTGTATCAATTCAATAGAAACCTAAATAGAAATATTGAAACCATTATTTTATTTCCATCCTCTAGAAACCATTTCGTATCATCTTCTGCAATTAAGGAATTAATTATTCATCATGCGGATATTTCGCCCTATGTTCCAAAAGAAATTATTAAGGATGTACAAGATAAACTACGTCCTAAATTAGACCAATCGACTTAAAAAAATCGTAAAGCTGATCTTCCTTGATATGAGGAGCAATATGATCGGCTTTTTCTTTTAATTCATCAAATCTAGTGTTGTCCATAGCAATTCCGATATCAGCCATCTCAATCATTTGGATATCATTGGCACCATCTCCGACACAAATCAGTTGAAAATTTTCTTCATGCTCAATTGCTTTTTTAATCCCATATGCTTTATTCATAAATGGATAGATGAAGTCTGCTCCACCCTTGTGCCATGGATAGATTTGAAATTTAGGCATTTTCTTAGCAATCTCATAAAGCTTCTCTTCTCGATCTGCAAAAAGCCATAATTGATAAACTTTATTCTTTAAATGAAACTCTTCATCAACCTTTGGAAAAATGCCTCTCAGTGCTTTCATGCCATAGCTAACTCTTTCATCCCAGTAATTGACTGCTTCATCATAGATTCCTACCATACCAACATTGAAATCATTACCTTTGGTAATAGCAAGCACTTCATCAATATCTTCATTTTGGATAGGTAGCTCAAAAATCATTTCATCATTTTTAAAGATGACTGACCCGTTAATAAGAACTTTATATGTGAATAGGTATAATAGATCTTGTATAATTTCTAGTTTCTTTAAACCTCTTCCTGTTGCTAGCCCCAATATTACATCTTTTTTATTGGATAATTCTTTTAGAAGCTTGATTGTTTGAATTGGAACGACACCAAGTGTATTATTATACAAGGTGTTATCTACATCAAAGAATATAATTGTTTTCATGTGCCACCTCTAAAATATTATAGCATATTAAGTATTACACTACCATTTTTCCAAGTTTTATTATACAATAGATATGAAATATTCGCTGCTGGAGGATTAAACAATGAAAAATCCGTTACTTAATACCGGTGAACTCGGCATTTTTGCACTAGGGGGACTCGGAGAAGTTGGAAAAAATACATACATCTATGAAATAGAAAATCAAATCTTTATTGTGGATGCAGGTATTTTATTTCCTGATGAACACTTACTTGGAATTGATTATGTCATTCCTGATTATACATATTTAGTAGAAAACCAAGATCGTATCGTGGGTCTTTTTATCACGCATGCTCATGAGGACCACATTGGTGGTATACCTTACTTACTTAAAAAGATTAATATTCCAAAAATTTATGCAGCAGGGATTGCTGTTGACTTTATTGAATATAAATTATTAGAGCATCCCGATATCAAAGCTCCTCAAATTGAAGAATATAAAAGCTATTACAAATATCAGTTTAAAAATGTAGAGCTATCATTTATTCGTATGAATCACTCTATTCCTGATATGTTTGGTTTTGTTTTTAGAACTCCACAGGGAATTTTATTTCATACGGGAGACTTTAAAATCGACTTTACACCAGTAGGACCTAGCTGTGAATTTGATAAGCTTGCTGCTATCGGTAGTGAAGGTGTACTTTGTATGATGAGTGACTCAACCAATGCAGAACGTGATGAACTCATTCAATCAGATAGTAAAATCGGCAAATCGATTAATGAATTATTTTCTAGAATGCCAGGTAGAATCATTATTGCGACGTTTGCTTCGAATATGTACCGTATTCAACAAATTATTGAATCTTCTGTCTTAAATGGTAGAAAGGTTGCTGTATTTGGTCGAAGCATGGAGCGTGCAATCGAAATTGGTATGCAAACTGGATATATTAAGGCTCCGAAGGATACCATAGTTAACAATGAACAATTCAATAGATTAAAGCCACATGAATTAACAATTCTTGTTACTGGTTCACAGGGTGAACCTTTAGCAGCACTTTCAAGAATTGCTAATGGCTCACATCGTCAGGTCAAGGTTATGCCTAAGGACACTGTAATCTTCTCTTCTTCTCCAATTCCTGGAAATCAAGAGGGTGTAAATCGTACAATTAATAAATTATTTAGACTTGATGTAGATGTTATAACTCATGGTCCACTTGCAGATACACATACTTCAGGGCACGGAGCACAACAGGACTTAAAATTAGTGTTATCCTTAGTGAAGCCTAAAATGTTTATTCCAATCCATGGTGAGCATAGAATGCAAAAGCATCATAGAGAGCTAGCGATTGACTGTGGCGTCAATCATAAAAATATCTTAATTCTTGATAATGGAGATGTCGCAGCTTTAACAAGTGATACGATTAGACTTGCAGGAAAAGTAACGAGTGGCGAGGTTTATATTGATGGTACTGGTATTGGTGATATCGGTAGTACAGTCATTAAGGAAAGAAAACTTCTTTCTGAAGAAGGATTATTTTCAGTCATCTTATCGATTAATTCAACTACTAAAAAGCTAGTGAATGAACCGACAATTATTTCTAGAGGCTTTATTTATATGAAGGGCAATGAAGAAATCACACAATCCTTAGCAAATGAAGCAAAAAAAATAGCTCAAGCTGAATTGAACAAAAAATTATATAATGAACTCAATTTAAAGCAAGCAGTCATTGATCATTTAAACACAAAGATCTTTGAATTGACACAAAGAAAGCCATTAGTTATTCCAGTCGTCGTTGATTTAAAGGCTTAATTGAATAAGTAAAATATAAATAAAAATGCGAGATAAATTCTCGCATTCTTTTTTTTACATGTAATCTAGAAATGAATCAAATACGTATTTGGTAACTAAAGCATCATCCTTCGCATCATGCTCCTGTACAAAATCAACATCAAAGTATGTTTTATATGCCTTAAATAATCCTAAATCGTCCTTCAAATTATAATAATCCTTATGAAGCTTTAGGAGATCGATGAAATCAAAATCGTTTGTTAATTTTTTCTTATCATGAATCTCATAGGAATCGTTTAACGCAGTTAAATCATTTTTACCCCATACAACAAGCTTAGGATGATAGGTTTTAATTAGCTTTGCTAGGTTATCATAAAAATGGTCATACGCTAACGCATCATTGAAAAATTGCTCTTCATCTAACTTTAAGAATTTTTTAGTTCGCTTTGAAAGTGTTGTTCTTTCCTTGGGTAGTACATAGTAGCCATCGGAATGAATGATTGGTCCTCTTGCTTCAGCTAGTACGTATCCAACCTGAATAATTTCTGGTTTAAAATCAGTGTCATGATATCCAGGCATTGTCATTTCAAAATCAATAAAAAGATAATGATTGTTTTGATTGAGAACGTCTCTCATATCGTGTCTTAATTTGAATAAATCATAATGCACAATATATGGACTTAATGAAACGATTTGATTAAAATGAGCAACCTGATAAAATGAGTATAATCCGATTTTTTTCATTTTTGGAGCAATCTCAAAATCAACAAGAACACCTTTTCTTAAGTATGGAAAAAATGTTTTTGATAAACGGTTGGTTAAATAAAATCCGATTTTTCTACCATCATAAATCATATAGAAAATCTTTTGTTTTTGGTCAACGCTGTGTATGATTCTTTTCATTTCAATTCCTCTTTCAACTTTTTAGCAATCTCTGCAGGAATACCAAGCTCTTGAAGAGTTTCATCGCTGGCATTTCTAATCTCATCGATACTTTTAAAGTGGCTTAACAAAGCCTTTTTTCTTTTATCACCTATTCCCTTGATATCATCAAGAGGAGAGGAAATTGCTTTTTTATTTCTTGTCGATCTATGAAAATCTATAGCAAATCTATGGACCTCTTCAGATATCTTTAGTAAGAGCTTATAGATTTCACTTTGTTTAAGTAAAGGTATAACTTCATTTTGATAAACTAAAGCTTCTAATGTATGTGTTTTATTCTTTTTGAGTCCAGCAATTTTGATTTTTAATCCAAGGCTATCTAGTATTTCCTGCGCTGCAGAAAGCTGTCCTTTTCCCCCATCAACTAAGATCAAATCGGGGAATGGTTTATTTTCTAAAAGTAGCTTTTGATATCTTCTATAGGTAACTTCCTTCATCGCTTGATAATCATCATTGGTTGTTGTTTGTAGATGATATTTTCGATAGCTTTTTCTTTCAAAATCACCATCCTTAAAAACGACAAGTGCAGAGATCGGAGCCGTACCAAAGAGCTGAGCATTATCAAAGATTTCAATGTGGTTAACAGGGTGTTTGATTAATTCAGCTAAATCCTCTAAGGCTTTTTGTTTCTTTTCATCCTTATGTCTGTATAGCATATAATGGTGCTCTAAATCATAATCAGCATTTTTAGATGCAAGCTCAGTAATTTTCTTTTTATCGCCCTTTTGAGGAATTAAAGCCTTCTTACCAAAATAGGGTTCTACATCTTCCCATTTGAAGCGATCACTAAATAGTATTTCATCTGGTGAAGTCAATTCATAGAATTGCTGAAGGTAGGAAAATACTGCATCCATAACCTCTCCAACAAAAGCAAATACAACCTGATGATGATCAACAATCTTTCCTTGACGCATCATTAAGATTTGTAGAGAAATGTCATCCTTTGAGAATGCATAGCTAATTGCATCGCGATCCTTAAAATCATTTAAATTGATAATCTGTTTTTCTGTTGTTGCTTCTATATGGTTAATCATGTCTCTAAACTCAATCGCTTTTTCATAGGCCATATCCTCGGATGCTTTACCCATTTCTTGATTCAATTTATTTAATACTTCCTTTGTATCACCCTTTAAAAATCTAGTGATTTCAAGTACAGTATCCTTATAATCGACATCCTTAAAAATGCACGGTGCTAGGCACTGTCCTATATGATAATAAAGACATGCTTTTTTAGGAAGTGTTTCACATTTTCTTAATGGATAAATACGATTAAGTAATCGAACGGTTTCTCTCGCTCCATAAACATTTGGATAGGGTCCAAAAACCTTTCCCTTTACATCCTTTTGTCTAACAACTTGAAGTTTTGGATATTCTTCTTCAGTGATTTCAATATATGGATATGTTTTATCATCCACAAGTCGAATGTTATATTTTGGTAAATATTGCTTGATTAGGTTAATTTCTAAAATCAATGACTCATGTTCACTATTGGTTAGCACATATGAAAAATCAACAATCTCAGATACCAATCTGGTTGTCTTTTCATTATGTGCACCCATGAAATAGGTCTTCACACGATTTTTTAAGTTCTTCGCTTTACCAACATAAATGACTTCGTCATTGCTATTTTTCATCAAATAGCAACCAGGTTCAATTGGTAATAGCGCAATCTTATCCTTTAGATTCACAAATAATCACCATTTCTATTGTATCATATCTAGGCATTTGACTGATTTGAAAAAAGACGACCTAAATAAAAAAGCGATTGCTCGCTTGATTATTAGGATTCAAAATCAATTTTTACTTTTCCATCTAGAATCTCTTCTAGTGCAATACCAATTGATTTCACACATTGTGTATCTTCAACCTTTAGCTTTTCTGATTCGATGATTTGAGCAACTTTACTCGCTGCATAAACCAATTTGTATTTTGAATCAATCTTTGATAACAATTTATCAATCGATGGATAGCGCATACCGTCTTTATTTTTTGTCATTTTTATTTTTCTCCAATCATCTTAATATAGTTGTGAATTGTTCTTTCAGTCTTCGCATGCTCAGCACGGATAATCGCCATAATACGATCCGCAGCATTATTGACTTCATCATTAACTACGATATAATCGTATTTATGGGCAAGTAAAAATTCTGATTCTGCTTTTTTCATACGCTTTTCAATCATTTCTAGTGCTTCAGTACCTCTATTTTTTAAGCGTTCATATAATGCTTTTTTCCCGGGTGGAACCAAGAAAATGAAAACTGCTTCCTTCATTTGCTTACGAACTTGAAGTGCACCTTCAACCTCAATTTCTAAGACAACTTCTTTTCCTTTATCAAGTTGTTCTTCTACTTTGTCTCTAGGTGTTCCATAGTAATTACCGACAAATTCTGCCCATTCTAAAAACTTGTTTTCCTTAATTCGTTTCAGAAATGTTTCTTTGTCAACGAAGTAATAGTCAACTCCTTCAACTTCTCCTTGTCTAGGAGCTCTTGTAGTCATTGATACTGAATAAACAAGATCATGATGAGGTAACTGAAATAAGGCTCTTCTGACAGTACCTTTTCCCACACCTGAAGGGCCAGATAAAACGACTAATAATCCGCGTTCATTTAATTTCATTGGCTCCTCCTTATGCTTGATATTTATAATCTATTATATATGATAAACGGAAGAGTGTAAATAGATTTGAAAATATTTACATGAAAAGAACGCTTACAGGAAGAATAATACATGTAATTATGTGATAAAATGATTAAGAGGTGGATTATGGCGTTTGATGGATTCTTTATATATCATTTGGTTCATGAATTAAATCAAAATTTAGCGAAAGCTAGATTGGAAAAGATCTATCAAAACGATGAATTTTCGTTTGTTTTTGTTTTTTATCTTCGAGGTGAAAGAAAGCATTTAAAGATCTATTTATCACCAAATCGCTTTGGAATTCATCTATCAAAAATTCAAACACAAAACCAAGCATCCTCACAGTTTTTAAACACATTAAAGAAGCATTTAGAGGGTGCAATTTTAGAGAGTATTACACAATATGGGACAGATCGGGTCATTACGCTAAGCTTTACAGTCTATGATTTTATTGATGGTCCAGTATCCAAAGAGCTTATATTTGAAGCCATGGGAAAACATTCGAATTTACTTCTTGTCAAAGACAAGGTCATCGTTGATACACTTAAAAAAATGTTTTTCGAGGAAGGTAGACAGCTTTTACCTCAAGCAGCTTTCGAATATTTTCCATCTGAAAAGAAATCATTCTTAGCAATTGATTATAGCTTAATACAATCTCCAAAAGATTTAGTTGATCAGTATATGGGAATATCTCCATTTATTGCAAAATATCTTTTTGAAAATCAAGTACAATTAGAGACAATAAACTGTAATCCTACAAGAGATTTGGATTCAAAAAAGGATTATGTTTTTGATCTATTTGATCCATCCCATCAAAAGAAATATTACCCATCCATCTCAGAGATGATTGATGACCAAAAGGAAGAGAAAAAAGTATCATTTTTGTCTCATCAGCTCTTTATTGAAAAACAACTGAAAAAATATGAAAAAAAGCGATTACAATATGAAGAAATGATTGTTGAAGCGAACCAAAAGCTAGATAAAAAAAGATACGGAGACCTTATTTACCAATCTGGGTTAGATTTAAATGAAAAGCGTTCTTCTCTTGAACTCAATAATGAGAATGTCCTATTAGATCCCACAAAAACATTAAATGAGAACGCACAGGACTTCTTTAAGATTTACCAAAAGGGGAAACGTGGTATTACCCATATCAATGATCAAATGAAACAAAATGATGAGCTTATTGATTTATTCAAGGACTTCCAAGGCTTTTTAAGCTTTGCTACTCCGGATTCATTAAAGGATTTAGAAAAAGAGTTAATTCCCTATGGATTTAAGAGTGTAAAGACGAAGGTAGTTCACAACAAGAAACAAGCAAGTAAACCAAATGTTTTACGCATTCAAGATCAAGAGATTACTTATACAATCGGGAAAAACAATTTGCAAAACGAATACATTACACATGAGCTTGCAAAAAAGGATGATTATTGGTTCCATGTTAAGGGTGCACCAGGAGCACATGTGATTGTCAATACACCAGTATTGAATGAACAGATTCAAAGAAAGGCTTGCATGCTTGCTGCATATTTTTCTAGTCAAAGAGAATCATCATCCATACCTGTGGATTATACACTTGTAAAAAACATTAAAAAAATACCAGGAGTACCCGGATATAGAGTATCGATTAAGAATCAACAAACCATGTACATCGATATCGACCTTGAGAAAATTACTACTTACCTAAAGAATGTCTAAGTTATTTCTAATTTAGACTTTTTTTAATGTATATACGCAAATGATTTGATATAAGGGGTAAAAAGAGGTAAGATAAAGGTATAAATTATAGGAGGAACTATTATGACATACGAATTACCAAAACTAGGCTATGCATACGATGCATTAGAGCCATTTATCGATGCTAGAACAATGGAAATCCATTACACAAAGCATCATCAAGCTTACATAACTAACCTTAACGCTGCTTTAGAAAAGCACCCTGAATTAAAAACTTCACTTGAAACTTTATTAGCTGATCTATCCTTAGTACCAGCTGACATTCGTGGTGCAGTTCAAAACAATGGTGGTGGACATTTTAACCACACATTCTTCTGGCAATTACTTAAGGTAAACAACGGAGAAACACCGAAGGGTGCATTAGGAAAAGCAATTGACGATGCATTCGGTACGTTTGGAGCATTTAAAGAAGCATTTTCAAATGCTGCTAAGACAAGATTTGGTAGTGGCTGGGCATGGTTGATTGTAACACCAGAGAAAACATTAAAGGTATTATCAACACCAAACCAAGATACTCCACTAGCAGATGGTACACCAATTTTAGGATTAGATGTGTGGGAACATGCCTATTACCTAAATTATCAAAACAGACGTCCTGATTATGTTTCCGCATTCTTCAATGTGGTCAACTGGGAAGTTGTTGCTTCATTATATCAAAAAGCAGTCAAGTAAATCATTAAAGCAGGGGTTATTGCTCCTGCTTTTTTTCATCCGAAATTTTGATAATATTTAAATTTTTGATATACTATAGAAAATAACTAAGGGGAAATCTATGAGCAGAATTCAAAGAATATTGATTTCAATAGTAGGTATGATTATCGTTATCATTATGTCAATGAATAGTATTTTATTTATTACACATCCTGATTTAACCTATGGAACAGGTAGTATGTACCACGTTTCTATCAATTTTATTGTGTTTTCGTTAGTTATCCTTTATTTTATGACCAAGTTTTTCCATCCACAATTAATAAATGATTCCGATATTGAAAAATCTCCTTGGAGCTTGATTTTTAACCATGATGTTGTTTTGTTAAATATCATTTCAAGTTTGACACTCATGTTTTATTTTATTACAAACCAAATACCAAGAGCAGTCTCTATTTACATTGTATTTATTGTTATGATTGTTGTTATTTTGATATGGATGCTTATCATTTTAAGGGCTCATACTAAAAAAATTAGAAACAACCATTTGTTGCTTCTAAATTTTGGATCGAATATTATCTTTAGTTCAATCACTATATATTTATTTATCGAATTATTCTTATATGTAAATCTAAATTAAGCTGCTTCGGCAGTTTTTTTTATATAACAGCTGCTGCTAATAAACCATAAAATATAACAGGTAGGACAACACCTAAGAATAACATCATTATATAAAAATTACTAGAAAATTTTGTTTGGTCTTTTTTTATAACCAATAAATAGTAAAGTCCTGAAAACAGGATTGGGAAAAATAGAATATATAAGAAAAAAATATATAAAATGGCTGAATTTGCAAGCAGTAAAATCATAAAAATGGAAAAGATCCATAAGAAGAATAGGATTGAAAATCCAATCACATTCTTGTAAATTACTTTAAGGATGAGATTAGATTCATCCTTTTTTTCATTAAACACGTATTTACCTAAATAAAGGATTCCAGAAAATAGTAAAATTAAAATAAGGAAGGATACCCAGTTGTTTTGCATAAAGGATCCTCTATTAAAGATAGGATTCCACGGAGCAGCTTCATCAAGCACTAAATCAATTAACAGATATGGATAAATAAGCGATAAAATAAATAACGATATAGTTTTTACCTTAGATTTCATAAGTCCCTCAAGTTACCTTTATATTTTGTTTGATTTAATCATATTATATCATAAAAAAAGGAAGCTTGTCGCTTCCTTATAAAGGTTGAGTTTCAATGATTGCGTAATCCCCATCATCTCTTCTATAAACCACATTAGTTCTTGATGTTTCCTTATCTAAATAAACGTAGAAATCATGTCCAGAAAGCTCCATTGCTGCAATTGCCTCTTCAGAACTCATTGGCTTTAATTCCACTTTCTTACTTTTAACAAGTTGACTTGCTAGAATATCTTTTTCTAAGGATTCAGCATCAAATTCATTGCTATAGGCTTGTTTAATTCCTTCCTTTTCAAGATTGTGCTTCAATTTATCTTTATGTCTTCTAATTTGTGCAACCAGTTTGTCATTGGCTTTATCGATAGCAGCATACATGTCTGTATCGGATACTTCTGCTCGAAGTACAGTTCCTTTCGCAGGAATTGTAACTTCAACCTTGTGGTGATCCTTATAGACTTTGCAAACGACTCTTACCTCAGAAACGACTTCTGGGCCAAAAAAGGATACGACTTTATATAATCTCTTTTCTGCATATGCTTTGATAGCATCTGTTGGTGTAAAACCATTTTTTCCTAATACTTCGAATTTCATAGTTTTTCTCCTTTTTTTTCTATATTTTCATAAAGTGAGACGAAATAAATATCGCCAAACCTTAGGGAATCCAGCATTGCAAGGGTATGATTATCTAGTATATCAAATAGTATAAATGTTTTACCTTGATGATGCTTAATGAAGTCCATATAATACGGTTTCAAAAAGGACATAAAGGCAGTTGGATGGATTGAATAATATCTACTAGATAGAAGATGTTGAATCAATACCCCTTCTTCAATCGGCAAGACATCAAGTCTCATCAGTAACGGATATCTTTGGTAACAATATTCACAAATATGATGAGTCTCAACTGAAAATAAATTAAAAATATTCTTATTGGTTCTAACTTTTTTCCTACAAACCTCACATTGCATAACAAGCCCTCCTAATTGATATTAGAGGGGCTTGTGAGTGATTACTTTTTATAAGCTTCTACAATTTTATCAATTAGCATGTGTGGAACTTCTTCATATCTTAGGAATTCACGTGTAAATGAACCACTGCCTTGAGTCATTGCTTTTAAATCGATTGCATACTTAACAATTTCAGCCTCAGGAACTTCAGCGATAACGACTTGGAAGCCTTCACTTTGATTCATTCCTAAAACACGACCGCGACGCTTGTTCATGTCACCCATTACATCTCCAACGAATTGGTCTTTAATGGTAACTTCAACTTTAACGATTGGCTCTAAAATTGTTGGTTGACAAGTCTTGACAGCATCCTTAAATGCTAGACCTGCTGCAAGCTTAAATGATATTTCATTGGAATCTACAGGATGGAACGATCCATCATATAGAGTTGCTTTAACATTGATAACGGGGAATCCTGCAAGAGGACCATGTTCAAAGGCTTCAATTAAACCTTTTTCAACTGCTGGGAAGTAGTTTCTTGGTACTGCTCCACCAAATACATCTTCTTCAAATTCAAAGATGTTAGGTGATGGTGCAAATCGAATCCATACATGACCAAACTGGCCTGCTCCACCGGATTGCTTCTTGTGCTTACCTTCAGCTTGAACTTGTTTCTTGATGGTTTCGCGATAAACAATCTTTTGTTCATCGATATCAACATCAACCTTAAACATATTCTTCATTCTTTCTAGAACATAGTTCAAATGGGTCATACCCATTCCGCCTAGAAGGAGCTGTGCTGTTTCTTTATTTCTCTTAATTTCAAAGGTTGGATCTTCTAGATTAAGTCTATGAAGTGCCATTGAAATTTTATCTTCATCGTTCTTATTCTTTGGATGAACAGCAATATAAATAACTGGTGTTGGAAGAGCTACTGCATCATAAACGATTTGGCTCTTAGGATCCGCAAGTGTATCACCTGTTTCAATACCTTCAAGCTTAGCAACTGCTGCCATATCACCTGCATGGAATACTGCACATTCAATTTGTTGCTTCCCACGTGGAATAAAGACATTGGTGATTTTCTTATTTTCACCCTTATTAGATATTACAACTTCTTGACCAAGCTTTAGTGTTCCTGAATTAATTTTTAATATATTCACTTGACCTAAGAATGGGTCTACTGTTGTCTTAAAGACATAGGCTGAAAATGGTTCATCGTCATGTGTATGACGAACGATTTCTTGATTTGTTTTAGCATCTTTACCTGTTAATGGACGTAATTCATCTGGTGCAGGTAAATAGTCGACTAGCATGTTTAACAATGTTCTAACACCAATTGTCTTCGTTGCACTACCAACCATGACTGGAGTTAGTTCACCTTCCATAATACCTTGGCGAAGCGCTTCTTTAACCTTGGCTTCAGGTATTTCTTCACCTGCAAGGTATAAATCAAGCAATTCTTCTGATGTTTCAGCAACAGATTCTAAAATCATGTTGTGTAATTCGTCAACCATTGGTCTCTTTTCATCCCAAATTGGTGCGTCATGTGAATCTGTACCATCAAAGATTCTAGCCTTCATTTCGATGACATTAACGAACCCTTCAAAGTTTTCATCATGACCAATTGGCCAACAGAATGGTACTGCTTTTTTACCTAATTTTTCACGAATATCTTCTAAAACTTTTTCGAATTTGACATTTTCTTTATCCATTTTATTCACATATAAAATAGCTGGAATATGTCTCTTTCTAATTTCTTGCCAAACGCGTTCAGTACCCACTTCAACACCCTTAAGTGCATCAATTAAAATAACTGCTCCTTTGACAACTTCTAATGCTTGGCTTAAGTCACCAACAAATTCATCACTACCTGGAACATCTATAAAGTTTAACTTATAATCTTTCCATTCAACTGGTAGAACGCTTAATGAAAGACTTGAAAGCTTGATTTGTTCTTCAACTAAATAGTCTGAAACAGTATTCTTTCTTTCAACTTCTCCCTTTTTGTCAATTGCTTTTCCTGCGAATAACAGTGCTTCCGAAATACTGGTTTTGCCTGATCCTTGATGTCCTAAAATTGCAATGTTGCGAATCTCTTTGGTGTTATACTCCTTCATCCTTGACCTCCTGTAATCGTTTTCATATTCTATATCTTAATTATATCATATTTTTATATGACTCAAATTGTTTTGTTATAATTTTGTTAATTTAACATAAGTGATAGAATATGCTATAATATAGGCGGTGAAAACATGAAAAAATTAGCAATTTCTTTAATTGAATGGTACCAAAGAGATATCTCTCCGAACAGTAATCATAAGTGTAGACATACACCAACATGTTCAGCATATGCTAAGGAGTGTTATGTTCGCTTTAACTTTGTTAAGGCGTCTCTTTTAACTACGAAAAGGATATTAACATGTAATCCGCTATTTAAACCAAAATATGATCCAGTTCCTGAAAAAAAAGTTAAAATAAAAAATAAGAAGAGCTAACCAAAAGGTTAACTCTTTTTTGTTAATATGCTCTTGCAAACCAAACAGTTTGGGTTGCTTTTTTACCAGTAACTGGGCATAGCTCAGTAATGATTTTTTGTTCAAATGGAATGACTCTAGCAGTTGCTGTAGTATCCTTTTTGATTTGTATTTCAGCATCTTCTCCTGAAATACTCATTGCAACATAACCACCCTTTTGAATGTATGCCTTAAATTCATCATAAGTTTTTGCTTCATAGGTATTCTTATTGACGTGCTCTACTGCTTTTTTATACATTGTGTCATGCATGTTTCTAAATATTTCTGGAAGCATTCCTAAAACGTTATCTAAATTCACTACATGCTTTGTGCGATCATTTCTTGTAACTAGTGTGACTTCATTTCTTTCTAAATCTCTTGGTCCAATTTCAATTCTAACTGGAACACCCTTCATCTCATATTCTGAGAATTTCCATCCAGGTGATTTACTAGAATCATCTACTGAAACTCTAAATCCAGCTTTTTTAAGCTGATCAAATAGTGTTTTTGTAGCAACTTGAACTGATTCCTTTTGAGATTGAATCGGAATAATAACAACTTGAGTAGGTGCGACATATGGAGGAAGAACTAACCCTTCATCATCACCATGCACCATAATGACTGCACCAATTAAGCGTGTAGATACACCCCAAGATGTTTGATGCACAAATTGTAATGAGTTCTTTTCATCAGTAAATTTGATATCAAATGCTTTTGCAAAGCCTTGACCAAAATAATGAGTAGTTCCTGATTGTAGTGCTTGTCCATCGTGCATTAATGCTTCGATTGAATAGGTTTCTACAGCTCCAGCAAATTTTTCTTTTTCAGTTTTTCTACCAGTCACGAAAGGAATTGCTAATAGCTCTTCCCCAAGCTTACGATAAATTTCTAGGATATCAAGAGTTTCTTTTCTAGCTTCAGCCTCAGTGGCATGCGCAGTATGACCTTCCTGCCATAAGAATTCTTTACCTCTTAAAAATGGACGAGTTGTCTTTTCCCAGCGTACCACACTACACCATTGATTGTATAGCTTAGGTAGGTCACGGTATGAATTAATAATTTTTTGATAATGCACACCAAATAATGTTTCTGATGTAGGTCTAATAATTAATCTTTCTGTTAATTCTTCAACACCTGTCGTTGTAATCATTGCTGTTTCCGGAGCGAATCCTTCAACATGATCCTTTTCTTTTTGGAAAAGTGATTCAGGAATGACTAAAGGCATGTAAACATTTTGATGATCTGTTTCCTTAAATCTTCTATCCAAATAATTCATAATATTTTCCCAAATTGCGTATCCATATGGACGATAAATAATGAAGCCTTTGACCTCACTATAATCCATTAGCTCTGCTTTTAGACATAAATCTGTATACCATTGTGCAAAATCAGCATCTCTAGATGTGACTGCATCATTCATTTTTTTGTTGTTGCTCATTGAATTCACCTTTTGTTTTTAAAATATTTGTAAATGCTAGTTGAAATACCTATAATGATAAGAATTGGAATAATGCGACCTAAAATTGTAGGTGATGATGATATAACCATATTTCTTAGGATGACAATACCAACCACGATGGAAACAACTATTCCTATAGCTTGACTTGCTTCCTTAGACTGACTGTGATTTGTATTATATTCATCTCTTTCAAGATTATCAAATGAAGGTTTATCCTCTAGTTTTGACTCTCTTCTGTAAGCCTTGACTTGTTGATCATGCTTTTTATCTTGTTCATCAAACAATTTGTCATATTTTTCAAATGGATCTTTTTCGTTCACTACTTTTTCACTAAAATTGTTTTGCCATCGACAAAATCAATTTTACGCTCCTTATATAAATGACCTAATGCTCTTTTAAATGCTTTTTTACTCATGTTGAAAATTAAATCGATATCTTCAGGTGATGAATTGGAATCTAGGTCCATTTCACCCTTTCTAATTATATAAGATAAGATGTTATTCGCATCTTCATAAATAGCAATTTCCTTTTGCGGGGCAAGGGATCCTGTATATCCTTTTTCAGAATGATAAGTGACCTTTACACTGACTTCTTGTCCATAGCGAATAGGTTCTTTAACCATGGAATGATGAACGAATATCCAATGTCCATCTCTAGTTAAAAGATTGATACCTTCTCTACCTATTTTTTGAACTCTTGCAAGCACTGCTTCCTTAAGATTAAGCTCATGTTCAGGTTTAATCTTAACCTCTTCCTTGGATGATATTTTAGCAACCAATTTCCCCTTTACTTTGACACTAATAAATAAGATATCACCGACTTGCGGCCATTCTGAATGGTCAAAGGGTAGATCTTCATGTGATAATAAAAGCTCTTTAGCAATCCCCATATCTAGGAAGACACCTAAGGATTCATGAACATCACTGACAGTAAGAAATCCTGGGTTTGTTACAGTGATATAAGGCATTTTTAAAGTAGCAGCAAGTCTTCCTTTATTATCGAAATAAAGAAAAGCATCCACCTCTTGGCCTGGCTTCAATTCCTGATGTAGGCTTTCATTATTATGCAAAAAGACTTGATCCTCTTCTGAATCAAGCATGTATCCAATATCTGTCTTTCTATTTACAATCAAATGATTGATTTCACCAATCTTTAAGTCCATAGTATCACCTTTATCTATTTTATCATAAAACAGGAAAAACTACTGAAAATAAAAAAAAGAGTGCTTGCGCACTCATAAATCTAGTTCTTTTAAAACTTCTTCATAGCGTTTGATTAAAAGTCCTTTAAAAAAGTTAACAAGTGGCTTTAAATCCTTTTCTTGTTTAAAGGCCTCAAGATGTTCTATATATGCTTCACGTTGTTCCAACGGAATTGAAATTGGTAAGTACTTATCTACCATTAAGAAATAATTCAAGGCAAGCTTAGCGAGTCTACCATTCGCATCAACAAATGGATGAATCTTAGCGATACTTGCATGTGCATATGTCGCTTTTTCAAGAGTTGTTCCTTCAAAGTGTTCAAGATTTCTAAAGAACTTAGACATTCTATCATAAACTTTGACGTAATCTGGTGGTTGGTGTTCAGCTCCAAATATATTGATGTTTACATTACGATAAACACCACCTTGGAAAATACCTTCTACCAAAATCTCATGCATGTCTTTCATTTTTTCTTCTGTAAATGGAATTTTTTCTTTTGCTTCTTTTTTAATAAATTCAAAAGCTTTTAGATGATTTAGTATTTCCTTTTGTTCTCTTTCGCTATAACCGAGTAGAGCTTTAGCCTGGCTGAGTCGTTTAACGTCCTCATAAGGAATTCTATTTTGTCCTACCATACCAACAGCATCATAAGTGTAGACTAAGGCAAATCTCTTTTCGACCTCTTCAATTTGTTTTGGGTCTGATTCCTTAACTACGTTAGCTAGATGCTGGCACTCTACCTCTAATAGATCTTTCTCCATATTATCAACGCTCCCATCTTTAAGCATATTATAACATAAAAGCGCTATCATAGACAATAGATAAAAGAAAAACACGATTTAATATAATCGTGTCAAACTCGTGTCTGAATCTATATCCAAACAAATAGAAGGGGGACCCTTGCGAGTCCCCATACCTTTTGGAAATTAAACTTTAACTACGTTAGCCGCTTGTTGTCCGCGGTCGCCGTTTTTAACATCAAATTCTACTTGGTCGCCTTCTGCTAATGTTTTGTAACCTTCAGTTTGAATTGCACTAAAGTGTACAAAAATGTCCTTACCTTCAGCTGATGAGATAAATCCATATCCCTTGTCAGCGTCAAACCATTTTACTACGCCTTTCATTACGATACTCCTTTAATATTTACTTGACAACTTAATGCCTATTTACATTATACACAACTGATTTAAGAATTACAAGGAATTACGACAATAAAGTTTTATTTACACAAATTGACTTTGATAAAGTTCATTATAAAAGCCTTTCTTCTCCAATAACTCACTATGTGTGCCCTGTTCTATGATGTTTCCATCATTTACAACAAGAATTAAATCAGCATTTTGAATGGTAGATAAGCGATGAGCAATGACGAAAGTTGTCTTATTTTCCATCAGTGCGAGCATTGCTTTTTGGATTTGAACTTCAGTATGTGTATCTACATTGGAGGTTGCTTCATCAAGAATAAGCATCTTTGTTTTAGATAGAATAGCTCTTGCGATGACCAGTAATTGTTTTTGACCCTTAGAGATGTTAATCCCTTCATCGGTTAGGATGGTGTCATAGCCATTTGGTAGATGTGCAATAAAGGAATGGATTCTAGCCTTTTTAGCAGCTTCTTCAACTTCAATTCGACTGACATTGCCATTTCCATATGCAATGTTTTCAAATACAGTGCCATGGAAGATCCAAGTGTCCTGCAAAACCATTGAGAATGCAGTTCTAAGGCTCTTTCTAGTTAAGTTCCTAGTTGGATTACCATCGATAATAATATCGCCTTCTTGGACGTCATAGAAGCGCATTAATAAGTTCACTAATGTAGTTTTTCCTGCTCCTGTTGGTCCAACTATAGCAATCACACTGCCCTTTGGAGCTTTAAATGATACATGTGATAATACAGGAGTATTTTCAACATAGCTAAATGAAACATCCTTAAATTCTACTTCTCCTACTGCATATTGATAATCGATTGCATTTTCAATATCCTTTGGTTCATCTGGTTGATCAAGGACGTTGAATACACGCTCAGAGGCTGCAAGTGCACTTTGGATATCTGCGATAATATTTGACATCTGATTGATTGGTCCGGAGAATCTTCTTGAATATAGGGTAAAGCTAGCGAGCTTTCCGATATCGATGGAACCAAAGAAATAGAGTATACCACCAAAGACACCGACTAAGGCTACCGATAGGTTAGATACAAAGTTAACAGATGGTCCGACTGCTGTTGAATAGTAGCCTGCCTCATAGGATGCAGTTGCTGCTGCATCATTGATTTCATCAAACTTTTGGAGGATTGATTCTTCTTGAACATAGGATTGGATGGTTCTTTGTCCAGTGATCATTTCTTCAGCAAACCCGTTTAGTTCACCTAATTTTTGATTTCTTAATCGATATTTCTTTTTAACTATTTTAGATAATACTCTAGTGATAACGACTGATATTGGAATGGTTAGAACAAATACCAATACAAGGATTGGTGACATGATTAACATCATGACAAATGATATGGTAACTGTAATAATCGATGTAAAGATAGAGATGACATCATTTGCGAGTGAGGTATTGATGGTATCAATGTCATAGCTCATTTTAGATATAATATCTCCTGTTTGATTTCTATCAAAATAAGAAATAGATACTTTATTTAGCTTCTCAAATAAATCTTTTCTCATCTTATAAACAACACTTTGAGATATCTTTGTCATAGCAACCGCTAAAAGATAGCTTAATAGAGAGCTTAAAAGATAGAAGAAAATCATTAAACCAGCAAAGAAGAATACGAGTTCAAAATTAACTCCGCCTTCCATTGCTGATATGGTTCTACCTGTTAAATAAGGTCCTACAAGAGATAATGCGTTAGCTATAATCGTTAAGAAGATAGCTAAGGCAAGCTTGCCCTTATAGAAATATAAGTAACTCCAAAGTCTTTTTAATACATATTTGGTATTTCTTGCTTTATCAGAGCCATCATTTTTACCTCTGCCCTGTTTTCCTGCATACATCATTTTTGCTCACCCCCTAATTGGTAGTAAGCTATTTCTTGATACATTTCTGATGATTCCATGAGCTCTTGGTGTGTACCTGAATCAAGAATTTCACCATCTTCAATTAGAAGAATTAAATCGGAATCTCTTAAGCTAGAAATTCGTTGAGCAATAATAATCATGGTTGTGTCCTTAAGTTCTTTTTTCAAGGATTTTCTCATGTTCATATCTGTTTTATAATCCAACGCTGATGATGCATCATCTAAAACCATAATATCTGGTTTACCAGCAACAGCTCTTGCGATTAATACTCTTTGTTTTTGACCGCCTGAAAGATTCATACCTTTTTGAGCCATTTGATGATTCATTTCATTCGCTTTTTCATAGATAAATTCTGCTTGAGCAACACGTGTTGCTGTTTCAATGTCTTCATCTGTTATTGCATTACGATTGAATTGAATATTTCCAAATATAGAATCTGCGAATATTAAATCGTTTTGGAAAACGACACCGATTCTTTTTCTTAAATCATTTTGTGAAATATCTTTAATATTCTTTCCAAAGAATAGGATAGATCCTGAATCCACATCATAAAAACGCATGAGTAGATTAATAATTGTGGTTTTACCTGATCCAGTCGCTCCAATGATTCCTAGAGTCTGACCTTGGTATAATTTAAAGCTTATATTTTTAAGGTTACTTTCCTTTTGGTTATAGGAAAAATAGACATTTCTAAATTCAATAATTGGTAAAGATGGATTCTTTTCAATGAGTTCAATACCATCTACCATATCAACTGGCATATCAAGAACTTCATCAATACGCTCTGCTGAAGCTGTTGCTCTTGAAGCGAGTACAAACACTCTAGTAATACTCATCATCGCATTCAATATAATTGTAAAATAGGTAACGAAGGCCATGATTTTACCAATTTCAGTTTGACCTTCTGCAATTCGATATGCGCCAGCTACTAAAACAAGCACTAATCCGATGTTCATGACTGTATTCATCATTGGATTGATTTTAGCCATCGTAATATTAGCCTTTAATTCTGCATCGACAGTATTTTGATTGGCTTCATCAAAAGCATTCATCTCGTGTTCGCTCATTGATAATGCGCGAACTACTCTCGCTCCTGTGATATATTCTCTTAGCTTTCTAACGAGTAAATCCACATATCCTTGACTCTTCTTATAGAGTGGAATCCCTTTTCTTGATGTGAAATAGACAATAATTGTAATCAGTGGCAGAATAGCAACCATAATTAATGTGAGTAATGGATCGAGTAAGAGTGACATCAATACTCCACCTATTAAAAGAACTGGTGCACGTACACCTAAGCGTTGCATCGATGCTGTTGCATTATACATACTATAGGTATCTGTGGTCATTCTTGAAATTAATGATGGTCTAGTAATTTGATCCACTTGATTTGCTGATAATCTTTCAATCTTAGAAAATAGGTCATGTCTAAGACCTTTTACCGATAAAGCAGCAATCATTTCTGCTTTTCTATTCGCAGCTACGTTTAAATATAAGCCTAAAAAGGCGATTAAAACCATCCAACCACCAAGTATATATAAGCTATTTAAATTAGATGTGGAATCCCCTTGAAGTCTAGGAATTTCAGTATCGATCATATAAGCAATTAGCCAAGGCAAAAATAAATCAGCAAGTGCACCAACAGACTTAAAGGTCAATGAAATGGTGAGCATTCGCCAATAGGGTTTGACTAATCTTAAGATCATCTTCATAAAAACACATCCTCTACATAGAAAAATATATCATATAATGCTACTGAATTAAATAGCAATCGCTAAATAATCACATTTCGTACAAAAAGCCCATAGGGCTCTTCATCTTTTTTCATTCAGTGTCAGAATTTGTTATCACTTGATATCCGCTATCAAAATAAATGTTAAAGTCTTTGACTGTAACTGCTTCTTCTGATACTACATTTAAGTAGTGACATCCATGAAGGGTCGTATTTGCATTAAATCTTACATCATTTTGGATATCTTCAAGTCTTAGAATACAGATTGTTCCGGTATCAGTTCCAACATCTCCATATAATCCATCACCCTCTGCAGTTCTAGTGATTATGATTGTTACGTTATCAATTGTTAATTTTTGGAATTTATTCATATCCTTATAAAATAAATCCCAAAGTGTTGTTATAAATTTGTCGCCTTCATCTGTTTTTTTAATCATGATTGCAGGGTCCCCTATAAAATAGGTTCCCTTTGTTAATAGATATGAACTAGACATATAATATTCCTCTTTTCGATATAATCAAATCCAGCATCAGATGAGAATTTTGGATAAACAAAGGATTCGTTTCTGTGAGTTCATCAATGGTTTTATCTTCCCAAATTAAATGAACATATTCTGGTTTATCTATAAATGGGTTTCTATTGCCTTGTGCTTCAAAGATATGTTGATTTCTACTTCTTTCAAAATCATCAACTGGGTCTTCCTTATGCCATTCTAGGAGAATTGATAGTTTACCCATCTTTGCTCCAGCCATTGTATAGTGATTGGATTCATCCTCTAATCCCTCATCAGTAACAATTAAGAAATCATACATAACTGCCATATATAAGATAATTCTAGCGACATCACCCTTATGATCATCTCCTGGATAATAGCCTCCACCAGTAACAGTTTGATTTTCCCCTGAAGCATCTAAATAGAAGCGATCACTTCTGCTTGAATTCACACTTGGAGTGATTGCTCTTAAATTATGAAGATCTGAGCCTTGATTTCTACTTGAATCATTAACTCTATCTATACCTAATCTTGAGTTTGGCCATATGTGCTCTCTATGCCATGAAACAGAATCCCATTCAGCGTTAACTAAAGCACCGTTATAAACGTTATATACCTTAGTTGAATCTGTTAAGCTTTGATCAGCTATTGCTAAATATGTTTTCGCCTCTCCGTATGTTGTAGGAGTAAATCCAGTGTTTAATATTTGATTAAGTTCATCCTTTAAATCATCACCTATTAAATCATTTGCGTCAAAGTAATAATCTCCAGAGTTCACTAATGTATAATAATAAAAACCGTCCTCATTTTGATTTGCACTATAGTTTGGAGCATCAGGCATCATATAGGTTGCGTAATAATATCCTGCAGCTACTAATATGATAGCTAAAATAATGGAAGTGAATTTATATGTAGGCGACTTTTTAACTTTTCTCACACTTTTCTTTACTTGTTTCTTGATTTTGCTTGCCATTTCATATTCCTCCACTAATAAATTATGAATTTATTATAACATTTAAGTACTACATTCTTACTATAATAAAACTTTTCTATACAAAAGTCTTATATTTATTAATACCCAAAAAAACTACTTTTTATTGATATGAATTGACAATCATTTCTTTTTACGATAAAATCGTTAATGCATGAATAAACAAATCTAGGCATGAAAGCCCCCATAGTTTAGTGGTAAAACGCAGCAATGGTAATGCTGAAATACAAGTTCGATTCTCGTTGGGGGCACCAGTTAAATAGCAAAGCGACTCTAATTTGAGTCGCTTTTTTGTTCCTCTTCATTTAAAACTTCAATTTCTTCAATTTGAACTGGAGTACTATACTCTTTAAAAGGTAATATCTCATGATGTGCCTTTAGCATTTCATAAGGATCAACTAGTATATCAAATATCCAGTTATTTCCTATATAATAATTATCTTTGTTTGAAAGGAATTGATCCTGATATTCGATATTTAAGATATGCATATATTTGTTTTTGTAATAGCTAAGCATTTTTTCATCAAGCTTATCACTTACTAGCTTTTGGATATCGTCATAAAGCTTATACGCTCTATCCACATTTCCATTAAAGTAGTGGTAGCATACTATATCATAAACTAAATTTAAACCTTGTTCATTATTTAAATATCTTCGAATTGGAATTCTATTGATTTTAATATCAATTTCGTGATCAAAGCTCTCTTCTCTTCTAATCACACCATCAATGTAATTGAGTAAAATCATTGTATGAAATTGTGAGGAAGTAATTTGAATATCTCTCAAGATATTTTTTGATTTTTCCCAAAGATAGTGATCAGATTCTTCTGAATCAGTTAAGGTAAATATAGAATATTGAATAATCATCGATAAAGCAAAGATAGCATCTGTCTTTATTTTCTTATATGCTACAAAATCTCCATAAAACATTGGATTAGAAAGGGTAAAGGAATATATAAACAAAAGATTGATAGGGATTGCAAATAGCATGATGAGATATGATATCCCAATCCATGTTGTATTCGGTATTAAGAACATGGATAGGATAAAGGCTATGATTGTAATCACCAAGAAAGAAATTGTTACAATCGGTGCAGCAATCAATGCCTTGGAAAATTTGTTCACAACTTTTTTATATTCTTCATCATTTTTCACATCACCAAAGTCAGGAACAACTAGTCCTCCGAGTAAAACGATCAGCTTTGGCTTAATCGCAAATCTCCAGCCTTTGATTGTTTTATGAAATACAAAGATTGTAATATATAATGCTCTAAGCTTAACCTTTTGAAAAACAAAGGAAAAAAAGTGACCAAGCTCATGGATTGTTAATGATAGATAAAAGGTTATAAAAAACCATAGCAAATAATCTAGTATCGATAAAGATGAATGAACATCACTAAAATTCAACCATCGACTGAACTGAAAAATACCTATATAAAAATAGGAGATAATGGCTGCTAAAACAAGAAAAGGGAGTAGTTTTAACTTTCTTTTTTTAACCTTTTTATCTAATGCCATAGGTTTGATGGACTTCCTGAACAAAGATGACCCCGTTACCAGGTTGTTCAATATCTAGTTCTTCACAAATAGAGTCGATGATTGGTTTGACTATTGTTTTTTCTGCAAGGATTAAAACAATTTCTTTCTCTGGCTCAATCTCCATAGAAAACAGTTTGCTGGTTTCATGAATGCCCGATCCTCTAGCATTGATGATGGTTGCACCTTTAGCACCAGCAAGAGTTGCTGCATCAACTACCTTTTCACCAAACCCCTTATCTACTATTGTAAATATCGCGTTATATTCAGTCACGTTATGACCTCCGATTTCATTTTTTGCATCATACTCATATTTTCCAGCACCTAAAAACTGAGTCACTGGGATTACAAAAGCAATTCCATGATGTGGTTTGTATAGTTTCAGTCTTTCGTTTAACGCTTCAAGAGCTGGATTAATAATCTTTCGACTCGCTATCATTAAAACCATTTCTTTTCTCGTTTCTGTAAGCTCAAGAAACTCAAGTATTGGTCTTTTATATGTGCCTTTCCCTAAAATTATTGTTCCACCTTTGATACCTTCTTCTTTTGCATACTTTAGTACTTTACTTCCAACTCCATAATTGACAATTACACAAAGTAATTCAAAATTTGATAACATCGACATATTTTCCATTTTAGACACCTCCTTTTCTCGATCTTACTTTAAAGACGAGTCCTAATAACTGTAATGTAATAATTGGTGCAAGTGCAACCAGCGCAATCATTCCAAAGCCATCTAGTAATACATTAGCACTTGGAGTTGCATTCGCTGCTCCTGTGGTGAATGCAAGAATGAAGGTTGCTGTCATTGGACCTGTGGCAACTCCCCCTGCATCAAAAGCTATACCAACAAAAAGCTTTGGAACGATAAACATCAATGCTAGTGAAATGATATACCCTGGTAATAAGATATGCCATAGCTGTAACTCAGGTATTAAGATTTTTAAGATTGAAAGCATAATAGCAAATCCTACACCAACAGAAAGAGGAATCAATACTGCTTTCTTCTTCACATAACCTGATGTAATATCTTCAATCTGATAAGTTAGTACAGATACTGCTGGTTCAGCAGCAATTGTAAATAGACCTAAGAGAAAAGCGATAATTAAGATATATACTTTATGATCTAAAAGTGCTAACGTATATCCTATTTTAGAACCAACCTCCATAAATCCTGCATTGACTCCAACTAGAAAGATAAATAGACCTATTAATGTATAAACAAATCCCTTTAATATTTTAGTAAATGCCCTTTTGGTTAGCTTAAAAAAAATTATTTGCAGAATGAATAAAATAATTAATAAGGGTAATAAAGCCATAAAGCTATCATAGAAGACTGTAGATAAAATGGAAAGAAATGGATTGATGATTTCAGTTGAATCTGCTATATCTTCAGGAATATGTGCTGCAAAGTCTAAATTTTTGTTAAAAAAGCTAAGAATCATTAGCGCGATAATTGCTCCTGTAGATGCGATGGATACAAGACCAAAGCTATCCTTTTCCGAAGATTTACTGTCCTTTTTCATTTTTGTGATACCAATAGATAATGCAAGTAAAAATGGAACTGCAAGCACACCAGTTGTCGCACCTGATGCATCAAATGAGATTGCTAGAAATTCTGGTGATGTAAAAAATGCTAAAACAAAAATAATTAAATATAAGACAAGTAAAATTCGATAAAGTGGTAGATTATAGATAATACGAATAAAGCCTAATCCAATCATGATTGCTAATCCAATCGATACACTAATTAAAATACTGATTGATGATATCTCACCTTGGGTGACAAAGTCAACCTGATTTGAAAAAACAAGTAGTCCTGGTTCAGCAACCGATATAAAAAAGCCTAAAACAAAACCAGCGATTA
>DDWO01000017.1:0-17853 GCA_002345705.1 Acholeplasmataceae bacterium UBA2284 | reverse complement strand
GGAGTTGATAGGGGAACAATTGTAAAATTCAATATGATTACGATCAATGTTATTGGTACAACAGCTAAAATATTATCCCTAAATTTTTCTGCTAAAATATTCACATTGTTCACTCCCCTTCTTTTTTGATTGCTTTACTTAAATTATACTATAACTTATAAGTTATTCCTAATTCGTTAAGCTCAATCTCATTTATTCAATAGTTATCTTAATAAATATAGAAAATGAATTGAACTGAAATCATATGCTTGAAAATAAAGATGAATTTTTCATCAAAAAACATCAATATTTCTATCAATCCTGCTTGACATCTTTTAAATAATTTGCTATCATAAAAAAGCACGATAGCGTGGGCGTCGTATAATGGTTATTACACGTGCTTGCCAAGCATGAGATGGGGGTCCGATTCCCCTCGCCCGCTCCAAAGACAATTTACTATGCGAAAGCGTAGTTTTTTTTTGCGTTTTCATTGATTTATATGCATTCATACACTTAGTTGTTGCTTACTTCAAATTGTTGTGCTATAATTCAATACGTTGTATGTCTCCGAATCACATTGATTTGAGTGGGGGAACCAGTTTTTTGGGGTGAATCATTATATGAAGGGTAACTTGGAAACCCTAACCCGTCAGCTAACCTCATAGGAGTAAGTACCAAGCGTGTAGTCTATGCTAAGACTATGTGCTTTTTTTGTTAGCCAGACAAGAAAAGACTATGGAAGGTGAGTTAAATTGAACATTATTTTAAAAATTAGTATTATTCTTGTTGTGGGATTCATTTTTGGTAAAGGAGCAAAATTATTAAAGCTTCCTAGTGTCTCCGGATACTTAATCGCTGGTCTTCTTCTTGGACCATCTTTATTCAACTTTGTCTCTAGTGAAGAAGCAAAATCATTTGAAATTATTAGTGAGATCACATTATCCTTTATCGCTTTTGGTATTGGTAGTGAATTTATGCTTAAGGATATTATCCAAATGGGTAAAAAGATTACGATTATTACATTAGCAGAGGTTATTGGTGCTGTTGCAGTCGTATTTTCAGTCATGTACTTCATTTTCAATCAAGACTTCGCGTTTTCAATAGTGATTGCTTCTATGTCAGCAGCAACTGCTCCTGCAGCAACCATTATGGTCATTAGACAATATAGAGCTTATGGGCCTGTAACAAAAACGATATTACCTGTGGTAGCACTTGACGATGTATTTGGAATTATCGCATTTGGAATTGCTATATCGGTTGCTAAAATTTTAGTATCAGGCACTGAGTTTTCAATCTTTAAAATCATTGGTGTTCCAATATATGAAATATTCGGATCCCTTCTATTAGGCTTAGTCCTAGGGGTTGTATTATCCTTATTAACTAAAAAAATTGATCCAAAGGATGAACTTCAGATTAAAACGATATTCTTTGTTGGTATTGCAACTGGATTATCTAAGGTTCTTGACTTTTCACCACTTTTAACAAACATTATGATGGGTGCTACACTTGCTAACTTAAGAGTATTCTCAAATCGTTCATTTTCTGCGGTCAATGATTTCGTTCCAATCTTTTATATTCTATTCTTTACAATCGCTGGAGCAGCACTTGATTTAAAGATACTTTATACTGTAGGACTAATTGGAGCAGCCTACATTGTAGCAAGAGCGACAGGAAAGATATTAGGTGCTTATATCGGTGCCAAATCGGTGAATGCCGAGCCACAGGTTCAAAAGTATTTAGGATTTGCCTTATTACCCCAGGGTGGGATATCCATCGGTCTATCTGTCATTGTGATGCAGCAGCTTCCAATGTATTCTGTTCAAATCACTACGATTATTATGGCAAGTGTATTATTCTATGAAACACTAGGACCAGTATTCGCAAAAATATCAATTCATAAGGCTGGAGAGATTAACGTATTACCAGACGTGAATGAAATGTATGAGGAATCAGCGCATTAAAAAAGGGTTCAGCAATTTTGCTGGACCCTATTCTTTATTCTTTTTTGTGGCTTAGCAATCCCTTGACTGCGCCATAGATGAGATAAAACGCAAATGCAGTAAATAGGAAATAACTAATTGGACTTGCAAGAAGATCACCATTAAACAATACATCTAAAAATCTAAATGGTACATCTGCAACCCCAGCAAGCAGTAAGACAATTGCGTAGAATGGACTACCAAACATTAATGCTATAACTGGTGGGAATATTTTTAATACTGCTCCACTAAATCCATCTCTAAAAAAGAAGAATAGAAAGGCGATCAATGCAGACATCACAACAGGTGAGGAGCCTAATCCACCCTTGAATTCATTGGTTAATAATCCTGAAAGGACGACTAATGCTAAATACACGAAGATGATTGAGTTGATAATCAGTTCTAATGAAAAATTAGCACTAAAAGAAAATGATCCAAAATCAAATGATGTAATAGCTAATAAGAATGCTCTACCTGCACCAAGAAACAAGGTGATGAGTAAAACAGTATGTGCTGCCATAGACTTCTTTGACATTTGAAGTCCTAATACAGCAAGCAATACCAATACGAGAGGTACAAAGGCTGCTAGAAACAACCAAAGATTATCAATTCCACCAAAATTGGTGACTAACACGTATACTGCAATGACTGCAATAACAAGAGTTGTTACCGATTCAGATAACAAGTTTTTAAAATTTTTAAAGAAATTCATATGATTACTCCCTTTTTTATGATACTTCTATTTTATCATTTGTAGACTTTGATTTCTAATAATGCGCATAAAGAAAACACCTTAAGCGATAAGGTGTTTATTTCCGAATTCTGGGTATTGATGATGAAAGTTAATTTTAACAACCAAGAGCGATTCGACTTCGACTAAGATTTGATAGAGCTTTGCTCTAAGTTCGAACTCTTCCCTGGTTTCAGGTAGCGGTGCATCCTTAAATATTTGTTGAAGCTGATCTAGCTTTTTCAATTGTGCATGTGCTTTATTATAGACTCCAATATCACCACTGAGTTCTTTAATGAAATCTGATATCTTTAAAGCATTTGGATGCACTTTTTTAATTTTTAAGGCTTGCTGATACATATGTCTAATATAGCTTGACTGTTCTTTTCTCATATGAAGATAAGCTAAATAGCTGTGATCATTATAAAAGAGTAAATCTTTATCAACCAATTCAACGATATCAATCGTGTCAGAAATTTTTCTATCCACCATTGAATAATGACGATAATATTCATCATTATATTCTGGATCCTTTAACAATATTGCTAGCATAAATAAATGGTCTCTAAGTAGTTGATCAATGGATAAAACATGATTATCAAGTTCTTTTTCTGATTGCGTTGGATAAATGAGATTAAAGATGGATGCAATCCCTACAGAGATAAATAATAATGCAAGCTCATTTCCTATCAAATTAAAAGAAAACTCTCCATGCATTAAAAGATGTGTGACTAAAACGATTGCTGGTACAATTCCATCATTTACCTTTAAAACCCATGAAGCATAAGCGAATATAAAGACAAACACACTAAATACGAAAAAATTATATCCAAAGGCTATAAACATGAGTGTAGCAAGCATAATTCCAAATATAGAGTCTACTACTCTTTTAACTGATACTACAATAGAATCTTTTTTTGTTAAATGAATCGATAATATTGCTAAAACACCAGCAGTCAGCCAATAATCAAGACTTAAAGAACGAGCAAGTAAACTCGCTAAAACACCAACCAAACTCATTTTGATTGCTGTATTCAGAAGTCTCATGATATCCTCACTTTTTGCTTAATTTTTTATATTGTTCATGAAAAACTTTAATGTCTGATAGACAAAAAGGTTTTTCTTTATTCTCGATTTTTTTAATCAACACTTGTATCTGCTCATTAATGATGGCTTGAATTTCTTCTGAGTAGCACATCAATCCTAGATGTGTTTCATATTCTTTTTCATCTAGTAGAACATATTTCCCATCTGGAAATACCTTAACATCTAAGTCATAGTCAATGTATTTGATGGCTTCACCATCATACAAATAGGGACTTGATAGGTTGCAATAAAAATAGATTCCATCCTTTTTAAGCATTCCTATGATATTAAACCATAGGTCTGAGTAAAAATAACAGATTGCTGGTTCTTTGGTATGCCAGCTTCTTCCGTCAGATTCGATAACCTTTGTTCTATTGTTTGCAGTTACTAATACATTTTGATCTTGATATAATACCACGGTTTTTTTCCAGATACGGTGCAGCTTTTTATTATGCTTGTAGCTGTGAATTGGTACAGTCATACCGGTTGATAATTTCATAAAACCACCTCAAATGATGTATTAATTATAACATGTAAGTGTATTTTGTTAAATGCTAATGAAAAGAATTAATTAATTTAGAAGTCTCGCATAGTTAAAATAATAAAAAAACTCCTGTTTAGGAGTAAATTTCATATGCAAATCAGATAAAGCGCTAAATGAGAAATCCTAGAATTGCAGCTAAGACAACAATTAGAGGTGCGGGTACTTTTTTTGATAGTAGGAGTAATGTAGAAATGATAAGTACCGCATAGACTGCAACGTTTACAGGTAGTTCTATCGACTGATTGATTGCTGTCATTGTGATTAAACTGGCTGCAGTCACACTAACACCTGCTAAAAAGTATTTCATTTGCGGTATAGCACGTGTCGACTTCCATACTGGAAAGATAAAGAAAACAAGTAATATCCCAGGTAGAAATATGCTTAATCCTCCAATTAAACCAGCTAGAAATGAAAATCCTGAGCCTGCAAATGATCTAGATGATACAAATGCAGCAAAGCTAAATAATGGTCCTGGTATCGCTTGGTCAATAGCATAACCAGCTAAAAAATCATTAAGTGTGATGAGCGATTGTGTCTGTACAAGGTCTTGAATCATCAATGGCACGACAATTTGACCACCACCAATTACTGAATACCCATATCGATAAAATGATGTATACAAGGTTACCCATGGAGCAGTGATAAATGCTCTTAACCCTTCATTAAACACTGCTAATAAAATAACAATTCCTAATATATACCATTTCGGTTGATGTGAGACTTTGACTTCTGACTTGGTCTTAAGATATGGAAATAAGACGATAATTCCACCTAATACTAAAAGCAAAGGCACAACCCACATTGAATAGCCAACAAGTAATAAGCCTAGAATTAGCATGATTACAAATAATATATAGTCAAATGATTTTTTTAATACCTTTCTAGATAAGGTGATTGCAGCATAAATAATGAACGCAACTGCAACAGCAGGTAGATAGGTGATTATAGGCTTCCAGCCATCATTAGCAGCTATTTGAGTAAAGAAAACACCAATTAAACCCATGGTCACAATAGCAGGAAATGCCCAAACTAGAAATGTTAATATAGCTAGTAATGGTCCACCTACATAATATCCTATGGCTGTAATGGTTTGTGTACTACTTGGTCCAGGGACAAGTGCATATAAACCAATCATTTCTGTGAGTTCTTCTTCATTGATGTACTTCTTTTTTTTCACGAGTATGGATGAGAAAACACCGTAATGCGCTTCAGGTCCACCATATGATCCAAGTGAACACATGAATACATCCCATAAAAACGTTGTCCATTTTACATTTACTTTATGTTCCATAAAAAATAATCTCCTCTATTGTAATGGTGAATTTGTTGAATTAGATCTGTAAATACATCTCATGTTGAGAAAGGGATTGAAGAACAAATCTATTTTGAATTAAAAATTGCTTTAATTCATCGTTATCTGTTATAGAAATGTTAAGATTTTCTATATTGAATTTGTGAATCGCAAAACTTAATAAATGATTAGCAATATTATTTTTTCGATTTGAACTGATGACATAGAGATAGAATATTTTTCCTGTTTGACTAATTGCTAAGACACCAATAAGTAAATCATTTTCATAAAAACCAAAACAAGTAATATTGTTGAAGTGTTTTTGGTAATCAAAATCATTTTGCCAGTTGATGTGAGATTGATCATGTTCTTTATAAAATGATTGCGCCTGATCAAAACTGATTTGTTTGATATGAATCCAATCAGGTACTTGATGATTTAGAGAAGATAAGTCCTTTAGTTGATAATAAAAAATATTGTGTTTGATCTCATAGCCTTGCTTTAGATAAAAAGAAATTGCTTTGTCATTGCCATTAATAACCTCAAGAAAGAGTTGTTGGCATCCATTTTCTATACCAGTTGAATAATGTCTATTGAAAAGCTCCTGTGCAACACCTTGTTTTCTATATTGAGGATCAATAGCAAGTGTGCCACATCTGAGTGTTTTAACACCTTCATAAATCTTTATACCACCTAATATAAGTCCAATCGGAATATCTTGATCATAAGCAATAAAAGAGTATTCTGTATGATTTCCTTCAATCTTTAAAAATAATTCGATAAAGCGTTCTTTGGTTATATCAAATTTTATAATATAATCAGAAAAGCCCTTGGTAAAGGCTTCAAACATATCATTTATATCATTTGGTGAACATTTTTTATAATTTATCATCCTTAAACCTCACCTGTTAATAATTGATTTTATATAAGTAATTTAAATATTACCTAATCTATTAATATCATAAATGAAGATTATTTTCAATTTTAAAGAAAAAAGACTCTCACGAGTCTTTGTAATTGTTTTTTGGTGCGGACGATGAGATTTGAACTCACACGGCCTAACGCGGCCACATGCCCCTCAAACATGCGTGTCTACCATTCCACCACGTCCGCCATTAAAAAAGGTGCAAGCACCTTTTTAAGAGTTTTTTTCTTATTCGACAGCGAAGATATAGGTGTAAATATCTTGTTTACCTTCAATGGTTTCCACTTCGATATCAGGGTTTAACTTCTTCGCATGTGCAACGATATTATCAAGTTCATCTTCATCTGCATCATTACCATAGAAAATCGTTATGATTTCACGGTCCATATCAACCATATCATCTAGAAGTGCAATTGCAGTATCTAATCTGGATGGTGTTGAAACCTTGATTTCACCCTTAGTGATTCCAATGAAATCACCATTTTTAATGCTGACACCATTTAATTCAGTATCTCTTACAGCATAAGTAATTTCACCTGAACGCATATTGGTTACAATATCAGTCATCGATTCAAAATTTTCATCAAGATCTTGAGTTGGATCAAATGCCATTAATGATGAATAGCCTTGAGCGATGCTCTTTGTCTTAAGTACTCGAATTGAACGATCTGGACATAGGTCTAACGTTTGTTCAGCTGATAGGATAATATTCTTATTATTAGGTAGGATAATGATATGTTCACAATTGAGTGATTCAATTGCCTTCACAAATGATTCAGTTGATGGGTTCATGGTTTGACCACCATCAATAATTAAATCAACACCTAATTCTTTAAATGCATCTTGGATACCAGTACCAGAAGCTACTGCAATAATACCAAACTTAGCTTTAGGTTTCTTAGGCATTTTTAATTGATTTTCAACTTGGTGTATTGGTGTATCTGCGTTTTCCATAATATTAGAATGTTGAATTCTCATATTTTCAATCTTAATCGTTTGTAGATCTCCATACTTTTGAGCGAGTGTTAATGCAACACCTGGTTGATTGGTATGGACATGTACCTTGAGTAGATCATCATCAGTAACAACTACCAATGAATCACCCATTTGAGAAAGTGGGTCCTTCATAAAGTTTTCATTGAATTTTTCTGGTTTGTGAAGCTTAACAATGAATTCTGTACAGAATCCAAATTTAATATCAACAGCACCTAAATTTTCAGCACCATGATAATGTTCTTTCTTCGATGGAGTAAATGAAGCTTCAGATTCGTTTAACATCTGACCTTCAAGTGCCATAACCCATCCTTCGATTATTTTTATAAAACCAGCACCACCACTATCTACTACACCTGCTTCTTTTAATACAGGAAGTAAATCTGGGGTTTTGATTAATGTTTCCTTAGCTTGTTCTAAATATAGTTTTAAAACTTCTTCCACGCTATTTAAATTGGATGATTCACGGAGTACTTTTTCAGCAGATTCTCTCACGACGGTAAGAATAGTTCCTTCGACTGGATCCATAACAGCACGATATGCCATTTGATATCCTCCAACTAATGCTTGGATAAATTCAGGAACTGTAGCTGATCCATTATCAATTTTAGCGATTTCCGAATAAACACCACGGAAAAATTGGGAAAGTATAACTCCAGAGTTACCTCTTGCTCCCATTAGTAGTCCACGTGATAAAATTTTTGAAATATCAACAATTGATTGTGAATCAAGACTATTTACTTCTTTAATACCCGCCATCATTGTCATTTGCATATTCGTACCAGTGTCTCCATCAGGTACAGGGAATACGTTCAAATGATCAATTTCTTTGTGATTGTTTTTTAGATTTACTGCTCCGTTAGTTACCATTTTCTTAAATAGAGTTCCACTGACTGTTTGATTCGCCATTAAATGATCCTCCTCTTATTTGGGAAAAATGTTGCGTATATAAATATCGATAAATTGATTAGTTTATTTTCATACATTTTTATACTTTTTCAGTATAGCATTTAAAACATGAAAATGCAATGATTTTCTTACCTCTTTATTTACATTGCTATTATATCATATTTCTATGAAATAGTGTCAAATCATCGTTCATTTAGGTCTCTAGGGATAATTTAATAAATATTTAATTGATTATTGCTTTTCTGGTTGCTTTTTTAATTTTTTTATGTTAAATTAGGTTGTGCAGTTAGGAGTGAGAATATGGCTGAATGCTACGTAACAGGTAAAAAGACGATTTTTGGTAACAAACGCAGTCACGCGTTAAACGCGACTCGCCGTACATGGAAGAGCAATCTTCAGACAGTACGTATAAAAGACGAAAACGGGAATGTACTTAAGGTAAAAGTTTCTGCTCGTGCTTTAAAAAAGAATAATTTAGAACGCGTTTAAAAATAAAAAGGCCAACGCCTTTTATTTTTTTATCTAGGTCGCTTATTTCTTTGAAATAACAACAATTACCTTACCTTCTTTAATATCGATAAATCCTTTGTCTTCCGTAAGCTCATTGCTTATGCATAAAGGATCATAGGTATTTAAAATATATTCGGTTAAATCATACTTGAATCCTACGAGTGTTAAGACTGCTTTAGGGTACGCAAAAAATGATACATATTGATCCTTGACCTCAAATTCATGGATACCTTTATCTAGGACATAGATTGTAGAATTCTCATCTTTGATAATCATTTCAGGAAACTCGTTAAAGAACATCGTATGCGCCATAAAGTGCTCAATTCTTTCTCCACCAATACCACCGATTAAATAGAGCTCATCTGGGTTAATCTTCTTAGCTTCAACTAAAGCTTGATGGGTATCGGTAACATCCTTAATTGGGTTTAATCTAACTACATTTAAATTGACTAACATACCATGATTTGTTAAGCTATCAAAGTCCCCTACCGCAAGGTGTATAGGGACTCTTTGTTTATATAGAGAAAAAACTGCCTGATCGACTGCAATAATATAATCGGAGTCTTTTAAAGGCATGATTTCTTTTATGTTTTTAGGTGTGGGATGTGTAACGACTAATACTCTCATCTTAGAGAATCAATTCCTTTCTTACGGTTTTCCATATTGAAAAGGTGACTGCCTACCACTGAAATATCTACTCCAGCTTCTTTGCATAGCTCTATCGTTAAGTCATTGACACCACCATCAACTTCAATTACGAAGGATAAACCATTTTCTTTTCTAATCTTAACCAATTCCTTAACCTTATCAAGCATTTCAGTCATAAAGGATTGGCCACCAAAGCCTGGTTCAACTGTCATTATTAGAATCAATTTAACTTCATTAATATATGGAATAAGTGCACGAACTGGAGTTTTAGGCTTAATGGATAATCCTACTCCAATGTTTTGTTTTTGGATAGCTTGTATCGTTTCAGATACATGATTTGATTCTGTATGAATCGTTATATATTTAGTTTTTGGAAATGAAAATTTAGGTATCCATTGCAATGGATCAGTGACCATTAAGTGGATATCTAAGGGAAGATGTGTATTTTTTTCAATTTCCTTAGCAATTGCAGGACCGAATGAGATATTGGGGACGAAATGACCATCCATAATATCTAGATGAATAAGATCTGCATTCGAAATCGATTCGAGTTCACTTCTTAAATTTGCAAAATCTGCAGTTAATACTGAAGGTGCAATTTTCATTATGAAAACCTCCTAATATCTTTCTTTTTGATTTTTAACCTCATCACAAAACTGAACGTAGTTTTCATATCTTGTTAAAAGTATTTTTTTCGATTCTACTCCATCCTTGACTGCACATGAAGGCTCATTTAAATGTAGACAGCTTGATGTAAATCTGCAATCTCTAGATAACTCTTCAAAATCTGGGTAAAAGCTTTTTAGTTCATCGACATGAAAGATTACAAACTCGATCTTAGAAAATCCAGGAGTATCTACGATAAACCCTTCATTGTAGCTATATAATTCAGTATGTCTTGTTGTATGCTTTCCTCGACCTAAAGCCTTAGATATTTCTTGAGTTTTTAAATGAAGTTCTGGCATTAAAGCGTTTAAAAGAGTGGATTTTCCAACTCCAGTTTGGCCTGCCAAGACCGTTAATTTATCCTTAAATATATGTGCTAGGACATCAATACCAATTCTTTGTTTCGAATTGACATAAAAGACTTCATAGCCCATCTTTTCATAATATTTAAGATCTTTTTTGAGTTGATTTAATGGCTCATCGGCAATTAAATCAATCTTAGATATAATAATTACAGGAGTTAAGTGTTCCTGATTCATGATAATTAAAAATTTATCCAATAAATGGAAGCTGAATTCAGGATTTATTGCTGAAAAAACGAGGAGTACTTGATCAACATTACAGACATCAGGACGTGTCAAATCATTCTTTCTTGGAAGTATTTCCTGAATAATGACTTGATCCTCTGAATCATCGTAATAGACATAATCACCAACCTTCGGACTGATGGTTGTTATTTTTTGTTCGATTTTTGTCTTTTTAGTTAACTGCTTTGAAAAACTTGAGTCTTCCGTTACCTTCATGTATCTAAGTTTTCCTCTAGCAGTTGCGATAATCTCTTCATGAGATTCTTGATCAATTAGTGTGTACTGATTCGATATCATTTTCTTGATAAAGCCTTTTTTCAAATTTACCTCCTACAGGTGTTGACTTCTAAGCTGTCCGCAGGCAGCATTAATGTCGTGACCTTGTTCTTTTCTTAATGTAACTTGGATTTTATTCTTCATTAATATATCATAGAAAGCAACCATGGTTTCTGTTTTAGAACGCTTATATGGTGCTTCTAGCACTTCATTATATGGAATTAGGTTCACATACACATTCAATCCTCTAAGCACCTTGCAGAGCTCATTAGCGACCTCAGCAGTGTCATTTAAACCATCGATAAGTATATATTCAATCGTAACTCTACGATTTGCTACACTTAAATAATATTTAATCGCACCAATGACTTCTTCAATAGGGTATGCTTGATTGATCTTCATTAATTTTGAACGAATTTCATTGTTTGGAGCATGTAAGCTAATCGCTAGATTGACCTGTAATCCCATATGTGCATATTCCTTAATCTTAGGAACAATTCCCGATGTGGAAACTGTGATGTGTCTAGCTCCAATAGCAAGTCCCTTTGGATTATTGATTGTAGATAAGAACTTCAATAGGTTTTGATAGTTATCAAATGGTTCACCAATCCCCATCACAACTACATACGAAATTCTTTCCTTTAATATCTTTTCAGTTTCAATAATTTGTGCAATAATTTCACCAGCGGTTAAATCTCTTTTCTTCTTGAGAAGTCCTGATGCACAAAATGAGCAACCAATATTACATCCAACCTGTGTAGTTACACAAATTGAATTTCCGTAATGATGCTTCATTAAAACAGATTCAATTAAATGACCATCATGTAAGCTATATAAAGCCTTGATGGTTCCATCCTGACTAATGTGCTTGAGCACGAGTTCAAGTGCTTCTATTTTGAAGTTATCCTCAAGAAGCTTTATGAGATCATCTGGTAGATTGTTCATTTCCTTAAAGGATAGAACTTTCTGTTTATATAACCAGTTCCATATTTGGTCCGCACGGTACTTTTTATGTCCGTTTTTGTTTAGAAATTCAACTAACTCTTCTAGAGTCAGATCATAGATTAGCATATTATCACCTATATAGTATTATACACGAAAAAGGTAGAATTCCATGAAAAAAACCTGACGAATCAGGTTTTTAGCTTCGAATGACTGCCTTGTAGGAGAAACTGAGTCTACCTGTAATTTTTTTCATCAATTGGTCAACATCGTCAGCTCCAAGAGTCTTTTCAGAATCGTTAAATACGAGGTTAAAGGCAATTGACTTTTTACCCTTTTCAATATGTGATCCTTGATAGACATCAAAGACATCGATTTGTACCAAATTTTTCTTAACGGTTTGTTTAATCATTGAAATCAGTTCAGAGGATGTTACAGTCTCATCGACTACAACTGCTAAATCTCTAGTGATATTTGGATATTTTGTAGTTGGAGTGTAATTGATTTGAACTGGATTAATGAGTAATGACGTTAAGTTAATTTCAAAGATAACCGTAGGACTAATGCCTAATCTTTTCGTCTCATTTGGATGAAGCTCAGCAAGTATTCCTATTTCTTGATTTTGATAATAAATGCTTGCTTGACGATAAGGATGATATCCTTCGATATTACTTGATTCTTTATACTCTAATTCAATATCTAATGGTAAGAATAGACTATCTGCGATGCCTTTAACTGTATAGAAATCTGGGATTAATGCTTCCTTTTTCCAAGGGTTTTTATGCCATAGACCTGACATTGCAAGGCCTAGATGCATATGCTCAATATCCTTAGCAAAGCAGTTACCCATTTCAAAGACAGCAACAGATTCATTTTGTCTAGATTGGTTATAATTAATTGTCTCAAGTAAGCCATGAACTAAACTTTGTCGTAATGTTTTCTTATCCTCAGAAAGTGGCATTAAAATCGATACAGCTTCACCCATCTTGTTATAGCGATAGACCTCGTTTGGTGCGAGTAATGAATAGGTGATCACTTCATTAAAGCCAAGATTTGCTAAATGATGTCTTAATGCTCTTAAACGCTTTTGTTTGAATGTTAATTTTCCTGGTAGTGGTTTATCAATTGATTTCATTGGAATACGATCTAGCCCGTACATACGTGCTATTTCTTCTAGGAAATCTGCATCAATTAGTAAATCTCTGCGATAAGAGGGTGCTGTGATTTCATAGGTTTTATCTTTTATTTCATAGGTATAGTTATAGGAGTTAAAATAGGATAAAAGTTCTTTTTCTGGAATAACAACCCCTAGGGATTCATTAAAGTAAGTTTTAGGGACAGATACGCTTGGATTTTTATTTTCCTTGGTTACTAAAGATGAAACACCCTTGGAAACATTAGCACCTGCAAGCTCAATTAAAAGCTCTGTAGCTCTTTCTAATCCTAGATAGACTCTTTCTTCATCAATACCTCTTTCAAAGCGAATTGAAGAATCACTCTTTAAGCCGAGTCTTTTACTTGTTTTTAGGATATGCTTTGGATCGAAATAGGCTGCTTCTAATACAACAGATGTTGTTTTTTCATCGATCATGGTGTTGAATAACCCCATGACACCACCGACTGCAATTACTTCCTTACCGTTGGTAATGACGACGTCATCCTCAATTAATGTTCTCTCAATTTCATCAAGTGTAACAACCAATTCATTGTTTTTTGCATTTCTAACAACGATTTGATTGGATTTTATCTTATCATAATCAAACATGTGTAGAGGTGTCCCATATTCAATTAAGACATAGTTTGAGATATCAACGATATTGTTGATTGGTTTGATATCTGAAGCGATCAGTGCACTCTTTAACCACCAAGGCGAATCTTTAACCTTTAAGTTTTCAAAATGACGTGCATAATATCTAGTGCAACCCTTGGTCTTAATATCTACTGTTATTGGATTTGGTTTAGTTGATTCTTTGATCTTAAATTTAGGTAAACTAACCTTTTGATTAGTCATGGATGCAACATCATAGGCAAAGCCTAAATGTGACATTAGATCGGCACGATTTGGAGTAAGCCCTAAGGTCATCTTCCAACCATCCAAGGCAAGTGCCTTTAATCCGGATGATCCAATTTCTCTTGGTCCATCGAAATAATAAATACCTTCTCTAAATTCAATTGGTGCATTTTTATCATCAATATCTAGTTCTTTGAGTGAACATATCATTCCATTGGATGCCTGTCCACGAATATTAGAGGCTTTAATTTTGAAATCACCTGGTAGAACAGTGCCTACTTGAGCGACTACAACATATTGACCTGCAGCTACATTGGATGCACCACAAACAATTTGTTCAACACGATCACCTAAATCGACTGTTGTTACATGCAAGTGATCTGAATTGGGATGATCAACGCATGTTAAAACATGACCAATAACTAAATTGGTTGAGGAATTGAGTGGACCAAATTCATCCACTTCGATAATTTTTTGATTGGTTAACTCTAATATGTTCTCTGGAATGGTAATCCATTTTTTGAGCATACTCTCTAGAATAATCATCGGTTTACCCCCTTAAATTGACCAAGAAATCTTAGGTCATTGGTATAAAAATGGCGAATATCATCAATATTGTATTTAAGAATAGCGATACGCTCCACACCAATTCCAAATGCGAAGCCTTGGAATTTTTTCGGATCATAGCCACCCATTTTTAATACATTCGGATGTACTCTTCCAGCACCTAGGATTTCGATATAGCCTAAGCTTCCATCCTTTTTCACATAGGAAACATCCACTTCTACTGAAGGCTCTGTAAATGGGAAATAGGAGGGTCTTAAACGAATTACACGATCATCACCAAATAAATGTCTTACCATTTTAAGTAATGCATCCTTTAAATTCGCGAATGTTACATTTTCATCAACAACGAGTCCTTCAACTTGAATAAATTGATGTGAGTGCGTTGGATCATCATCATCTCTTCTGTAAACCTTACCAGGACAAATAATTCTCAATGGTTTACCCTTTTTTTCTAGCATAGTTCTTGCTTGAACGGGTGATGTATGGGTTCTAAGTAATGTGTTTTCATCTGTATAAAAAGAATCCTGCATACCTCTTGCTGGGTGATCTTTTGCAAGGTTCATCATTTCAAAGTTATAATGATCATTTTCTAGCTCTGGTCCTTCAGCAACATCATATCCCATACCAACAAATAGATCTTCAAGATCTTCAATGACCTGATTGAGTGGGTGGATACCTCCTTGATAAAATTGATATCCAGGTAATGTGACATCGATTTTTTCACTTGCTAAAATGCTTAAAAGCTCGATATTTTCCAATTCAGTCTTTTTTAAGTAAAGAGCATTTTCAATTTCCTGTTTTGATGTATTGACTAAAGCACCAAAAACGGGTCTCTCTTCTGGAGTTAATTCTCTAAGTTTGCCCATCATTAAAGAGATAGAACCCTTTTTACTTAAATACTTTACTCTAATCTCTTCAACCTCTTGAAGTGTGTTTGCTGCTTCAATTTCTAATAATGCCTGTCTTTTTAATTCAATTAGTTCATTAATCATATCTTCTCTCCTCCAAAAAAAAATAAAAGTCCTTAACAAATGCTAAGGACGTAAATTGTTACGCGGTACCACCTTAGTTCTAGAATGATTCTAGCCCTCAAAACCCTTAACGTGGGTAATCCGGATGTGATTAGCATCTCTTTGGGATGAATTCGTTAAAGTGCCTGGCATAGATTTCACCATCCTATGCTCTCTAAAACAGGGTTAACCTTAAGTACTATTTCCCATCAACGATTTATGATTGAGTTATTATTTATTAATTTCTATTTCCAAATATAATAACAAGGAATCTTAATAATTCTAGGTAAATCCATACGATTGTTACCATTAAACCAACAGCAACGACCCATTCATATGTTCTATCTGCTCCACTTTCAACGATCATTTCTGCACGATCGAAATCTAGTGTTAGCATCAATGCTCCAAATACAATGAATATTGCACTAATACCTAATAGCATTGGGTTACTAAATTCAATAGCAACTCCAGCAAGACTCATAATAAAGCCTAGGACAATAAATAGTAGAAATCCTAATAATACGCCATACATGATTTTTCTAAATCGTGGAGTGACGCGAATTGTTCTGCTTGAATATAGGAAGAGCATCACAGTAAATATTGCACCAGTAGCTACTACAGCTGCTAACGCAACACCAGGAGCCATTGACTCAAAAATCACAGTTACTAATCCTAAAACGACGCCTTCAGCAAGTGCATATATAATTGCAAATGGTGCTGCAACTCTTGGTGCAACCGATACAACGATCACAGCGATTAATGCAATAAATATAGACGCGATAAATAGTGGATACAGTATTTCTTGAAGGTGTGCTAATGCTAAATAACCACTCAATACTGCAGTGAGTAATAAACCACCAGTCTTTATGACTATACCTCTATAAGAAGCAGCTTCAGTCGAGGCATACGCTTCACTTCTTTCAATTGAACGAAATACTGGATTTGAACTACGCATAAATGAACAACTCCTTTTTTTAAAATACAATATTATTATATAATACTTTTCTTAAAGTGCAAACAAACCAGCATCAATTACATTATTTTCCGATTTTAAATCCTTAAATGCTCCAAATGATTCAAGTTTTTCAAATACTGTCTTATTGATTCTTGTTCTTTCCTTGACATCATCTCTCGATGTGAATGGTTTTTCTAATCGCTTTTCAATAATATCATGTGCGACACTTTCGCCTAATCCATCTATTGCTGAAAACGGCATTCTAAGTCCCTTTTCTTCCATGGTAAATGTAGTTGCTTCAGATTTATTAATATCGATCGGTAGGAAGGAATATCCTCTTTTTGTCATTTCTAATGCAACACCAAGTGTTACAATTAAGTTTTCATCCTTAACCTTTAAATTATAACCTTCATTTAAAGTTGTTAACTTATTTCTTATCGCGTTCGACCCAGCTACCATCACTTCATATTCAAATTGAACTGCTCTCTTTGAGAAGAATCCACTATAGAATAGTAATGGCTTATAAACCTTAAACCAGGCGATTCTCATCGCCATAATAACATAGGCTGTAGCATGTGCCTTAGGAAACATATACTTAATCTGACTTGCAGACCAAATATACCAATCTGGTACATTATTTCTTCTCATTTCCTGCTCGTAATCTAACCAGGTTGCACGATCCTTACTTGGTTTACCTTTTCTAACAAACTCCATAATATCAAAGGCTTTCAGTGGTTGAAGACCACGCTCGGAGAGCTGAACCATAATATCATCACGACAAGCGATAATATCATTAAATGGAATTTTACCGTACTCAGTATTACCAGACACTAAAGCCTGTGCATTTTTTATCCATACGTCTGTCCCATGGGATAGACCAGAAATTTTAACTAAGCCTGCAAATGTTTTAGGCTTTGTATCGATTAGCATTTGTCTTGTAAATGGTGTTCCAAATTCAGGTATTGCATAAGATGCGACTTCACTCATGATTTCATGTGACTTCACGCCAATGACCTCTGTACCTGAAAATAGTTCATATACCTTTGGATCATCTAATGGAATATCTTGAGCACGCTCAAAAGGAAATTCTGTTGGATGCTCGAAAACATAATCCATTAAGAATTTAATCATGGTTGGATCATCATGACCTAGGATATCTAATTTTAATAAATTGGATTCAAAGGAGTGATAATCGAAATGGGTTGTCTTCCATTCTGAATTGACATCATCTGCTGGATATTGAAT